>JAJTGU010000089.1 GCA_021297985.1 Rubrivivax sp.
CCTACGACCTGCTGGTGCAGATGAAGCTGCTCGACCCGGCCAAGGTCGACGGCCGCAGGACCTACACGACGCAGTTCGTGCGCGACCTGAAGGTGCTGCCCTGAGCCACGACGGGCCCGCGCCGGCCCTGCGCCTGAGCGGTGTCGCCAAGACCTGGCCCGACGGCACGCAGGCGCTGGCGCCGACCGAGTTGTGCCTGGCCGCCGGAGAGTTCGTGACCCTGCTCGGCCCCAGCGGCTGCGGCAAGACGACGCTGCTGCGGCTGGCTGCCGGACTGCTGCCCGCCAGTGCCGGACAGGTGCAGACCGACGGCCGGGGCCTGGGCTTCGTGTTCCAGGAGCCGACGCTGATGCCCTGGGCGCGGGTGCTGGACAACGTGCGCCTGCCGCTCGACCTGAACGGCACGCCGCGGGCCGAAGGCGATGCCCGTGCGCGTGCCGCTCTGACGCGTGTCGGGCTGGCGGGCTTCGAGCGCCACCGCCCGCGCGAGTTGTCGGGCGGCATGAAGATGCGGGTGTCGATCGCCCGCGGCCTGGTCACCGAGCCGGCACTGCTGCTGATGGACGAGCCCTTCGGCGCGCTCGACGAGATCGTGCGCTGGCGGCTGGACGACGAGTTGCTGACGTTGTGGAAGGAGCGGCAGCTGACGGTGCTGTTTGTCACCCACTCGATCCACGAGGCGGTGTTCCTGTCGCAGCGCGTGCTGGTGATGGCGCCAGGCCCCGGCCGTGTCGTCGCCGAGCGGCGCATCGACGAGCCCTATCCGCGGGCGGCGGCGTTTCGCGTCTCGACGCGCTTTGCCGAGGCCGCAGCGGCGCTTCACGCGGACCTGATGGCGGCCAGCGGCGTGCCAGCATGAGCGGCACCGTTCCCTCGGCCGGGCCATCACGCGTCGCCCGCGTAGCCGCGCCGGTGGGGGTGGCGCTGGCGCTTCTGGCGCTCTGGCATGGGGCGGTGCTCTGGTTCGAATGGCCGCCCTACCTGGTGCCGTCGCCGCTGCGCGTGGCCGAAGTGCTGGGTCAGAACGCGGCGATGCTCGGCCTGGCACTGGCCAACACGATGCAGGTCGCGCTGCTGGCGCTGGCGGCGGCGGTGCTGCTGGGCACGGCCATCGCGTTTGTCTTCGTGCAGAGCCGGTCCGTCGAGACGGCGCTGTTCCCGTATGCCGTGCTGCTGCAGGTGACGCCGGTGGTGTCGATCGCGCCGCTGGTGATCATCTGGGTCAAGGATCCGACCGCGTCGCTCGTGATCTGCGCCACCGTGGTCGCGCTGTTTCCCATCGTCGCCAACACCACGCTGGGCCTGCGCAGCGTCGACCCCGGGCTGCTGGCCCTGTTCAGGCTCCAGCGCGCCAGCCGCTGGCAACTGTTGTGGCGGCTGCGCGTGCCGTCGGCGCTGCCGTACTTCCTGGCCGGGCTGCGCATCAGCGCCGGGCTGGCGCTGATCGGTGCGGTGGTGGCCGAGTTCGTCGCCGGTACCGGCGGCACCGCCAGCGGGCTGGCCTACCGCATCCTGATGGCCGGCTACCAGCTCGACGTGCCGCTGATGTTCGCGGCGCTGTTCCTCGTCGCGCTGGCCGGCGTGGCACTGTTTGCCGCGACCTCGCTGCTGTCGCGCTGGCTGCTCGGCGGCTGGCACGAGAGCGAGACGCGGCTCGATTGACAGGCGGCGCAGCGCCGTTCAGGTGTACTTCGGGAACAGCTCGAACATCAGGTCCTTGTAGGTCCTGTAGGCGCTCTCGTCGGCCAGGTCGACCGCTGCCTTGCCCTTGAAGATGCCGTACATCCGGGCCAGCGCACCGCCCTTGCAGTCCTGCTCGGGCCGGAGGTCGTGGTCGTCGATGCCCCGGATCCAGAAACCCCCGAGCGCGACAAAGCCGCCGGTGAACTTGTTGTAGTGCACGTCCAGGCAGGCCCAGTCGTACACCCTGCCGTTGATCGTCGGTTGTTCGAAGACGACGCACAGCGTTCGCGGGTAGGTCTTCTGCCAACGGAACACGACGTGGGTCTTGACGCAGATGCAGCCGCTTTCGACCCAGTCACGAATCTGGTCAAGCATTTCGCCGCTGAAGGTGGCCATGGTTTCGCGCCCAGGGGTCGGCGCTGTCTGGAACAGGCTTCCAAGTATCGGCCATGCCCTGTCGCGGGTCTGGCGCCCGGTGCCATCGACCGGGCGCCAGCGGTGGGGGCTCAGGCCTTCGATGCGGCCAGCTGCTGTCGCCGACGCCAGACCAGCCCCGCCAGGCCGGCGGTCAGCAGCGCCAGGCTGGCGGGCTCGGGAACCGGCGCCGTCGTCAGCTCCAGGCGGGCCCCGACGACCACCGCATCGTCGGCGTAAACCATCGGGAACATGCCGTTGAATCCGGTGAGCCAGTTCATCAGCGAGGCGCCGGTCATGCCGACGTTGGCGACCAGGTCGGTGGAGATCTCGCCGCGCGACCAGACGCCGGGCGTGCCGTTCATGAACGACGGGATGGCCCAGCCCGGAAACACCCCCTGCGTGCCGTCGGAGGGGAAGGCGATGTCGGTCCAGGGGCCGACGCCATTGATGAAGAACTGCGTGCTCAACTGCAGCGTCAGGATCGCCTTGCCGACCGTGCCGGCGGTGACGAAGGCCGCGTAGTCCGGGTGGCTGGTGAAGTCGAACGACCAGCGCGTGGTCTCGTCGACGCCGTCGCCGGTGACGTGGCCGGCGCCAGCGGCCGGGTTGGCCAGGATCAGGAAATCGCCGTTCTGCAGGTTCTGCGTCACCGGCACGGTGCTCGGCTGGCCCTGGGCGGCCTGCGCGCCGGCGGAGATCGTCACCGCCTGGGCGGCGCCGACGGACACGGTGGCGACCAGGGCGGCGGTCGCAAGGGCAAGGGTGGACTTCATGGGACTGTTCTCCTGGGTTTCAGGTTTGGGGGAAAGTTGTGGTTTCGCAGGCCGCCGTCTCGGCCGGCACCGGCAGCCGCCAGTCGACGCCGGTCTGGCTGGCCAGCGTGTACTGCTTGAAGTGCATCAGCCGGCGCGAGCGGCTGGCCGTGGTGACGCCGCGCAGCCCGGCCCAGCGCAGGCCGGGACCGGTGGTCGAGGCGCTGGAGTGGCCGATGGAGGAGCCCGGCAGACAGGGTGGAGGGGCCAGTGCGGGCTCGCTGCCGGCGCGCACCAGCGCAAACACCGCCAGCTCGAAGCTGCGGCCGAAGACGATGGGCAGCCGCGCCAGCACCAGGCTGGCCAGGGCCTGGTCCAGACGCGCCTGTCCGGCGCCCGGGCGGCCGCCCCAGCAGGGCGATGGCAGCAGCGGGACCGGCACGCCATCGACCCAGCACCCCAGGATCAGCCGGGTGGCGGCGGTGCCGTTGGCGTCGCTGCGCAACAGCGCATGCAGCTGCAGCGCCACGCTCAGCTCGCCAGGCTCGCCTTCGAGGCCGGTGGCATTCACGGTCAGGCGGTCCATCCAGCCTCCGCCGGCCACGGCGGCGGGCAGGAGGCTGTCGGCCGGCGTGCGGCAGTCAGCCGAGAGCTCGACCCAGCCCAGCCCGGCAGCGGCCTGGGCGCTGGCTCGGGTCCGCTGGCGCGGCAGATCGACCGCAGAGCGGGCCTGGGCACGGCTCGCGGCCTGCATGGCGCCGGCGGCGTGATGCTCGCCAGTGAAGTGGCCCGGGACTCCCGGCCGCACCACCGCCGCGGCATGCAGCCCCGCCCCGGTGTGCACCGCCGCGCCCGGGTGTTGCAGCGCGCTGCGCCCGCAGGGGAGGCTGGGCGGCGAGCACGGCACGGCCGTACTGGCGTCGGCCGCTGCGGACCGGGTCGGTGCCACGGGGACCAGGATCGGCCGGTGCGGGCCGAGCGCGTGCAGCGAGCGTTGCGCAGTGGAGCGGAGCGGGGCTGGGGCCGTCACCGCGCTGACCATTTGCAACATCGCGTCGGCCAGGGCCGGCCTCGGGTGGGCGGGCAGCGGGCGCGGCGTGAAGGCGCTGGCCGGGTTGAAGTCGGCAGGGGCTTGCGAAAGGCGGGCGGTCGATCCGGGACTCATGGCAGCGGCTCCGTTGAGGAGGCCTCATGTCGAGGCGTGCTGCCACTGTCGATGGGGGGCGTTGCAAAGGCGTTGCAACGCCGGCCGGGCTGCTGGGGGCGTCAACTCCCCCCGGCGGAGGAGATGCTCCCCCGCACCCTGGACTTTCGTGTCAAGCCGTGGGCAGGGCGTACCCGCGCATCTGCTCCCGCAGCTTGTTCTTCTGCATCTTGCCGGTGGCGCCGAGCGGGATGGCGTCGACGAAGACCACGTCGTCGGGGGTCCACCACTTGGCGATCTTGCCGTCGTAGAAGGCCAGCAACTGCTCGCGCGTCACGTCGGCGCCGGGCTTCCGGACAACGACCAGCAGCGGGCGCTCGTCCCACTTGGGGTGCGGCATCGCAATGCAGGCCGCCATCGCCACCGCCGGGTGGGCCATCGCGATGTTCTCGAGGTCGATCGAGCCGATCCACTCGCCTCCGGACTTGATGACGTCCTTGCTCCGGTCGGTGATCTGCATGTAGCCGTCGGCGTCGATCTTCGCGACATCGCCGGTCGGGAACCAGCCGTCCTGCAGCGGGTCGCCACCGTCGCCGCGGAAGTAGCTGGCGACGATCCAGGGCCCGCGCACCAGCAGGTCGCCGCCGGCCTCGGTGCCCCAGGGCAGCTCGTGGCCCTCGGGGTCGACGATCTTCATGTCGACACCGAAGATCGCCACCCCCTGCTTGGCCATCACGGCGTAGCGTTCCTCCTGGCTGGCCGCGAGGTGCTTGTTCTTCAGCGTGCAGACGGTGCCCAGCGGGCTCATCTCGGTCATGCCCCAGGCGTGCAGCACCTGCACGTCGTACTTCTCGTGGAAGGCCCGGATCATCGCCGGCGGGCAGGCCGAGCCGCCGATGACGGTGCGGCGCATCGTGCTGAACTTCAGGCCACCGGCCTCGACAAACGCCAGCAGTCCCTGCCAGACGGTGGGCACACCGGCCGACATCGTGACCTGCTCGGCCTCGAACAGCTCGTACAGCGACTTGCCGTCCAGCCCCGGGCCCGGGAAGACGAGCTTGCAGCCCGTCATGCAGCCCAGGTACGGCAGGCTCCAGGCGTTGACGTGGAACATCGGCACCACCGGCAGCACGCAGTCGCGCTGCGAGACGTTCAGCGCGTCGGGCAGCGCCCCGGCGTAGGCGTGCAGGATCGTGCTGCGGTGGCTGTACAGCACGCCCTTGGGGTTGCCGGTGGTGCCCGAGGTGTAGCACAGCGAACTGGCGGTGTTTTCGTCGAAGCTCGGCCAGGAATAGGCGTCGTCCTGCGCCGCGACCAGGTCTTCAAAACACAGCAGGCCCGGCACCTTGGCCGCCGCCTCGCCGGTGGGCATGTGGGTGGCCGAGGTCATCGCGACAAAGTGCTTGACCGTCGACAGGCGCGAGGCCACGGCCTGGATCAGCGGCCAGAAGGTCATGTCGAAGCACAGCACCTGGTCTTCGGCGTGCTCGGCGATCCATACCAACTGGTCCGGGTGCAGGCGCGGGTTCAGCGTGTGCAGCACGGCACCCTGTCCGCTGACGGCGTAGTACAGCTCCATGTGCCGGTGCGTGTTCCAGGCCAGGGTCGCAACCCGCTCGCCGGGCTGCACGCCCAGCGCGGCAATGGCCTTGGCGAGCTGGCGGCTGCGCCGGGCCAGGTCACGGTAGGTCTGGCGGTGGATGTCGCCCTCGACCCGCCGGCTGACGATCTCGCCCGCGCCGTGGTGGCGTTCGGCGTGCACCAGCAGGTTCGAGATCAACAGGGGCATCTGCATCATCTGGCCGAGCATCGGGGTCTCCATCGGGGGCTTGTTGTGAGCCGGATTGTGGTTCCGGAGGTCTCAGACCTGGCTCCGCAACAACCCCGCCAGCCGGTTGTGCCGTGCCACCAGCGCCTGCAGCTCCAGCGTCTGCAGCTCGCCACCTTCGACACAGATGCGGCCATGCACGACGCTCAGGTCGACCTGCGGCACCGCACACAGCAGCAGCGCGGCCAGGGGGTCGTGCTGGGCGCCGGCCAGCGCCAGGCGGTCCAGACGCACGCCGATCAGGTCGGCGGCCATGCCCGGGGCCAGGTGGCCGATGGCGTCGTCGCGCCCGAGCACGCGGGCGCCGCCGCGGGTGCCGAGGGCCAGCATCTCGCGCACGCCAAAGGCCTCGGCCCCCAGCGCCACGCGTTGCAGCAGCAGCGCCAGGCGCAGCTCGGCCAGGCCGTGGCTGGCGTCGTTGCTGGCCGAGCCGTCCACGGCCACCGACACCGGAACGCCGGCATCGACCATGGCGCGGATCGGGGCGATGCCCGAGCCCAGGCGCATGTTCGAGCCCGGGCAATGCGCCACGCCCGTGCCGCTGGCGGCAAAACGCGCGATGCCCGCCGGCGCGAGCTTCACGCAGTGGGCATGCCAGACGTCCGGCCCCAGCCAGCCCAGCTGCTCGGCGTATTCGTCGGGGGTGCAGCCAAAACGCTCGCGGGTGTAGGTGATGTCGTGGTCGTTTTCGGCCAGGTGGGTGTGCAGGTGCACGCCGGGGTATTGGCGTGCCAGCAGCGCGGCGTCGCGCATCAGTCCCGGGCTGACCGAAAACGGGCTGCACGGCGCCAGCACGATGCGCCGCATCGCCAGCCGGTCGGGGTCGTGCCAGCGGGCGATCAGCCGCTCACTGTCGGCCAGGATGTCGGGCTCGCGCTCGACCACGGCGTCCGGTGGCAGGCCTCCGGCGCTTTCGCCGACGCTCATCGCGCCGCGGGCGGCATGGAAACGCAGGCCGGTCGCCTCGACAGCGTGCAGCGTGTCGTCCAGCGTGCAGCCGTTCGGGAACAGGTAGGCGTGGTCGCTCGACGTGGTGACGCCCGACAGCAGCAGCTCGGCCGCCGCCAGCTGCGTGCTCGTCGCCAGCATCTCCGGTGTCAGCCGGGCCCAGACCGGGTAGTGCGTCCGCAGCCAGGCAAACAGACCCGCGTCCTGCGCCCCGGGCAGGGCGCGCGTCAGCGTCTGGAACATGTGGTGGTGGGTGTTCACCAGCCCCGGCATCAGCACCAGGCCGGACGCGTCGATCACGCGGCCCGTCGAGCGCGCCTCGTCGAGCAGCGCCTCAGGCAGCTCGGTGTCGGGTCCGAGCCACTCCACCACCGGCCCGCGGATGACCAGCGTCGCATCGCGCAGTTCGGCCGCGTTGCCGGGCGCCATCGTCGCGAGGTGCGCGGCGCGGCGAAGCAGGAGGGGGGGTACGGTCGTTGGGGTCATGCGGAAGGCCCCGGCCGGTGGCCTGGGTCCGTGCGGCGGTGGGTTGCGCTTGAACCGGCAATGATGCACAAGGGCCGGAAGCTCCTGGGTGGTGCGCGCCGCACCGGAAGGGCGCGACCGGGTGCCCCGTCATGGGGCAAGTCAGCATTCCAGGCGTGCACGGAACTTGCAGAATGTTGCTGACCCCGTTCCCAACCCCTCCTCTTCCAGCAACCACCATGCCGCTTGTCCGCCTTGCCCGCCGCTCCTGGATCGTCGCCACTGCCGCTGCGCTTTCCCTGGGTCTTCCGCTCCTGGCGCAGGCGCAGAACCCGACCCCGATCAAGTTCCAGCTCGACTGGCGCTTCGAGGGTCCTGCGGCCTTGTTCCTGGCCTCGGCGGCCAAGGGCTACTACAAGGAGGCCGGGCTGGACGTGACCATCGACGCCGGCAACGGCTCGGGCGGCACCGTCACCCGTGTTGCCAGCGGCACCTACGACATGGGCTTTGCCGACATGGCGGCATTGATGGAGTTCCATGCCAACAACCCCGACGCGCCGAACAAGCCGGTGGCGGTGATGATGGTCTACAACAACACGCCGGCCGCGGTGGTGGCGTTGAGGAAGAGCGGCATCGCCAAGCCCGCCGACCTGAACGGCAGGAAGCTCGGTGCCCCGGGCTTCGACGCCGGGCGCAAGGCCTTCCCGATCTTCGCCAAGGCCAACGGCATCTCCGGCGTCAACTGGACCAGCATGGACCCGCCGCTGCGCGAGACCATGCTGGTGCGCGGCGACATCGAGGCGATCACAGGCTTCTCGTTCACCAGCATCCTCAACCTCGAGGCCCGCGGCGTGAAGCCCGAGGACATCGTCGTGCTGCCCTATGCCGCGCACGGCGTGAAGCTCTACGGGAACGTGATCATCGCCACGCCCAAGATCCTGAAAGAGAACCCGCAGGCGGTGCGCAACTTCCTGAAGGCCTTTGCCAAGGGCGCCAAGGAGGTCATGGCCGACCCGGACCCGGCGGTCGAGTTCGTCAAGGCGCGTGACGGCATCATCAATGTCGAGCTGGAGAAGCGCCGCTTGCGGATGGCCATCGATGCCGTCGTTGCGAGTCCGGACGCCCGTGCCGAAGGCTTCGGCGTCGTCGTCCCGGGGCGCCTGGCGCTGATGGCCTCGCAGGTGAGCGACGCCTTCGCCACCAAGACCCGGATCGATCCGAACGCCGTCTGGACGGATGCCTTCCTGCCGAGCAAGGCCGAGCTGAACGTGTTGCCGCCGGCGGCGCGCAAGTAAGGCCGTCATGGCCTTCGTCGATTTCCGAAACGTCTGGCTCGCCTACAACGACGAACTGCTCGCCAAGGGGCAGTTCGCGGTCGAGGACATCTCGCTGCAGGTCGAGCAGAGCGAGTTCATCGCCATCGTCGGCCCCAGTGGCTGCGGCAAGTCCACGTTCATGAAGCTGACGACGGGCCTGAAGATGCCCAGCAAGGGCAGCATCGCGATCGACGGCCAGCCGGTCACGGGGCCGCTGAAGATCAGCGGCATGGCCTTCCAGGCGCCGAGCCTGCTGCCCTGGCGCACGACGCTCGAGAACGTGCTGCTGCCGCTCGAGATCGTCGAGCCCTACCGCAGCCAGTTCAAGGCCAGGAAGAAGGAGTTCGCCGAACGGGCGCGCAAGCTGCTCGCGAGCGTGGGTCTGGCCGGATACGAGGACAAGTTCCCGTGGCAGTTGTCCGGCGGCATGCAGCAGCGCGCGAGCATCTGTCGCGCGCTGGTGCACGAGCCCAAGATGCTGCTGC
>JAJTGU010000096.1 GCA_021297985.1 Rubrivivax sp.
CAGAAGCACTTCAGCAAGGCCGACAAGCGGGGCCGACTCGCGCTGGTGGCGTCACCCGACGGTCGCGACGGCTCGGTGACGATCCACGCCGACGCCAGCATCCGGGCCGGGCTGTTCGACGGCGACGAGCGCGCGACACTGGCACTGGATCGCCAACGCCTGACCTATGTGCACGTGGCAGGCGGCACGCTGCGCGTGAACGACCGTGGACTGCAGGCCGGCGATGCGGTGACCCTGGTCGACGAGCACGAGCTCATGCTCGAGGGCGGCCAGGACGCCGAAGTGCTGGTGTTCGACCTTGCGCGCTGAACACGACCCCTCCTCCCAACCCAAGAAGCGAAACCCATGAGCAAGAAAATCGTCATCGTCTACCACAGCGGCTACGGCCACACCCAGCGCGTCGCCGAGGAAGTGGCCGCCGGCAGCGGCGGCACGCTGCTGCGCATCGACGCCGAAGGCAACCTGCCCGAAGGTGGCTGGGAACAGCTCGAAGCCGCCGATGCCATCGTCTTCGGCAGCCCCACGTACATGGGCACCGTGAGCTGGCAGTTCAAGAAGTTCGCCGACGCGTCCAGCAAGCCGGGTTCGGCCAGAAGTGGAAGAACAAGCTCGCCGCCGCCTTCACCAACAGCGCCACCCTCAACGGCGACAAGCTCTCGACGCTGCACTACCTGTTCACGCTCTCGCAGCAGCACAGCATGCTGTGGGTGGGCACGGGCATGATGCCGGCCAACCACAGCGGCGCGACGCGCAGCGACATCAACAACATCGGCTCGTTCAGCGGCCTGATGACGGTATCACCCTCGGACAAGGACGCCAGCGGCATCCCCGCCGGCGACCTGGCCACCGCGCGCAAGTTCGGCGAGCGCATCGTCGAGGCGCTGGCGCTGCTGAAGTAGGCACCGAGGCCACCCCTCACCCCTGCCCTCTCCCCGCAAGCGGGGAGAGGGAGAAGACCTGAGCCCCCTCTCCCGCCCTGCGGGAGAGGGCTGGGGTGAGGGTGCGCACTGCCGTCAAGCCGTCTTCGCTTCCGCCAGCCCCAGCTCGCGGACCATCGCCTGGCGCATCAGGAACTTCTGCGCCTTGCCCGTCACCGTCATCGGCAGCTCGGGCACGAAGCGGATGTGCCTTGGCACCTTGTAGTGCGCGATCTGGTCGCGGCAGAAGGCCACGATGTCTTCGGCGGTGGCCTGGGCGCCGGGCTTCAGCACGATCCAGGCGGCGATCTCCTCGCCGTAGCGCGGATCGGGCACGCCGAACACCTGCACCTGGGCCACCGCAGGGTGGCGGAACAGGAACTCCTCGATCTCGCGCGGGTAGACGTTCTCGCCGCCGCGGATCAGCATGTCCTTCACGCGGCCGACGATGTTGCAGTAGCCCTCGGCGTCGATCGTCGCCAGGTCGCCGGTGTGCATCCAGCCGTCGCGCACGGCCTCGGCGGTCTTGGCCTCGTCGTCCCAGTAGCCCAGCATCACGCTGTAGCCGCGGGTGCAGAGCTCGCCCGTCCCGCCGACCGGCACGGTGCGGCCTTCGGTGTCGACGATCTTCACCTCCAGGTGCGGCTGCACGCGCCCGACGGTCGAGACACGGCGCTCGACCGGGTCGTCGATGCCGCTCTGGAACGACACCGGCGCGGTTTCGGTCATGCCATACGCGATGGTCACGTCGCGCATGTTCATCTGCGTGTTGACGCGCTTCATCACCTCGATCGGGCACGGGCTTCCGGCCATGATGCCGCCGCGCAGCGCCGAGAGGTCGAACTCCGCGAATCGCGGGTGGTCGAGCTCGGCGATGAACATCGTCGGCACGCCCTGCAGGTGCGTGCAGCGCTCCTGGTGCAGGGCCTGCAGGGTGGCCAGCGGGTCGAAGCCTTCACCGGGGTAGACCATCGTGCCGCCGACGACCGCACTCGCCAGGCTGCTCATCACCATGCCGAAGCAGTGGTACAGCGGCACCGGGATGCACAGCCGGTCGCCCGCGCGATAGTCCATCGCCGCGGCCACGAACAGCGCGTTGTTGACGATGTTGTGGTGGGTCAGCGTCGCGCCCTTGGGTGCGCCGGTGGTGCCGCTGGTGAACTGGATGTTGATCGCGTCGTGGCAGGACAGCGTGGTGCCGATTCGGCGCGCCTGGGCGACGCTTTCGGTATCGGCGCCAGCCATCAGCTCGGGCAGGTTGAACATGCCCGGCGTCCGTGCGTCGCCCATCCGGATCACGCACTTCAGCTGCGGCAGCCGGGCGGCCACCAGAGCCCCGGGCTCGCAGTGCGCGAGTTCGGGGGCCAGCGTCTGCAGCATGCCGAGGTAGTCGCTCGTCTTGAAGGAAGGGGCGCTGATGACGCCCTTGCACCCGACCTTGTTGAGCGCGTACTCCAGCTCGGACAGCCGATAGGCCGGGTTGATGTTGACCAGCACGACACCGATGCGCGCCGTGGCGTACTGCGCCAGCACCCACTCCGGCCGGTTCGGCGCCCAGATGCCCAGGCGGTCGCCCTTGCCAAAGCCGAGCTTCAGCAGCGCCGCCGCCAGGCGATCGCTTCGTGTCTGCAGCTCTTGCCAGGTCCAGCGCAGGCCGGCCTCGACGAACACCGCCGCTTCGGCGTCGGGCAGTCGCGCCACGGTCGCGTCCAGGCAGTCGGCGATGGTGGCGTTCGACAGCGCAGGTTCCAGCGCTCCGGCCACGTGTGAGACACCGTTCGCGGGTCGGCGCGGATCGGTGAGCGGGTCCGAGGCATTCACTTCGGCTCCTCCTTCACAAGCATCCAGGCCGCCAGCATCCCGAAGGCCACGTTGAGCACGCCCAGGGTCCCGATCAGCGCCAGGCCGATGCCGTTGAGCGGCAGCGTGTTCATCGCCCAGGCGCAGGCCGAACTCAGCATGTTGAAGACCAGCATCTGCCAGAACAGCAAACGACCGGGCTGCCAGAGACGTCGCCACTTGCCCATCGATCAGGCCCCCGCGCCCACCACCAGCGCCGCGCCGGCGCCCAGCGCGCGCAGCTTGGACTCGGCGACCTCGCGCCGCATCGGGGCCAGGCCGCAGTTGGTGCAGGCGATCAAGCGCCGCTCGGGCACCCAGCGCAGCGCGGCGGCCAGCGTCGCCGCCACCTCGTCGGCCGACTCGATGGTGTCGCTGGCGACGTCGATCACGCCGACCATCACGTCCTTGCCTTCGAGCAGGCCCATCAGTTCCGGCGGCACGTGGGAGTGGATGCACTCCAGGCTCACCTGGTCGATGGAACTCGCGCTCAGCGCCGGGAAGACCTGCTCGTACTGCCGCCACTGACCCCCGAGCGTGGCCTTCCACTTCACGTTGGCTTCGATGCCGTAGCCGTAGCAGATGTGGACCGCCGTCTTGACGGCACTACCTCGTGCGGCGCCGGCTTCGTGCAGGCCGGCAGCGGCCCGCTCCAGCGCCTTGACGCCCCAGTCGGCCGCGTCGGCCATGTAGACATTGAACGCCGGCTCGTCGAACTGCACCACGTCCACGCCGTCGGCCACCAGGGCATGCGCCTCCTCGTTCAGCAGCTCTGCGAATGCCATCGCCATCGCGACCCGGTCACCGTAATGGCGGTCGGCGACGGTGTCGACGATCGTCATCGGACCCGGCAGCGTGAACTTGGTCGGCCGTGTCGTCGCCGCGCGCAGGCAGCGCGCCTCGGCCTCGTGCACCCGGCCGGTCAGTGCCAAGGGCGCGACGACCTGCGGCA
>JAJTGU010000278.1 GCA_021297985.1 Rubrivivax sp.
GCATGGAGTCGCTGGGCGCGGTGATGGTCACCGACAACCGCGTCAACCCGGCTGACCACAAGAAGTTCGTCGAGGCCGAGATTGCCAAGTGGGGCCCGGTCATCAAGGCCGCCGGTCAGTACGCCGACTGAACCACGCACGACCTGCCGTGGCCGATCAGGCCTTGACACCGACAGCCGCCCTCCCGGGCGGCTTTTTCGTCGTGAGATGGGCCGACGGCACGGCGCAGCGTGCGCGCTGTGTCGACAGCATCACCGAGGCGGTGGGCGGCGAACTCGGCCTGGTCCTGTTCAGCGGATCACATGGTGGACGCTCGGCGGCCCGATTTGCGCTCCAGGCCGCGCCGCAACTGGTGGTGTTCAACGACGCCGGCATCGGGCGCGACGAGGCCGGCATCGCCGGGTTGGTGCTGCTCGAAGAAGCCGGCATCGCCGCGCTGGCCGTCAGCCACAAACGGGCGCGCATCGGCGAGGCTTGGTCGAGCTATCTCGACGGCCGGGTCTCTCGGGCCAATAGTCCGGCTCAGTCCCTGGGCGCGACGCCGCAGCGTCGGATCTGCGAATGGCTGCCGCGCCTGGGCTGAACGCCGGCCCTGCGCCGAAGCAGCGTCAGGAGTCTTCGATCCCGAACGTCAGCCCCGCCCGGTCGTGCAGGCGGCGTTGCAGAGCCAGGCCCATGGCCGCGGCCGGGGTCCAGAGGCCGCCGCCGGTCATGTCGTGGTCGATTTCATCGAGCAGGCACAAGGCGCTTTCGGCCACCAGCTTGGCCGTGGAGCCGTAGCCCGGATCGCGGTCGCCGCGCACCACCGCGGTCACGCGCTCGCCGGCCGCGGTGTCACCGATGAAGGCGACTTCGTAGCGGCCCCGCTCGCGCTGTTCGGCGGTGGGTCCGCTGCCGGGCTTGGGCAGGGCGAAGCGTTCGAGCAGGCGGCGTGTCGGCGCGAAGCCGAGCAACCGGTTCTGCCAGCGCGTCTGGCGCGCCAGCGCGCGGGCTCTCCGCTCGCCGGCAGCACCGTCGGCGGTGAGCATGCGTTCGTCGTAGCGGAAGTCCACGCCCCAGGGGTGGCCACGAAGCGCGTTCGTGCGGTGAACCGCCTTGGTGTTGATGGTGGCCATCACGAAAGGGCCACTCCAGGACCGGCTCGCATCGTCGTACAGCGCGGACTCGCCTTCAGGCTGCTCGGGGCCGCGGAAGCCCGGCGTCAGCGCAAACGGGTCGGCCAGCATGCGGGCCAAAGACGGGTCGCGCCCCGTCGCCTCCAGCGTCGCCAGCAGACTGGCGACGGTGCCGCCAGAGACCGTCCCCTTCATCGTCCGCACCCGGCCGCGCACGCGCACCAGCGGTGCTCCGAAGCGGCGCAGCGCTTCGTCCTGCGCAAACAGGACGCCCAGGTCAAAAGGCACTGAATCGAAGCCGCAAGAGAACACGATCCGCGCTCCGCTGGCCCCGGCCGCCGCCTGGTGGCGGTTGATCATCTCGGCCATCCACAACGGCTCGCCACACAAGTCGACATAGTCCACGCCTTCTTCGGCGCAGGCCGCAACCAGGGCCGAGCCATGGCGCTGATACGGTCCGACCGTCGTCAGCACCACCTGGGCACGTCGCACCAGGGCACGCAGGGCCTGGGCATCGCCCGCGTCTGCGGCCAGCAACGGCAACGACTCCGGCGCGCCGATGGCATTGCGGACCTCGGCCAGCCGCTCCAGGCTGCGCCCGGCCAGCGCCCAACGCAGACTGCGGCCCTGGCCGTAACGGCCAAAAAGGTACTCGGCGACCAGCCGGCCGGTGAACCCGCTGGCGCCGAAGACGATGAGGTCGAGTGTGGAGGCCATGGCTGGAATGGTCGCACGGCGCGATCACCGCGCGACATCGGCCCTCATCGCAAGGTCAGCGGAATCGTCACGGGCCCGTCATTGATCAGATGCACCTGCATGTCGGCCCCAAAGACGCCGGTCTGCACGTCGGGGTGGCGTTCGCGCGCAAGCGCGACCACACGCTCGAACAGCGCCCGGCCCAGCGCGGGGGGCGCAGCACCGCTGAAGCCGGGCCGGTTGCCGCCAGCCGTGTCGGCCGCCAGCGTGAACTGCGACACCAGCAGCAGCCCACCGCCGGCGTCCATGAGGCTGCGGTTCATCTTGCCCGCGGCGTCGGCAAGGATGCGCAGCTTCAGCAGCTTGTCGACCAGTTTCAGCGCCAGCGATTCGTCGTCGGCCGGTTCGGCGCAGACCAGCACCAAGAGCCCGGGGCCGATCTCGCCCACGGTCTGCCCGGCGACCTCGACACGTGCACGTGCCACCCGTTGCACCAGAGCCAGCATCAGATCAGGTCCTTCTCGTCGTCGAAGTGCGCCTCCACGTCGGTGGGCAGCAACTGGATGGTCGCGCGCAGCCCCGGCACGCCGCTCATCAGTGCCTGTTCGACCGAGGTGCGCAGCGCCGCTGCCCGGCCCAGGCTCCACGACGCCGGCATGTGCATGTGCAGGTCGACGAATCGGCGCGTGCCGGCCCGTCGCGTCACCACATGATCGAAACGGATCGTCGGATGGGCAAAGCCGGCCAGGACGACGTTGATCTGCTGCAGGACCTCCGGCTCCAGCGCCGGGTCCATCAGGCCGTCGGCCGAGCGCCGGATCAGCGACACCGCTTCGCGGGCAATGTTGGCCGCCACGACCAACGCCAGCAGCGGGTCCAGCCACAGCCAGCCCGTGGCCAGCACGCCCAGCAATCCGGCCACGACACCGGCCGAGGTCCAGACATCGGTGACCAGGTGGCGCGCGTCGGCCTCGAGCGCCATCGAGCGGACTTCGCGCGCCTTTCTGAACATGCTCCAGGCCAGCCCGCCGTTGAGCGCCGAGCTGAGCACCGACAGCACGATGCCGAGGCCCACGGCCTCCAGCGGCTGCGGATTCAACCAGCGGTCCACCGCCGCCCAGGCGATGCCCAGGGCCGCGGCGAGGATCAACACGCCCTCGAAACCGCTGCTGAAGTACTCCGCCTTGTGGTGGCCGTACGGGTGCTCGGCGTCGGGTGGGCGAGCGGCAATGGTCACCATCGCCAGCGCGAACATGGCCCCGGCCAGGTTGACCAGCGATTCGAGCGCGTCCGACAGCAGGCTGACGCTGCCGCTGACCCACCAGGCCCCGGTCTTCAGCGCGATCGTCGCCAAGGCCACGGCGATGGACAGCTTGAGGTAGGCGCTGACAGGCCAGGATTTCATGTTGCCAAGAGTAAGTCCTGCGGCCCGCGCATGGCCAGCGCTCAAGTTCAGTGGGTGCAGGCCGAAACTGTCGCTTCTGGCCTGCCGAAGCGGGATCTTCGGCGTCCTCGCGCTCAGCGGGGATACCCAGGGTCCGATCCGGCGGCACACCCCTAGAATCGCGACTTTTGCCTGTGCCTTCTCCGCCGCCCATGAAGCCCGAGTCGCTCCTGCATGCCGCCGACGCGCTGCCCGCGCAGATCGGGCGTGCCGCCACGCGACACCGCGGAGGGCTGGTCGTCGGCATCGTGCTGGCGCTGGCGACCTTTGGCATCACCGCGATTGCCATCGCACCGCTGACGCCGGACGCATCGCGCATCCCCACCCGCATCGTCAACGAGACGGTGACGTCCGAGCCGCTGGGCCCGCAGATCAGCGCCCTGACGAACCACGAGTTCACGCTCTGGCGCAGCGACGTCACCCGCGGCACCGACAGCCCCGAGAGCCTGCTGGCCCGGCTGGGGGTGGTCGACCGTCTGGCGGCCGATTTCATCCGCAAGGACGCCACCGCACGGCTGCTGCTCGCCGGCCGCGGTGGCAAGATGGTTCGCGCCGAAGTGGCGGCCGACGGCACGCTGCAATCGCTGGTCGCGCGCTACCCGTCGGCCGATGGCGCGCAGGCGCTGAGTCATTTCACCCGCCTGTCGCTGCGCCGCTTCGAAGGCCGCTGGCTGGCGATGCAGCAGACCGCGCCCCTGGGGTACCAGGTGCGCTTGGCCAGCGGGACGATCCGCAGCACGCTGTACGGCGCCACCGACGAATCCGGCATTCCCGATGCCGTGGCCTCGCAGCTCGCCGAGATCTTCTCCGCAGACGTGGACTTCCACCGCGAGCTCAAGCGGGGCGACACCTTCAGCGTCGTCTACCAGTCCCTCACCGCCGATGGCGAGCCCGTGGCCTGGAACGAAGGCGCCGGCAGGGTGCTTGCAGCGCAGTTCGTCAATGGCCGCCGCGTGCATGACGCGGTCTGGTTCGTCGGCAACGACGGCAAGGGCGCCTACTGGTCTCTGGACGGCCAGAGCCGCCAGCGCAGCTTCCTGGCCAGCCCGATGGAGTTTTCCCGCGTGACCTCGGGTTTTGCGATGCGCATGCACCCGATCCTGCAGCGCATGAAGGCCCACCGCGGCGTTGATTACGCCGCACCCACCGGCACTCCGGTGCGGGCGGTCGGCGAAGGCTCCGTCAGCTTCGCCGGCTGGAAGAACGGCTACGGCAAGGTCGTTGAAGTCCAGCACTCGAACAACAAATCCACGCTCTACGCCCACCTGTCGCGTATCGACGTGCGAAAGGGTCAGCGCATCGACCAGGGCACCCGTGTCGGCCTGGTCGGCATGACAGGCTGGGCCACCGGGCCCCATCTGCACTTCGAGTTCCTGGTCGGCGGCGTGCACCAGGACCCGCTGACGCTGGCCCGCAGCAGCCAGCCATTGAACCTCGATCTGGCCTCGCGCCTGCGCTTCAACGAGGTCGCCGCGGCCACACGCAACACGCTCGAAGTCGCGGCGACCATGGGTCGCAGCTACGCACTCGCCCAGTGAGATGACCCGACCGGGCGAGCGACCGCTGCGCCCGCGCCCGCTGTTTGCCGGGTTGATGTCCGGCACCTCGATGGACGGTGTCGATGCCGTTGTGGTCGCCTTCGATGGCGACTCCCCACCCCAGGTGCTGGCCCATGTTCAGCTGGCGATACCCGCCACGCTGGGCACCGAGTTGCGGGCGCTGAACGTCCCGGGCGACAACGAGTTGCATCGTGCCGCGTTGGCCGCCAATGGTGTCGCCCGCTGGTATGCCCAGGCCCTGGCCGCGGTTCTGGACCGGGCCGGCTGCATGGCTTCGGAAGTGGCTGCCGTCGGCGCCCATGGTCAGACGGTGCGTCACCGGCCTGGCGAGTTCGACGCCACGGGCTACACGACCCAATTGCTCAACGCCGCGCTGCTGGCCGAGTTGTCCGGCATCGACGTGGTGGCCGACCTGCGCAGCCGTGATGTTGCGGCGGGCGGCCAGGGTGCGCCGCTGGTGCCGGCCTTTCACGCTCGCTGCTTCAGACAACCGGAGCGGGCGGTCGCCGTGCTCAACCTGGGCGGCATCGCCAACCTCACCCTGCTGCCGCCGCTGGGCGACGGGACCACGCCGGTTCGCGGTTTCGATTGCGGCCCGGCGAATGTGCTCAGCGATCTCTGGCATCGCCGCCACCATCCGAAGGGCCCGGGATTCGACCGCGACGGTGCCTGGGCCGCCAGTGGCCGGGTGGACGCGGTTTGGCTGACCGAACTGCTGAAGGAGCCGTTCTTCGCGCTGGCGCCACCCAAGAGCACCGGCCGGGACCTCTTCAACGACAACTGGGTGGACCGTCGCCTGATGAACGCTCCGGCGGTGCCGCGGGATGTGGCCGCCACGTTGCTGGAGCTGACCGCCACGACGGCGATGCAGGCCCTGGTGCGGGAACTGCCCGAGGCGCAGGAGCTGCTGGTTTGCGGAGGAGGTGCCTTCAACGCCCACCTGATGCGACGTCTCCAAACCCTGGCCGGACCTGACATCAAGGTCAGCAGCACAGCGCCAGCCGGGATGCCGCCCGACCAGGTCGAGGCCGTGGCCTTTGCATGGCTGGCGCTGTCCTTCACACGACGCCAGCCCGGCAACCTGCCGGCGGTCACCGGCGCAGCCGGACCGCGTGTGCTCGGGGCTCTGTACCCCGCGGCCTGAGGATCAGACCGAGAACGAGGACCCGCAGCCGCAGGTCGTGGTGGCGTTGGGGTTCTTGATCACGAACTGGGCGCCCTGAAGGTCTTCCTTGTAGTCGATCTCGGCGCCACTCAGGTACTGCAGACTCATCGCGTCGATCAACAGCGTGACGCCGTTCTTGGCCATCTGCGTGTCGTCGTCGTTGATGACCTCGTCGAAGGTGAAGCCGTACTGGAAACCCGAGCAGCCACCGCCTTGAACGAACACCCGAAGCTTCAACTCGGGGTTCCCTTCTTCGTCGACGAGCTGCTTGACCTTGTCGGCCGCGCTGTCGGTGAACACCAGCGGAGGCGGGATGTCGTCCAGCGCAGCAAGGTCGGCAGGGGAAAAGGTGGCTTCGGCAACAGCGTTCATGGGGGACCTCCGGAAAGCGGGTCGAGCTTCGAGAAAAAGGGGTCGTTCTGCAGGCGATCGGCAATCGGGCTCAGGCGTCGTTCGAGGCCGCCAGCTTGAGGGCCGGCTTTTCGGCCGCGCGCAGCGGTTTGAGTTCGCCTTCGATCTGGGCTCCAGGATGCATCTCCAGGATCTCGTAGCGTACATCGCCGGAGATGCGGGCCTTGGGCTGGAGTTCCAGCAAGTCACTGCTGTGCACAGGGCCTTGGATCTCGCCGTTCACGATCAGATGCGACGCGCGGACCCGGCCCACGACCCGGGCTCGCTCGCTGATGACAAGGATGCTGTGCTCGGCATCGTCGGCGGCAACCACGTCACCGCGCACCTCGCCGTCAATCCGGAGGCCTTCTGAGAATCGCACGCCGCCGTGCACGACCGTGCCTTCGCCGACCAGGCTTCGGATCGGCGGGGTTCGCCGGCGTTGGAACCACATGGTGTTGTCTCTCTCTTTTCTACAGGCGCAGCGTCTGCGTGGCACGGGTCACGCCCTGGGCGTCCAGCACCCGGGCCTGCACCGATTTGACCACGGCGCCCGGGGGATGCTCGAGCGTGCTGTCGACGCGGGCGTACATCTTCACCTTCAACGGTCGCGAGCCGTCAGGCAATCGCCACGTCCAGGGTTTGCCATCGAGCTGACCGGCCAGCGTGACCTCCCAGCGCCCGTCGAAGTCGGGCGCATCGCGGCCGCCAACCGACGCGCTCTGCATCACCAGCATCTGCAAGCGCAATTGCCCAGGCGCTGCCGCGCTGGCCTGCAGGCCCCGCAGTTGCAGGCCACTGCCTTGGACCGGCAGCAATCGCTCGAAGAAGCCAAGGTCGGCTTGCAGTCCGGCGCGCTCGGCCTCAAGCTGTCGCAGCTGCTGGGCGAGCTTGTCCTGGGTCGCATGGCCTGTGCGCAACAGGCTCTGGGCGGTGTTGGCGATCTGGCGCGCCTGGGCACTGTCGGCCCGCAACCGTTCGACTTCGGCCCGCAACTGGGCCAACTCGGCCTTGGCGCCGCGGTCCAGGCCGGCAATCTCCTTCCCGAACTCGAAAGCCCACAGCGCCAGCGCCGCGCCGAAGCCCAGAGCGATGGCGAGCATCGCCCAGCGCAATGGCCACGGCACGTGGCTGCGGATGATGACCCGGGGCGACGCCACCGAAAGGCGACGACGCAACAGTTTCCAGCGCATCGGGCGCGCAGTGCCGGGAGACCCGTTGGGCTCCCCGGCGGCCTGGCATCAGCGCTTGCTGAACTGCTTGCGACGGCGGGCGCCGTGCAAACCGACCTTCTTGCGCTCGACTTCGCGCGCATCGCGGGTCACGAAACCGGCCTGGCTGAGGGCCGGCTTGAGTGCGGTGTCGTAATCCACAAGTGCACGCGTGATGCCGTGACGCACCGCGCCGGCCTGGCCGGATTCGCCCCCGCCATGCACGTTGACCTTGATGTCAAAGGCGGTCTCGTTGCCCGTCAACAGCAGCGGCTGCTGGACGATCATGATCGAGGTCTGGCGCCCGAAGTACTGGTCCAGTTCCTTGCCGTTGACGACGATCCGGCCGGTGCCCTTCTTCATGAAGACCCGTGCCACGGAGCTCTTGCGGCGGCCCGTGCCGTAGTTCCAATGTCCGATCATCGCGGCCTCAAATCTCGAGCGGCTTGGGCTGCTGAGCGGTATGCGGGTGCGTCGCACCGGCATAGACCTTCAGCTTCTTGACCATCGCATAGCCCAGCGGGCCCTTGGGCAGCATGCCCTTGACGGCCTTTTCAAGGGCACGACCCGGATGGCGGGCCTGCATGTCCTTGAACGCGGTGGCATAGATGCCACCCGGGTAGCCGCTGTGACGGTAGTAGATCTTGTCCGTGGCCTTGGCCCCGGTGACACGGATCTTGTCGGCGTTGACGACGACGATGAAATCGCCGGTATCGACGTGAGGCGTGTAAATGGCCTTGTGTTTTCCGCGCAAACGGCGTGCTGCTTCGCTGGCAATACGTCCGAGCACCTTGTCGGTGGCGTCAATCACAAACCATTCATGCTTCACTTCGGCCGGCTTGGCGCTGAAGGTCTTCATGAGGTTTCTCTGGGAAACTGGCGTTTCATTCTTGGTACAGGACACCCATGAGGTACCTTGTGCCGGGCTTGACCGAGGTGCCGCTTCATCGTGCGAGCGGCCGCAGGGCTGGGCACCCTTCTCCCGCGCCAGAGCCGGGAAAAGCCCACGAGTATAGCCGGCGGCGGGAGCGGCCGACAAGGTGGGGCAGCGCATGAGTCGCTGCGGCAGCCGTCCAGAGTACGATCCTTGGTTGCACCTGGGGCCCGAAGCGGCCTTCCACTCCCTCCTTGAACGCCAACATGTCCCTGGCTTGGCCCTGGATCCTCGCGACGCTGGCCCTGGCCTTGAGCGGCCTGGCCATGGCATTGTGGTTGGCGCAGCGCCGACCCGCGAACAGCGGCAAGCTTCCGACCGAATGGCCCTTGGCCGCCCGCCCGGTGTTCAGCAGCGACGAACGCCGCACCTACCGTCACCTGCGCCAGGCACTGCCCGGCTACATGCTGCTGGCCAAGTTGCCGCTGGTCCGGTTCTGCCAGCCTTCGGACCCCGAAATGGTGCGCCAGTGGTATCGCCTGCTGGGCTCGGCCCAGGTCGCCTTTGCCGTCTGCACGCCTCAGGGGCGTGTTTTGCTGGCGGTCGATCTGGAGTCGCAACGCAAACCGAGTCCACGGGGCGAGCGCGCGCTGGAGATCAAGCGCCGGGCGCTGGCCGCCTGCGACATTGCCTACGTGCGCTGGCAGGCAGACCGCCTGCCTTCGCCGTCGGCCTTGATCGAAAGCCTGCCACCTTTGCCCGGAATCCATCCGGCGAGCCAAGGCCAGGGCAAAGGCGAAGCCCCACAGCACGATCCGGGCTTCAGTGTGCAGTCGATCTGGCGCGACTCGGGGCAATTCAGGAGTTCGACCTTCGACACCGAGTTGTCGGCCTTCGGTCTCCCTGCACTGGGCCGCGCCGAGGCGCGCGGCAATCCGGACGACATCGTCGGCATCGTCGTCGATACGCCTCCAGCGGCGTTGCGTCATTGAGCGGCGACCAGGTGCCGCCCTACGCGGACCTGTCGCCCCACACGGTACTCGATGCCCTGCACGCACTGGGACGCCAAGGCGACGGCCGCCTGTTGCAGCTGAACTCCTACGAGAACCGCGTCTTTCTCGCCTACCTGGATGATGGCGAGGCGGTGGTCGCCAAGTTCTACCGACCGGGCCGCTGGAGCGATGCACAGATCCTCGAGGAGCACGCCTTTGCGCTCGAGTTGGCCGAGGCCGAGGTACCGGTGGTTCCGCCTTCGTTCCTGCCGGCCGACGTGCCAGGAGTCCTGGGAGTGCCTCCGACCCTGTTTGCGCTGCCGGGCTGTGGCCACCGGGTGGCATTGGCACCACGCTGCGGGGGCCGGGAGGCGGACCTGAACGACACCGTGCTGCGCACCATTGGCCGCTTCCTGGGGCGGCTGCATTCGGTCGGCGCACGAGGGCGCTTCGAACACCGGCACCGCATGACGCCGGGCGACGCCGACACGGCCGTCGCGGCGCTGCTGAAGGGCGGCTTTGTCACGCCGGCGGAACAGCCGGCCTGGGAGTCGCTGGCGCGGCAGGCGGCGGCTCAGATCCACGAAGCGTTCGAGTGCCATCCACCGCAGCGCCGGCTGCGCCTGCATGGTGACTGCCACCTGGGCAACGTGCTCTGGCGCGACGCCACGCCGCATCTGGTGGACCTGGACGACGCCTGCACCGGTCCAGCGGTACAGGATCTCTGGATGCTGGTGGCCGGCGACGCCACGACCCAGGCCGGCCAGCTCGCGGCGCTGCTTGAAGGCTACGAGAGCTTCTTCGAGTTCGATCGCGGCGAACTGGCCCTGATCGAGCCGCTGCGCACCTTGCGCATGCTGCGCCACAGTGCCTGGCTCGCAGCCCGTTGGGGCGATCCGAGCTTTCCGATCGCCTTCCCGTTTTTCGGCAGCGCGTCGTACTGGAGCCAGCAGACGACGCAGCTGCGCGAGCAGATCGAGGCGATGGGCGGCAACGCCTGATCCCGAAAGGGCGTCGGGTTCATGGGTCAAGGCCGGCGCCAAGCTGCCGATAAACGAACTTATCCGCGCCGAAGCCATTGTTCGGCGTCGATGCCCGTCCGTTTTGGGGTTCGTGACGGACCCGACGCCGCGATCGACGCTCATTTCGACAGTCCTTGAAATGCATGCCTTGAACTCCAGCCCCCGATCCGTTTCCTGGGTCGGATGGTGGCCTTGGATCCTTGCCGTGTTCCTTGCCCTGGTCACCGTGACCACCCTGGCGCGCTGGCTGGTCGATCGCCAGCTGGGCGCCAATGCCGAGGAAGAAGGCGAAAACTGGGTCGAATTCGTCGAGGAGTCGGTACCCGAACTGGGGTCCTTTTTGGCTGGCGGCCCGTTGGCGCCCGCAGCGAGCGAGCGGCTGAAGGTCTTGAGCCATGCCGACGAAGTCTTCCGCTTCAAGCTGTTCACGCCCGAAGGCCAGCTGCTGCTGGACTCGCGCACCTTCGAAGGCGCGCCGACCGAGCCACCGAGCGACGCGACGCTGGCCGAGATTCGCGACGTGGCCGCCAGCGGCGAAGAACTCGTCACCATCCACCACGACGGCAAGGACGGGTTCGAGCACTACAGCATCGCCAACTTGCCGATCCGCCTGGACGGAAAGATCGTTGGGGTCTTCAAGGTCTACATTGACCAAAGCGAACGCGCCGAGGCCACCGAGGCCTCTATGTTGCTGCTGTGCGGCGTGGTCGTGCTGCTGACGCTGGTGATCGGCGGAACCGCCGCCTGGCGCGCCTGGCACCAGGTGCGCGCCAAGCTGCGCACCGAGGAGCGCGTGCGCTACCTCGCCTCGCACGACGTGCTCAGCGGCACGCTCAACCGCAGCAGCTTTGTCGAGGTTCTCGAGGCCGCCGCCTGGCGTGCCCGGTCCGGTGGACCGGGATTTGCCGTGCTGTGCCTTGACCTGGACCGATTCAAGGAGGTCAACGACGGCCATGGCCATGCGCACGGCGACGAGGTTCTGCGCCAGGTCGGCGAACGCCTGCGCCACTTGCTGCGCCACGGCGACGCGGTGGCGCGGTTGGGCGGCGACGAGTTTGCCGTGATGCAGTCGGGTGTCGTCGAGTCGGCCGACGTGGCCCGGCTGGCGCAGCGCATCGTCGATGCCCTGGCCGAGCCCTATTCGGTACACGAGGTTCAGCTGCGCTGCGGCGGCAGTGTCGGCGCCGCGATCCACGCCCCGGCCGCCGACGGCAAGGGCGCCGACATTGCTGCCTTGATGAAACAAGCCGACGCTGCGCTCTACCAGGCCAAGGCCAAGGGCCGTGGCTGCTACAGCTTCTTCGACCCGGCACTCGATGCCGACTTGCAGGTGCGTCGCCAGTTGTTGCGCGATCTGCGCCTGGCCCGGCAGCAAGGCGAGTTGCGCCTGGAGTTCCAGGGCCTGTTCGCAGGCCCGGAGAGCACGCTGTGCGGCTACGAGGCCCTGATGCGCTGGGCACACCCGAGCCACGGCGAGGTACCGCCTTCGCAGTTCATTCCGCTGGCCGAAGAAGGCGGGCTGATCGTCGATCTGGGCGCCTGGGCCTTGCATCAGGCCTGCTGCGAGGCCGCGGGCTGGCCGAACGGCTTGCGCGTGTCGGTCAACCTTTCGGCGGCGCAGTTCGGCAGCGGCGACCTCGTGGCCACGGTGGGCGATGCGCTGGGCCGCAGCGGCCTTGCGCCCGAGCGCCTGGAGTTGGAGATCACCGAGTCGCTGCTCATCCACAACACCGAGCACGTGCTCGATGTGCTGCGGCGCCTCAGTGCGCTGGGCGTGAGCATCGCGATGGACGACTTCGGCACCGGCTATTCGAGCCTGGCCTACCTGTGGCGATTCCCCTTCGACAAGATCAAGATCGATCGATCCTTCGTGCGCGACATCGCCAGCGCCGACGGCAAGGTCGACCTGATCGTCAAGTCGATCATCGAGCTGGCCCACGCGCTGCGCATCCGCGTCACCGCCGAAGGCGTGGAGACATCGAACCAGGCGCAGGCCCTCGTCGGCCTGGGTTGCGACGAGTTGCAGGGCTATCTGCTGGCGCGGCCGGCAGGGCCGGGGCGGCTGGCCCATCGGCAGACCGCGCCCGACGTTTCGGCAATCAAGGCGGCCAGCCGATCGATCGCCGAAGCTGCGCCCAGTCCAACTGCTTGAGCAGCGGGAGTGAATACGCGCAGCGACCACTGTTGACACTGCGGTGCGGCCCAGGCTCGGGCGTCGCCTGTTCCCATCGCGAGCCGCAGCCGTCGCCGCGCCACCACAGCGTGAGCAGTTGCACCTCCGAGGTCGGCCGGGTCGGGTCGACCAGGTCGCGACGGACCTCCTGCATCGCGATGCAGCCAGGCGGCGTGCGGCCACTGCCGATGGCGTCAAACCGAACCGCCAGGTGGCTCCCGAAGCCAGGCTCGCGCCAGGCGCACGCTGGAGCGTTGCGGCCCGCCGGCCCGCTGGCCTCCAGCGCGGCCAGGCGGGTCTGCAAGTCCTGCAAGGCCAGCCGCGGGCCCCAGTGCGGGTGTTGCGGCGCAGGAACGGGCGGCGGCACAGCCTCGGCGCGTTGTCGTTCGGCGTCCCACTGGTCCGTACGATGGGCCGCGTCCAGCCGCACTTCCATCGCCCCGGGGTCGCGTGTCTCGCGCTCCCAGGCCCGGCGGCGCTTCTCGCGCCGCTCGACGACCGCCTGCGGCTGCATCGACGCATCGAGTTCCTTGAGCCTGGCCGCGACGATCTGCTCTTGCTGCTCGACGCGCTTTCGGGCCTGCGCAATCTCGCCGTCGAGCAAGGGGCCCACGGCAGCGGGCTGAAACGGAGTCCGGCCGTCACGCGTCAGCACGATCCAGTTGGCATAGACATGGCCACCACCGACCTTGCCCTGCAGGACCGGCGCCGCAAACTGACCCACCGTGCCGCCGCCATTGACCAGGCTTCGCGCGAAGTCTCGCGTATCGGCCTCGGCCAAGGTGTCGGTGCTGGGCGGCGTGTTGGTCTCGAAGTACACGAGATCGTGCGCGCCCCCGAGCATCGGCAACAGCGCCCCATCGGCGCGCCGGCGCACGTCTGAAGGCCTTGACCAGTAGACGATGAAGGCCTGCCGGAGCAGGCCCTCCTGCACCCGGCCATAGCTTGACAACAGCGTCGCACGGTCGATCGGCCGGGCAAAGCTCGGCACGTTGCGCAGGCCCTCGAAAAAGTCATCGGCCCGACGACGCAAGGCAGCTAGTTCAGCGGCCGTCAGTTCGCGGTCGCTGGCGGAAATGCGGTCCGAGCGCGAGTTGTCCTGGAACGTCGCTCGCGGGCTGGACTCGACGCCCACGGCCTGGGCCAGCGCAGGCCGTGTCGCCACCGGGCCGGACAGGCCCAGGACCACCAACAGGACGCAGCAGCGGTTCCGGGCCTTCATCTGGGCATCAGCCCACCAGCAGCCGGTTCACGCGCTGAACGTGAGCGGCCGGGTCTTCGAGATTGCCACCTTCGGCCAGCACCGCCTGGTCCAGCAGGATGTGCGCAAGGTCGTCGAAGCGGACGTCGTCGGCCAGGCGCTTGACGAGCGCATGCTCGGGGTTGACCTCCAGGATCGGCAGGCCTTTCGGTGCGGCCTGGCCGGCCTGCTTGAGCATGCGCGCCAGGTGACCCGACATGTCACCTTCGTCAGCCACGACGCAGGCCGGCGAGTCGACCAGCCGGGTCGTCGAACGCACGTCCTTGGCGCGGTCCTTGAGTGTCGTCTTCAGCCTCTCCAGCAACGGCTTCAAGGCCTCGGCGGCTTCTTCGGCCTGCTTCTTTTCGGTCTCGTCCTGCAGCTTGCCGAGATCGACCGCACCCTTGGCGACGCTCGTCAGCGCGTGGCCGTCGAAATCGTGCAGATGCGACAGCAGCCACTCGTCGACCCGGTCGATCAGCAGCAGCACCTCGATGCCCTTCTTGCGGAAGATCTCCAGCTGCGGGCTGGCCTTGGCCGCGGTCAGGCTGTCGGCGGTGATGACGTAGATCTCTTCCTGGCCTTCCTTCATGCGCGACACGTAATCCGCCAGCGACACGCCTTCGTCGGCGTGGGTCGACGCAAATCGAAACAGCTTGGCCAGCCGTTCGCGGTTGGCGAAGTCCTCGCCGATGCCTTCCTTGAGCACGGCACCAAACTCGGTCCAGAAGGCGGCGTACTTGTCCTTCTGGTTCTCGGCCACGTCCTCGAGCATGCCCAGCACGCGCTTGGTGCAGCCCTGGCGGAGCGCCCTCACGTCGCGGCTCTCCCGCAGCAGCTCGCGGCTGAC
>JAJTGU010000159.1 GCA_021297985.1 Rubrivivax sp.
CGACCGACGCCGACAGCGTGAAGTCCGGCGTCAGCCTCGCCGTCAGGTCCATCTCTGCACCCTGGGTGTTGACGCTGCCGGCGTTGATGAGCCGGGTCACGATGACACCGTTGACGAGGTCGGGCACGTTGGCCTGGTAGCCCTTGTACTCGGCGTCGAACAGCGCGAGGTTCAGGCGCACGCGGCGGTCCATCAGCTCGGTCTTCAGGCCGATCTCGAACGAGTTGCTGCGCTCGGGCGCCAGCACGTTGTCCTGCGTCGGGCTCATGTTGAAGAACACGTTGTACGCCGGCCCCTTGTAGCCACGGCTGGCGGTGAAGTAGACCATCGTGTCCTTGGCGATGTCCCATTGCGGGCCGAAGCGGCCGGAGATCGCGCTTTCGCTCGTGCTGCCATTGACGGTGGCGCGGGTCGCGGCGACGCCCGGCACGCCGGCGGCGCTGGCGACACGGCCGTGGTAGTAGCTCAGGTCGTCCTGCGTGTAGCGCAGGCCGGCGATCGCACGCAGCGAGCTGCTGAAGTTGAGCGTGCCTTCGCCGAACAGCGCCTTGCTGGTCGAGCGCACGCCGTAGGTCGCGACGCCGTTGTCGCTGGTCGTGGTGGCAGCCGAGCAGGGCACCAGGCCGCTGGGCAGGGCGGGCTCGGTGCTGGCGGCGCAGCGCGTCACGTCGCGGCGGTACTGCTCGTCGTTCTTGCCGTGGAAGTAGAACAGTCCGGCGACGTATTCGAAGAACTGCTTCTTCGTGCTGGCCACGCGCAACTCCTGCGAGGTCTGCTCGAAGTCGAGGTCGCCGCGGTCGGCGATCTGGTTGAACTGACGGTACCGCGTGGCCACGCGGTCCTGGTCCTGGAACTGGGTGTTCTTCCATTTGCGCACCGCGGTGATGCTGGTGAGCTGGAAGTCGCCGACGTTCCAGTCGATCTGCGCCGACAGGCCGGAGTTCTTGTCCGAGACGCGGGTCTTCATCTCGCTGTTGATCAGCCGGTTGGTCGGCGACGGCACCACCGGCGCGACCGCCGCGGCGTACAGCGGGTTGGCGGTGACGGCGTTGGTCGGGTAGGCCAGCACGTCGGTGCCGTAGGGCACGCCGGTGGGGGTGGTGTCCAGGGCCTTGGAGTAGTCGGCGATCAGACCGATCTTCAGGTCCTTGCTCGGGGTGATGTCGACGCGGGCGCGCAGGCCGTCGCGGTCGTAGCCGTTGACCTTGCTGCCATCGAAGACGTTGGTCACGTTGCCATCGAACTTGGCGGTCATGCCGGCAATCGACGCGCGAACCAGGTCCTTGGCCAGTTCACCGCTGACGCCGCCGCGCAGGCGACGTTCGCCGCCCTGGAACATCGACAGGTCGGCGTAGCCCGACAGCGCCTTGCTCGGCGCCTTGGTCACGACGTTGATGACGCCGGCCGAGGCGTTCTTGCCGAACAGCGTGCCCTGCGGGCCGCGCAGGATCTCGATGCGGTCGACCTCGACCAGGTCCAGGGTCGCCTGACCCGGACGTGCCGTGACCACGCCGTCAAGCACCATGGACACCGTCGGCTCGACGCCCGGCGAGGTGCTGATGGTGCCGACGCCGCGGATGAACAGCGCGGTGTCCTTGTTGCTCGCGTTGGCGCGGAAGTTCACGGTCGGCGTCTGCGACGTGATCGTGGCCATGTTGTTGAGGTTGGCGTCCTCGAGCTCGCCGCCCGAGATGACCGAGATCGCGATCGGCGTCGTCTGCAACGGCTGGATGCGCTTGGTGGCCGTGACCGTGATGGTCTGCAGCTTGCCGTCGTCGGCGGCGGCTGCCGGCTGGGCCAGCGCCGGCCCGGCCGCGAGGGCGCAGGCGATGGCGGCCGCACCAGCGGCGGCGGTCGGGCGGACGGGAATGCGCGGGGTGGCGTGGCGGGTCATGGCGTCTCCGATGGGGCTGTTCTGATGGCGCCCGGTCGTTCGGGCGTCGTGTTTGGCGCGACGTGTTAGCGCTAACACGGCGACACGGAAAATAGCATCGGCAGGCAGCGCAGGGCAGCGTGCAAACCCGGGGCGTCGCCCGGAAGTGTTGCGTGGCAGCCAAGCCCGGCGGCGTCGGGCCACAATGGTCCGATGGGAGAAGTACCGAGGCCGCCGCGCCGTGCAGGCCGTGGCGTGATGCTGTTGTCTGCGGCGTGTCTGGCCTTGTCGGCGACGGCCGCAGCGCCGCCTGCGTCGCCAGTGCCACCAGTGTCATCGGCGCCATCGGCGTCATCCAGTCGGGCGGCTCCGGACGCGGCAGCACCCATGGGTGCGGCAACGGCTGCCGCCACCGGTGCGGACAGTGGCGATGCCAGCCAGCGCGTCTATGCCCGCGCCCGCGACAAGCTGCTGCAGGTGCGCACCTTGCTGCGTGGGCAGGACAGCCAGGCGTCGGTCGGCTCGGGCTTCCTGGTCAGCGAGTCCGGGCATCTGATCACGAACTACCACGTCGTCAGCCAGTACGCGCTGCGGCCGGGTCAGTTCAGGCTCACTTACACCAGTGCCGACGGTCGCCAGGGTGCGCTGCAGCTCCTGGACGTGGACGTGGTGCACGACCTGGCGCTGCTGAAGCTGAGCGACCCGCAGCCGCTGGCAGGCCGCGGTGTGTTGACATTCCGGCCGGCGGACGAGCCGATGCAGCGCGGCGAGCGCATCCACGCCCTGGGCAACCCGCTGGACGTCGGCTTTGCCGTCATGGGCGGCTTGTTCAACGGGCGGGTCGAGCGCAACTTCCTGCCGACGCTGTTCTTTGGCGGTTCGCTCAGCCCGGGCATGAGCGGGGGCCCGGCGCTGGACGACCGCGGGCGCGTGATCGGCGTCAACGTCGCGGCCCGGCGCGACGGCGAGCAGGTCAGCTTTCTGGTGCCGGCGTCATTTGCCGAAGCCTTGCTTCTGCGCAGCCGCCAGGCGCCACCGGTCGACCAGCCCATGCACCCGCGCCTGGCGAAGCAACTGCTCGAACACCAGGACCGGCTGGTCGCCGCTTTCGTGGCCCAGCCATGGCGGCCGGCGGGGCATCCGCGCTATCGCATCCCGGTGCCGCAAGAGGACTTCATGCGCTGCTGGGGGAGCAGCAATCCGGCCGAGTCGCGCGGTCTGCAGTTCGAGCGCAGCGACTGCGCGATGGACAGCCGTGTCTTTGTCAGCCCGAGCCTGATCACCGGCCACCTGGCGGTACGCCACGAGGCCTACGACGGTCGGCGGTTGGGCGCACTGCGCTTCTCCGACCGCTACTCGCGCAGCTTCCGCAACGAGCAGTTCGGACACGCCAGCCGCCAGCAGACCGGCCCTCAGTGCCACGAGCGCTACATCCAGGGCCCGGGCCTGCCGCTGCGGGCGCTGATGTGCCTGCGTGCGCACAAGCGGTTGGCGGGCCTGCACGACGTGTCGCTGCTGGTGGCCACGCTGGACGGCCGCGATCAGGGTGCGCAAGGTCGCTTCGATGCCTACGGCGTGAGCGTGGCCAACGCCGAGAAGCTCGCACAGCACTATCTGGCGGGTTTTGGCGTCGTCGACGCGGGGCCACGCTGATGCTGGCGCTGCTGGAGGTCATCGACCGCGACGGCCGCGTCCGCCAGACCGTGCCGGTGATGGCGTGGCCGTTGCGGCTGGGCCGTGCGATCGACAACGACGTCGTGCTCGACGACCCGCACCTGGCGCCCCACCACGCGCAGATCGAGCCCGATGCGCAGGGCCTGCCGGAAGTCCTGGCGCTGCCTGGCGTCAATGGCTTGCAACGGGGCAAGCGTCGAATCCCGCCTGGCCAGCGCCTGGCGCTCGCCGGCCCCGATCGGCAGTTCGTGGCCGGCCAGACCCGGCTGCGCCTGCGCCTGCCCGGCGACACGCTGGATCCGGAGCGCCCGTTGGGACCGTCCGGCGGGCACCGCGCGACGCTGGCGTTCGCGCTGGCCTTCTGGCTTTGGAGCTTGTTCGGACAGTGGGTCCAGCAGGATCCCGGCGCCAAGGCGGCCGAATGGCTTCCCAGCCTGCTGGGCGTTCCGCTGGCGGTGCTGCTGTGGACGGTGATGTGGACGCTGGTGAGCAAGCTGTTCCAGCATCGGCTGGACTTCTGGCCGCACCTGGGCGTCGCCGCACGCGGGCTCGTCGCGATCGAATTGCTGCTGCTGGTGCTGCCCTGGGCCTCGGCCTTGTCGGGCTGGGCCCTGCCATCGCGGCTGGCCGGTGGCGTGCCGATGGGGGTGGGCGCCGCGATGCTGGTTGCCCACGCGCGCATCGTGCGACCTCACCTGCAGCGCGCAATCGCGATGGTCGTGCTCGTCGTCTTCACGCTCGGCACGGCGGTGACGATGGCCCTGAACCAGCAGCGGCTGGACCGCTGGTTCGACGAGCTCTACACCTCGCTGCTGCCCCCGCCGTCGCTGCTCTGGGCCCCGCGCGTCTCGCCCGAGGACTTCGTGGCGGGCAGCCGGCAACTGCTGCCCCGCCTGGAAGCCGAAGTCCGCCAGGCCGAGGCCGAGCGGCGCGAGGTCGGGGACGAGGAGGACGACTGAGGGCAGGCACGGCTCGATCCGGCCGAGGCGTGTCTCAGTGATGGTCTCAAGGCACCTTCGCGCACCGAAAGCCGATGTAGACCACCGTGGTGTTGGCTGGCTTGTCCTGCAGGTGGTCGGCGCGCATCTGGGCCTGGCCGTACCACCAGCTGCCGCCCCGTGTGCGGCGCGCGCTGTTGCCAGCGTTAACACCGTTGCCGCTGGCGCCCTGCGGCTCGTCCACCCATTCCCAGGCGTTGCCGCCCATGTCGTGCAGGCCGTTCACGCCCGCCGGCGTGGTGGTGACGAGCGCGTGCCCGTCGCCCTGCCACAGACGCGCGCCGTGGTGGATCGCGCGTGCCTTGGCCGCGGCGCCGCAGTCGCCCAGGCACTGCGCACCGGCCGGGGTGCTGCCCGTCGGCAGTGGGTAGGTCCTGCCCCGTTCGAAGCCCGAAGGGGGCTTGGTGCGCTGCTCGGTGTAGGCGGCGCTGACCCATTCGGCGTCGGTCGGCAGTCGGCCACCGGCCCAGCGGCAGAAGGCCTGCGCCTCGTCGAAGTTGACATGCACCGCCGGCTCGTCGTCGGCCGCCGGCTTGCCACCGCCGAAGGGCGTGCGCCAGTTCCAGCCAGCCTTCGTGGCCCAGCCGGCTTCATACACCTGCCCGCCGCCACTGCGCTCGGCCAGGGTCCGGGTCTTCGTGGCGTCGGCAAAGCGCCTGAACTGCCCGACCGTGGTCTCGGTGCGCGCGATGCTGAAGCCACCGATGGGTTGCCAGTCGATGCCGGCCGGGTTGGCCTGGGCAAGCGCCGATCCGGCGGCGGCCGAAAGCGCGGCCGCAAGCAGGTGTGCGAAGGGGTGAACGCTCATCGTGTGTATTCCGGTCCAAGGTCGCCAGCGGTTCCGATCTAAAGCCGCCACCGATTCCGATCGTCATCCAGCACCCGCTTGCCGTGCCCATGCCAGGGCTTCTTCGGCAAACTGTGTTCATCGTCGAGGAAGCATTCCTCCACCGGTGTCGATCCCTTCGAGTCTGGCTTTGCCAACGTCAGCGGAGTGTCATCCAGCGGGCCTTCGCGTGTCGGCTCCCTATGGCTCGACCCGGCCAATTGCGGGTGCCCACGACAGGCCGCTTCTCGGCGGCTCCATCTGGATTTCTCAGCGTCGGTTTCGCTGGACTCATGACCGTAGCGCCGCTCGCTCAGGTTGAAGGTGTGAGGCTGCAGCGCTTCAAAAGAGATTGCCCACGTTGAACAGTGTCAACAACCCCAGCGCAGCGAAGATGACAGCGGCGATGCCATGAACCAGCTTCATCGACACCTTCTTCGCGATTGTGTCGCCGAGGAAGACCGCGGGCACATTGGCCAGCATCATGCCGATCGTCGTTCC
>JAJTGU010000322.1 GCA_021297985.1 Rubrivivax sp.
AGACCAAACAGCCAAACACCAACCGCAGCCGATCCACCTACATCAACTCACGCCGTGTTCAGACGAGCGGAGCCGGCTCTCCTTCAAACCCAGGACTCCTGCCGAATCAGTGGTACGGCGGGTGGGGACAGGTCAAGAACGCCGAGTGCCCGTGCCCAGGGCCGGAAAATGAAAAAGGGCTTGGCGTCAGCCAAGCCCTTGATTCCTTTCAGATTCGGGGTGGTGGAGACGAGGAGGATCGAACTCCTGACCTTCGCATTGCGAACGCGACGCTCTCCCAGCTGAGCTACGCCCCCATCAACAGCGAAAATTGTAGCAGCGCAGCGCTTCGTTCCGGGCCGGCGGCTTGTCTTCCAGCAGTTCCTCGGCGGGTTTCCGGGTCAGCTGCGCGGCAGGGCTGGTGCCCGGCCCAAACGGCCTGCTCGGGACGCGCACGACAGCCTTGCGGCCTGGCGTCATCTCCAGGGGCGCCTTGTTCAGACCCCGAGGACCCGGCATCAATGCGCGATCGCCGCTGGTCGCCCAGCGCGAGGTCATCGGCTTCCAGAACTGCTTCGAGTCCACCGCGGGCATCACGTCGCACCCGAGGCCATCGAGCGTCCTGACGCAGGGGAGCTTGACGACCAGAGTCTCCGTCGGGCTGTGCCTCTCGTCCTTGCGTGCCGCCACCACCTGTCTGGCCGGTTCCATTCGCGCGCAGAGTTGGTCGCGGATGGCCGTGAGCTTCAGACCGGTGGGCAGAATTGCGGCATGCAGTTCCGTCAGGAGTCACCGCGGCCGGTGCGCCGCGCCGTCACGGCCGCTTGTGTCGAGCGATGGGCAGGCGCCGCCAGGCGAGCCTTGGCGGCGTCGCCTCCCGGAGATCCGGACCGCCAGCCGACCAGCGGGTCGTTGCGGCTGCTGGCACTGGGCCCGAGTTGGCTGGACGACTTCGATGCGGCGCTGCGCCCGTTGGCGCTGGGCTCGGGTTCGGTTTCGGGTTGGACGCTTCTTCGTCACGACTCGTGGTTGCGGGTGCAACACCCGGTCGCAAGCCGGCCACCGGGCGAACACCCACACAGTTGGCACCAGGACGGCGCCCTGGGTCACGACTTCCTCTGCGCAGCGGTTGAGCCGGCCCGGCCTCGGACGATGTGCACGTTGTGGTTGCCGCTGGTGGACTGCGGGAACAGGGCTCCGTCGCTCGAGTGGCTGGCCGTTGAGGAGCCGGTGCTGCTGCCGCCCGACCAACTCGTTGATGCGGCGTTGCGCCAGCGACATCCTGTTGCGCCGCGCGTGCATGCCGTACTGGCTGCCGGCGATGCCCTGGTTTTCGGCGGTGGGCTGCTGCATCGCACGCATGTCACGCCAGCCATGACGCAGCCGCGGATCAGCCTGGAGCTGCGATGGGTTCCGACGCCGGCATGACCTGGGGTGCAGGCATCATCACGGCATGGAAGGCCTGCACCTGACCGCGGATCTCAGCGGCTGCGAACAACGGGCACCGTGGATGCTGGAGCCCGCGGCGCTTCGTCGCCTGTGCCTGGAAGCGGTTGAGACCAGCCGCCTGACAGCGGTGGCTGAGTTGTTCCACGGCTTTGCCGCAGCACCCGATGGCAGTCCGGGTGGGGTCACCGGCGTTGTGTTGCTCGCCGAGTCTCATCTGGCGGTTCACACCTGGCCGGAGTCAGGTGTCGTGACGCTCGATGCCTTTGTCTGCAACCACTCGGCCGACAACAGCGAGCGGGCGGAAGTGCTGGTGACGGCCCTGCTGTCGGCCATGGCACCGCTGGCCGTGACCCGCCAGGGCTGGCGCCGACGGGCGGCTGGTGTTCAAGATGGAACCCGGACGAATCCGGACGAATCCGGGCGCATGGTGAACTGCTCTGGTGAGTGACTATCGGCCAGACGGCCCGCGGTGCAAGGCCTGGGCCGCGGCCTTGCCGGCCTGGCAACCGGCAATGAAGGCCTCTTCGAACACCGAGTAACCGGCCAGGTCGGCATGCGCCCAGTGCAGCCTTGGGGTGTCGGCACGGCCTTCGGCAAGTGTGCGCAGCGCAGCGTGGCTGCGGACCCCGGGCACCGGGATGCTCATGGCGTGTCCGTGTCGCGTCAGATCGGCGTGCACGACCTGACGGGGCAGGTCCGGGTGCAACAACTCCAGCTCGGCCAGGACACGGCTCAGCAGGCTGCTGCGGTCGGCCTCCAAGAGGTTGTGGCGGCCGCCATGCGGCCAGGCCGTGTACGCGGTGAACACCCAAGGGGGCGCCAGATCCTGCGTCAGGTTCTGGTGGCCGGCGTACACGTAGCCAAGGTTGATGCCGCTGCCGAAGCGCACGTTGTCCCAGGCCAGCGGCAGGCCCGGCCGGGCCAGCGGCAGCCGGTCGAGCGCAAGGTTGGCGACCAGCCATGCCGCTTGCGGCGCGGCGGCAGCGGCCTGGCGCAGCACGTCCAGCGACGGCGCGACGATGCGCGTGGCGACATGCAGCGGCACGGCGACGATGGCGCGCTGAGCGACGATGCGCTCGTGTCGCCCGCTGGCCGCGTTCCAGGCCTCGATCCAGACGCCGTGGCGCAGCGCCTGGACCCGCCGCACCAGGCGTTGCAGCAGCAGGCGGTCGCCCAGTGGCACGGCCAGTCGCTGCACCAGCCAGGCGTTGCCTTCGGGCCAGGTGAACACGCGGTCGCGCTCGTCGTCCGCGGTGTCTGCGCCTTCAATGTGCAGGCCATGTCGGCTCGCGAAGTAATGCAACCCTGACCAGGCGCTGATGACATCGGCCCCGGCGCCATACTCGTCGCGGCAGCAATAGTCCAAGTAACTTAGCAACCGGCTGTCGTCCAGGCCGCGGGCGGCCAGGGCAACGGAAAAGGTCTGGCGGTCGAGATCGGCATGGCCGGCGGTCCAGCGGCCGTGGCGGGTCGGCAGGCTGAAGCCGAGCTCGTGCCGGGCCTGGTCGACCCAACGCGCAAACTGAACGTACTGGCGATGGCTGGGGCTGCCGGGCAGAGCCGGTGGCAGCAGCCCCTCGTGCCAGGCGCCTTCGAAGAAAAGTCGCTCCTGCGGCGCGTGGCACAGATGCCGATCGTCGGGCACCGTGCGGCCGGACTCGTGGCGAAGCAATCCGATTTCATGACACCAGTCGAACAGCTCGCGGGTGCCCGGGCCGGGCAGCGGCAGATAGTGCGCGCCAAGAGGGCAGGGCCGCGCGGCCGGCCCCGTGCCGATGCGATGGCCGCGGCTGTTGCCTCCGGCTTGCTCGTGCAGGTCCAGCACCAGCAGGTCGTCGATGCCGGCCTCG
>JAJTGU010000210.1 GCA_021297985.1 Rubrivivax sp.
GTTGATGAGGTCGCGCTCCTCGAAGGTCTTGTCCAGCTCCATCTTGCCGACCACGCTGCGCAGCGTGGTCTGCGCGAGCTGGGTGATGGCGACGATGTAGTCGCTGCTGCCATAGCTGGCCCGCATCGGGTCGGTGACCTGGAAGTACAGGATGCCGTCGACCTGAAGCTGCGTGTTGTCGCGCGTGATGCAGACCTGGCTGGGCACGTCCAGTGGGACCTCCTTCAGCGAATGCTTGTACGCCACGCGGTCGACAAAGGGAACGACGAAGCTCAACCCCGGGGTCAGCGTGCGGTCGTACTTGCCCAGGCGTTCGACGACCCAGGCGTTCTGTTGCGGCACGATCTTGAGCGTGCGCACGATGAAGATGATGACGATGACGGCGACGACGATGGCGATTTCCATGGTGCTCTCTGGAGGATCAGTTCGGTTTCACCGCGCGCCAGCCGGCGCGACCTGCAGTTCACTACCGGACACGGCCACGATCACGAAGTCGCCTGCCTGGGGCACGCCGGCGCCGCTGAAGCGGACCGACCAGCTGGTGCCGCGGTAGGGCACCCGGGCCGATCCGTCGGCATCCCAGGCGGCGACATGCAGGCGCTGGCCGATGTCCAGGTTGACGTCGCGATTGGACTCCGACGGGGCCGCCTGCGGGTGACGCTTGCGCATGAGGTGCCAGCCGACCACTGCACTCGCGCCCAGGACGGCGGCCACGACGACCTGCGGTGTCGACCCCATGCCCATGTGCGCCGCCACGGCGCCCGCCGAAGCGCCGAGGGCCAGCATCAGCAGATAGAAGCTGCCGGTCAGCAGCTCGGCCACGACCAGGCCGCCCGCCAGCAGCCACCACATCGTCGAAGGACTCAGATCCAAAGCGGTCTCCCGTTGGCGACCTGCGGGCCACCGTATTGACGCGGGCCAGTGTAGCCAGCCCTACACTGCGCCGGTTTTTGCCCCCACGGACCCTGTCGCCATGCACCGCTTCCGCTTTCCCATCGTCATCATCGACGAGGACTTCCGCTCGGAGAACACCTCCGGCTTCGGCATCCGGGCGCTGGCCGCGGCGATCGAGAAGGAGGGCTTCGAGGTCGCCGGGGCCACCAGCTATGGCGACCTGAGCCAGTTCGCCCAGCAGCAGAGCCGCGCGAGCGCCTTCATCCTGTCGATCGACGACGAGGAGTTCACGCCCGGCCCCGAGCTCGACCCAGCGGTGTTGAACCTGCGCAAGTTCATCTCGGAGATCCGGTTCAAGAACGCCGACATCCCGATCTACGTCTACGGCGAGACACGCACCAGCCAGCACCTGCCCAACGACGTGCTGCGCGAGCTGCACGGCTTCATCCACATGTTCGAGGACACGCCGGAGTTCGTCGCCCGGCACATCATCCGCGAAGCCAAGAGCTACCTCGACGGGCTGGCACCGCCGTTCTTCAAGGCCTTGATGGAGTACGCGCAGGATGGGTCCTACTCGTGGCACTGTCCGGGCCACAGCGGCGGGGTCGCCTTCCTGAAGAGCCCGGTCGGTCAGATGTTCCACCAGTTCTTCGGCGAGAACATGCTGCGCGCCGACGTCTGCAATGCGGTCGAGGAACTGGGCCAGCTGCTCGACCACACCGGACCGGTGCTGCAGAGCGAGCGCAACGCGGCGCGCATCTTCAACGCCGACCACTGCTTCTTCGTCACCAACGGCACCAGCACCAGCAACAAGATGGTCTGGCACCACACGGTGGCGCCGGGCGACGTGGTGGTGGTGGACCGCAACTGCCACAAGAGCATCCTGCACAGCATCGTGATGACGGGTGCGGTGCCGGTGTTCCTGCCGCCGACACGCAATCACTACGGGATCATCGGCCCGATCCCGCAACACGAGTTCTCCGAGACGGCGATCCGCCGCCGCATCGCCGCCAACCCGCTGCTGAAGGACGTGGACGCCGCAACGGTGAAGCCGCGCATCCTCACGCTGACCCAAAGCACCTACGACGGCGTGCTCTACAACACCGAGGCGATCAAGTCCGAGCTGGATGGCTTCGTCGACACGCTGCACTTCGACGAGGCGTGGTTGCCGCACGCGGCCTTCCACGACTTCTACGGCCAGTTCCATGCCATGGGCAAGAGCCGCCCTCGGCCGCACGACCTGATGGTCTTCGCGACCCAGAGCACGCACAAGCTGCTGGCCGGCATCAGCCAGGCCAGCCAGGTGCTGGTGCAGGACCCGCGCGGCCGCAAGCTCGACCGGCACCTCTTCAACGAGGCCTACCTGATGCACACCAGCACCAGCCCGCAGTACGCGATCATCGCCAGCTGCGACGTCGCGGCGGCCATGATGGAAGCGCCCGGCGGCCCGGCGCTGGTCGAAGAAAGCCTGAACGAATCGCTGGACTTCCGGCGCGCGATGCGCAAGGTCGACGCCGAATTCGGTGCCGACTGGTGGTTCCAGGTCTGGGGCCCGGACGAGATTGCCGCAGACGGCATTGGCGAGTCCGACCAATGGGTGCTGAAGGCCGGCGAGGCCTGGCATGGCTTCGGCGACCTGGCCCAGGGCTTCAACCTGCTGGATCCGATCAAGTGCACGCTGATCACGCCAGGGCTGGACGTCAACGGTCTGTTCGCCAGGACCGGCATCCCGGCGTCCATCGTCACCAAGTTCCTGGCCGAGCATGGCGTGGTCGTCGAGAAGACCGGCCTGTACTCGTTCTTCATCATGTTCACGATCGGCATCACCAAGGGCCGCTGGAACACCTTGCTGACCGCGCTGCAGCAGTTCAAGGACGACTACGACCGCAACGCGCCGATGTGGCGCATCCTGCCCGAGTTCTGCGCCGCGCATCCGCGCTACGAGCGCATGGGGCTGAAGGACCTGTGCCAGGCCATTCATGAGATGTACGCGCAGGGCGACATCGCCCGCCTGACGACCGAGATGTACCTGTCGGACCACACGCCGGCGATGAAGCCCAGCGACGCCTTCGCCCACATCGCGCACCGCAAGACCGAGCGTGTGGGCATCGACTCGCTCGAGGGCCGCATCACGACCAGCCTGCTGACGCCGTATCCGCCGGGCATCCCGCTGCTGATCCCGGGCGAGTGCTTCAACCGCAAGATCGTCGACTACCTGCAGTTCACACGCGCCTTCAATGCCGCGTTCCCGGGCTTCGACACCGACGTGCACGGCCTCGTCGAAGGCGAGGACGGCACGTACTACGTGGATTGCGTTCGCGGCTGAGGCCGCGCGTCGAACGTCGCCTGGCGGTCAGGCGGCGGGCGGCTCGGCCATCACCTTGCTGAAACCACCGTCGACGTAGACGATCTCGGCGCTGACGCCGGCCGCCAGGTCCGACAGAAGGAAGGCGGCGACGTTGCCGACATCGTCGATCGACACGTTGCGACGGATCGGTGACTGCGCCGCCACGGTCGCGAGAATGGTGCCGAAGCCCTTGATGCCGCTGGCCGCCAGCGTCTTGATCGGCCCGGCCGAGATGCCGTTGACACGCACGCCCTTGGGGCCCAGGCTCGCCGCCGTGTAGCGCACGCTGGCTTCAAGTGCGGCCTTGGCCAGGCCCATGGTGTTGTAGTTCGACACCGCACGCTCCGCACCCAGGTAGGTCAAGGTCAGCAGCGCCGCGCCGGGCCGCAGCAGCGGAGCGGCCGCCTTGGCCATGCCAGGGAAGCTGTAGGCCGAGATGTCGTGAGCGATGCGGAAGGCCTCTCGCGAGAGGCCCTCGAGGAAGTCGCCCGCGATCGCCTCGCGCGGGGCGAAACCGATCGCATGCACGAAGCCGTCGAACTGCGGCCACTGCTCGGACAGGTCGGCAAAGGTGCGCGCGATCTGCTCGTCGCTCGCGACGTCGCAGTCGAACACCAGGGTCGAGCCGAATTCGGCTGCGAAATCGGTGATCCGGTCCTTGAAGCGTTCGCCGACGTAGCTGAACGCCAGTTCGGCCCCTTCGCGGTGGCAGGCACGGGCGATGCCGTAGGCGATCGAGCGATTGCTCAGCACACCGGTGATCAGGAAGCGCTTGCCAGCGAGAAAGCCCATTCGTCGGTCTCCAGCAGTCTGTTGTCGGGGTGCCGAAGATTCTGGCACGCGGGGCTGGCCCGGCGCCGACCTGAAGTGCTTTGCCTCTATACTCTGCGGTTTCCCGGGTGTGCGTGGCTGAAGTGGGCGGAGACGATCCGGCCCCTTTTTTTTGCTCGACCGCCGGTGGAGGTTCGGATCTTTCGCGTGCTTCGTGCATGTCGACCGGGCCCACGCTGGCTGCCAGAGCCGGCTCGCCCGGTGGGTGAGCAAGGCGGCAGCGCAGCGCAATGACGAGCAACCTCCAAGGCAGATTCAAAGGCACGAGCAAAGGCAGCCGGGTGGCGACACCCCGCGCCGGCCGTTCCGTGTCTGCCGCCGTTGTCGCGCCGCGCCCGCTCAGCGGCAGCGACGGGCGCACCACGATCGAGCGCACCGTCGCGGGCCTGGGTTACGAACTGGTCGAGATCGAGCGCGCGGGCCGCGGCCTGCTGCGCGTCACGATCGACCGCCGGCCGGGCCAGGTCTATGCCAGTGGCGACGGCGAATTCGTGCTGGTGCAGGATTGCGAGCAGGTGACGCGGCAGTTGCAGTTTGCGCTTGAGGTCGAAGGCGTCGACTACGCCAGGCTCGAAGTGTCGTCTCCGGGTTTGGACCGGCCTTTGAAGTCCGAGGCTGACTTCACCCGCTTCTCCGGCCAGGCCGTGAGCCTGACCTTGAAGCTGCCCTTCCAGGGGCGCAAACACTACCAGGGCCAGCTCGGTGGCGAGCCCGGCGCCTGGACGCTGACGTTCGGCGAGCCCAAGGCGACGCCGCAGCAGCTCGGTTTCACGTTCGACGAAGTGCGCGAGGCACGCCTCGTGCCGGTCTTGAATTTCAAGGGCCGTGCCAAGACCACGGCCCCGGCGGAACAAGGAGAGTCTGAAGAATGAACCGCGAAATGCTGATGCTGGTGGAAGCCATCTCGCGCGAGAAAACCGTCGAGCGCGACGTGGTGTTCGGCGCCGTCGAAGCGGCGCTGGCCTCCGCCACCAAGAAGCTGCACGGCGGCGAGGTCGACATTCGTGTCGCCGTCGACCGTGACACCGGCGACTACGAGACCTTTCGCCGCTGGCTGGTCGTGCCCGACGCCGCTGGCTTGCAGAACCCGGACGCCGAGGAAATGCTCTCCGACGCGCTGGACCGCATTCCGGATATCGAAGAAGGCGACTTCATCGAAGAGGCGGTCGACTCGGTCCCGATCGGCCGGATCGGTGCGCAGGCGGCCAAGCAGGTCATCCTGCAGAAGATCCGCGATGCCGAACGCGAGCAGCTGCTGTCCGACTTCCTGTCGCGGGGCGAGAGGATTTTTGTCGGCACCGTCAAGCGCCTGGACAAGGGCGACGTGATTGTCGAGAGCGGTCGCGTCGAGGGTCGACTCAAGCGCGGCGAGATGATTCCGAAAGAAAACCTGCGCACGGGCGACCGCGTGAGGGCCTTCCTGATGGGCATCGACGCCACCCAGCGCGGGCCGCAGATCATGCTGTCGCGGTCGGCGCCGGGTTTCATGATCGAACTCTTCGCCCAGGAAGTGCCCGAGATCGAGCAGGGCCTGCTGGAGATCAAGACCTGCGCTCGCGATCCGGGCAGCCGGGCCAAGATCGCGGTGGTCTCCCACGACCGGCGGGTCGACCCCATCGGCACCTGCGTCGGTGTGCGCGGCTCGCGCGTCAACGGCGTCACGAACGAACTCGCTGGCGAGCGCGTGGACATCGTGCTGTGGTCCGAGGACCCGGCGCAGTTCGTGATCGGTGCGCTGGCGCCGGCCAACGTGCAGAGCATCGTCGTCGACGAGGAGCGGCATGCGATGGACGTGGTGGTCGACGAGGAGAACCTCGCGATCGCGATCGGCCGCGGCGGCCAGAACGTTCGGCTCGCCTCGGACCTGACCGGCTGGCGCATCAACATCATGACCGCCGAAGAGTCGCAGGCCAAGCAGGCCGGCGAGAGCGAGTCGGTGCGCAAGCTGTTCGTCGACAAGCTGGATGTCGACGAAGAGGTTGCCGACATCCTGATCGCCGAAGGCTTCACGAGCCTGGAAGAGGTGGCCTACGTGCCGCTTCAGGAAATGCTCGAGATCGAGTCCTTCGACGAGGACACGGTTCAGGAGTTGCGCACCCGGGCCAAGGATGCGCTGCTGACGTTGGAGATCGAGAAGGAAGAGAAGGTCGATGAAGTCAGTCAGGACCTCCGCGATCTCGAATTCGAAGGCAAAGGGCTGTCGGCCGAACTGATCGCCAAGCTTGCCAACGGCGGCATCCACACCCGCGAGGAACTGGCCGACCTGGCTGTGGACGAACTGACCGAGCTGACCGCGATGTCGGAGGACCAGGCCAAGGCGTTGATCATGAAGGCCCGCGAACACTGGTTCGCGTGATGAACCTCGTCGCCCGCGCCCGCCCCCCGAATCCGGCCTGAACCCAACACCACCCCGCAGAGGAATTCCCGCCCATGGCAGCAGCAACCACCGTCGCCCAGCTCGCGACCCAGCTCAACCGCACCGCCGGTGCCTTGCTGGAGCAGCTTGCGCAGGCCGGTGTGGCCAAGGCCTCGGTTGACGACGCCTTGACCGAGGCCGACAAGGAGCGCCTGCTCGAATTCCTGCGCAATTCGCACGGCACCGTGGCCAGCGCGGAACGCAAGAAGATCACCCTGGTCAAGAAGAGCACCACCGAGATCAAGCAGGCGGACTCGTCTGGCCGCGCGCGCACGATCCAGGTCGAGGTCCGCAAGAAGCGGGTCTTCGTCAAGCGTGACGACACACCCGGGGTCGACGAAGCCGCCGCTGCAGCGTCGGCCGCGGAGGAACATGCCGAGCTCGAGCGGCGCGAGGAAGAAGCCCAGGCTCAGGCCGAGGCGCTTGCCCGCCAGGAGGCCGAGCTGGCTGCGGCGCGTGCCCGCCGAGAGGAAGAAGAACGTCTGGCCCGCGAGGCGGCCGAAGCCGCTGCGGCAGCAGCCGCCGCCGAGGCTGCGGCCCGCCAGGCGCAGGCTGAAGCCGAGGCGGCTGCCCAGGCTGCGGCCGCAAAGGCCAGTGCCGCGATCGCGGATGCCGGAGCAGAAGGCAGCACGGCGCCGGTCGCCACCGCCAGCGCCGATGCCCCGGTGACCGAAGCCAAGAAGCCGGCTGCGGACCTGGCCAAGGCCGCCGTCGTCGCGGAGACCCCGAAAGCGCCCGAGGCGCCGGCCAAGCCTGCGCTTCGAATCGTCAAGGCCGCCGACGCCAAGGCGGCCGCGCCGATGGACGACGCCGCCCGCCAGGCCGATCTCGAGCGCCGTCGCAAGATGGCCGAGTCCGAGGCCGCCGCCATCCGCGCCATGATGGCGGCGCCGCGCAAGACCCTGGTCGCCAAGAAGCCCGAGGAGCCCAAGCCCGCCGAGCCGGGCAAGGAAGCCATCAAGGGCACGATCCACAAGCCCACCGCCAAGCCCGGCGCGACGCCGGCGGTCGCGACCGTGGCCAAGCCTGGCGACAAGAAGTCCGTCAAGAGCGAAAAGCTCAGCTCCAGCTGGGCCGACGATGCCGCGAAGAAGCGTGCCGCGGCCAAGGGCGGAGCGCGCCCCGGTGGTGGCGACACGCGTGGTGGCTGGAAGGCCCCGCGGGGCGGCCGGCGTGGCGACCGTGGCGACAGCGGCCCGGCGTTTGCGGCGGCTGCCGAGTTCCAGGTCCAGGAGGTCCATGTGCCTGAGACGATCTCGGTCGCCGACCTCGCGCACAAGATGAGCGTCAAGGGCTCCGAGGTCATCAAGCAGTTGATGAAGCTGGGCCAGATGGTGACCATCAACCAGCAGCTCGACCAGGAGACGGCGATGATCGTCGTCGAGGAGATGGGGCACAAGGCGCTGGCGGCCAAGCTCGATGACCCGGAGGCCTTCACCGAAGAGGAGACGGCGCTCTCCAGCGGCGAACAGCTGCCTCGGCCGCCGGTGGTCACGGTCATGGGCCACGTCGACCACGGCAAGACGTCGCTGCTCGACTACATCCGCACCACCCGCGTGGCCGCAGGCGAGGCCGGCGGCATCACGCAGCA
>JAJTGU010000285.1 GCA_021297985.1 Rubrivivax sp.
AACTGGGCTACGCCAGTGCTGCCTCGTTCTCACGCGCATTCGCGCAATCGGTGGGTTTGTCGCCCAGAGCCTGGCTGCAGGATCGCCAAGCTTGAGCGCCGCGCGAGTGCTCCTTGAGGGTAGGACAGCGGCTCGAACGTCAGCAAGCAGGAGCGATGTGCGAACGGCAGGAACTGGCCGGGACTACCAGTTCACCGTCGGCGCCGGCAGCAGCCGCTCGGTCTGCTCGGGGGTGAACGGCCGGTTTTTGAGGCACTGACCTCACCATCCCGACCCAAAGCCGGCGGCGGGCGTCGGCCCATGCGTGCGCAGATCGGCCCGGCGCTGCGGTCCAGTGCCTCAGGGCGTCCCCATCGCCTCCCTCCAGCGCATCGCATCGTGAATCCGATGCCGGGCGCTCGGATGGTGGAAGAAGACCACCTCCTCCAGGCGCCCCGGATCGGGTTTGCGGTAGTCCGAGAGCTTCAGGATCACCTCGGCAAAGCCGTGTGGATCGCGGGCCAGATTCAGGCCGAAGCGGTCGGCTTCGATCTCCTGAGTACGGATGATGCTGTTGAACACCGGTGTGGCCGCCAGCATGAAGACCGAGAACACCGCAGTCAGCAGTGGCAAGCTGGCCACGTCGGCCACGTCCTGCGTGCGCCAGCGGTGCCCATGGCGCGCAAACAGCCGGCGCATCCCCCATTGGCAGAACAGCAATCCGAACAGGATCAGTAGACCGAACTGCATCAGCATCTTCGGCGCGTGGTTGAGCACGTAGTGGCCCAGCTCATGGGCCATCACGGCACGGATTTCGGGCAGCGACGTGCGATGGAGCAGGTTGTCGTTGAGCCGCACCGCCGCCGTGGCGCCCAGGCCGCTCACGTTCGCGCTGATGCGCTTGGTTTGGCTCGAGGCGTCGAAGACGTAGACATCATCAGCCGGCACGCCATTGGAGTGCGCCATGGCCAGCACGGCGTCGCGCACCGGGCCGTGCGCCAGCGGCTTGTAGGTGTTGAACAGCGGATCGATCAGGATCGGGCTGACGAGCAGCATCAACGCCAGCAAGGCGGAGCAGGCGGCGGCTCCCCAGAGCCACCAGCGCTCGCCGGCTCGGCGGAACACGGCATACAGCAGCGCCACCGCCACCGCCGTGCCGACCACCTCGACGCCCAGGGTCAGGACCCACTCGCCCCACCAGTCAGCGGCGGTTTGCGTCGACATGCCGTAGCCGTGTTCACGCCAGTACGCCCGGTAGAAGTTCAGTGGCAGCAGCAGCAGCCCGGTCACCAGGCCCCAGACGCCCCCGTACAGGCCGTCGCGCAACAGGGCACGGCGACCAACGCGCTGCGCCCAATCGCGCACGCGGGCCGAACGACCGCCATGCAGCATCAGCGCGGCGATGGCCAGACCGAGCAGGAACTCCCAAAGCTGCAGCCAGTAGCCCCCCTCGTCGTAGTCGTTGGAGCGCATCACCGCTTCCCTGGGGAGGCGGTCGAGGTAGGCCTGCGTGGCCAGCTTGGCATCGCGCGGCAGCGCCGCCCGCCAGGCATCGTCGACGGGTGCAATCTGCAGCGGCGCGCGCACGCCGTCCGCGCCGGCGTGCGTGTGCGCTTGAGCAAACTCCGCCGCGCGCACGGGCGCGCCAAGGTGCAGACCGCACAGCAGCAGCAACAGCAACAGGCCGATGCGGCGCAGCAGCGCCGGCAGGAGAGTTGGAGCGTTCATGGGTGGCGTTTCGGCAGCAAAGCGCGCAGTGTCCTGAACAGACGCGGCGGCGACGCGCCGCATGCGACGAGGCGGCCAACGGCCGGGATCAGCAGCCGAAGCGAGGGAGCTGCCGCATGGAGTTCGTGTCCCTTCCACCCCAACCGCGCGCTCCAAGAGAAGCAAACCCGCCGGGACTCGCCCGGCGGCATCCGAACCCGAAGCGCGAACTCAGTCCTTGTCGGCCGGGGCACCCGGCGGCAACGCCGCGCCGCCCAGCGTCGGCCCTTGCGCAAGCGGTTGCGCGGACGGCTTCTTCTCGCGCACCAGGTAGCTGTAGATCACCGGCACCACCACCAGCGTCAGCAGGGTCGAGGTGATGACGCCACCGATGATGGCGCGGCCCATCGGGGCCTGGATCTCGCCGCCGTCGTTCAGCGCCAGGGCCAGCGGCAGCATGCCGAAGACCATCGCCATCGTCGTCATGATGATCGGCCGCATTCGGATCATGCCGGCCTGGAGCAGCGCATCGGCCACCGTGGCGCCCGCCTTGCGTGCGTGGTTGGCAAAGTCCACCAGCAGGATCGCGTTCTTCGTCACCAGGCCCATCAGCATCACCAGGCCGATCATGCTGAAGATGTTCAAGGTGCTGCCCCAGAACAGCAGCGCCAGCATCACGCCGATCAGCGCCAGCGGCAGGCTGGCCATGATCGCCAGCGGCTGCAGAAAGCTGCCGAACTGGCTGGCCAGCACGATGTAGATGAAGATGACCGCCAGCGCCATGGCCGCGAGCAGGCCGCCGAAGGCCTCGGCCTGCTGCTGCATCTGGCCGCCGATGTCGAAGCTCATGCCGGGCGGCAGGCGGGTCTCCTTGACGAGCTTCTGCACGTCGTCGCCGACCTCGCCCGGGCTGCGGTCCTTGACGCCGGCGAACACCGCCTCGCGGCGCTGCAGGTTCTGGCGCCGGATGATCTCGGGGTTGAACACCGACTCGATGGTCGCCACGCTTTCCAGCGCGATCGGCGTGCCGTCCTTGGCAAACGCCACCGGCAGGCCACGGAGTTGGTCGATCCGCTCGCGCTGGGCCTGGTTCAGGCGCAGCACGACGTCGACCTGGTCGCCGTCGGGCGTGGTCCAGTAGGTGGCGGTCTCGCCGTTGACGTAGGCGCGCAGGCTGCTCGCCAGTTGCGATGCGGTCAGCCCCAGCTCGCGCGCCGCGTCGGGCTTGATGCGCACGGCATAGGCCGGCAGGCCGGGCTTGACCGAGGACTCGACGTCGACCGCGCCCGGGATCTTCTTGATCTTCTCGGCCAGTTCGTCGGCCACCTTGGCCAGCTGTTCGGGGTCGTTGCCCAGGATCGCGACGTAGATCGGCCGGTTAAAGCCGACGCTGGCGTCGGTGCCCGGGATCTTGGCGATCGCGGCGCGCAGTGCGTCTTCGACCTCCTTCTGGCTGCGCTTGCGCTCCTTGCGATCCTTCAGCGAGATGTTCAGCCACGCCTGGTTGCGCTGCCCGGCACCGCCGACCCAGGTCGCGATGTTCTCGACCTCGGGGAAGGTCTTCACGATCTCCTCGATCTGGCGCACCTTGGCGTCGGTGCGCTCCAGCGACGAGCCCACCGGCATGCGCAGCGCAAGCTGGGTGTAGCCCTGGTCGGTCTCGGGCACGAACTCGCTGCCGACCAGCGGCGTGAGTGCGATCGCAACGACGAAGCTCAGGACGCCACCGGCCATGACGACGCCACGCGGCGTGATCGTCAGGCTGCGAAAGCCCCGCGGCCGGCTCTTGTCGCGCTGGCCGTCGGCACGGAACGGCCGGCCGTAGCCCGGCAGCCAGACGCGCCAGCGGCGGCCGGAGAAGATCCAGTGGATCGCACGCTCGTAGACGCGGTGCAGCGCATCCATCGCGGCATCGGTGGCGCGGATCGCATGGCCCAGCACCGGCAGCTTCTTGACGTGGGTGCTGGGCGGGTCCTTCCAGATCGAGCTCAGCATCGGATCGAGCGTGAAGCTGACGAACAGGCTCACCAGCACGGCCACGACGACGGTGATGCCGAACGGATAGAAGAACTTGCCGATGATCCCGCCCATGAAGGCCACCGGAGCGAACACCGCGACGATCGCGAAGGTCGTCGCCATCACCGCCAGGCCGATCTCCTCGGTGCCCTCGCGGGCGGCGGTGTGGTGGTCCTTCCCCATGCCGACGTGGCGCACGATGTTCTCGCGCACCACGATGGCGTCGTCGATCAGGAGGCCGATGCACAGGCTGAGCGCCATCATCGTCATGAAGTTCAGCGTGAAGCCGAACATGTAGACGGCGATGAAGCTCGAGATCACCGCGATCGGCAGCGTCAGGCCGGTGATGATGGTGCTGCGCCAGCTGTGCAGGAACAGGAAGACGATCGCGATGGTCAGCAGCGCGCCTTCGATCAGGGTGTGCTTGAGGCCATCGAGCGAGCCCTTGATCCAGTCGCTGCTGGCGAAGATCAGCCGCATCTCGACGTCGGGCGGGAGCTGCTTCTTGATCTCCTCGAGCACCTTCTTGACCGCGTCTCCGGTGACGACGATGTTCGCGTCCTGCTGCTTGAAGACGTTGAAGTTGATCGCCCGCTGGCCGTTGAGCCGTGCGGTGGAATCCATCTCGCGCTCGCGCTCGACCAGCTGGCCCAGGTCGGCCAGCGTCAGCGCCAGTCCGTTGCGTCGCGCGACGACCAGGCTCTCGAACTGCCGCGGATCGCGCACCTTGCCTTCGACACGCAGCAGCGAATCCTGCGTGCCGTCGCTGACCACGCCCACCGGCTGGTCGCTGTTGGCCTCGCGCAGCGCGCTGGCGATCTCGGCCGGGGTCACGCCGTAGGCCTTCAGGCGCGCCGGGTCCAGGTCGATGCGGACCTCGCGCACGGTCAGGCCCGAGATGTCGACCCGGGCCACGCCCTCGACGCGTTGCAGTCGCTTGCCGACGAGGTTCTCGCCCAGCAGCGACAGCTCGCGCCCGCTGCGCGTGGCCGACACGATGGCGACGTTGACCAGCGGCTGGCTGTTGTCGTTGTTGAAGCGCTGGATCAGCGGCGCGCGCACGTCCCGCGGAAAGCTCGACTGCAAGGCCGAGACGCGGTCGCGCACGTCCTGCATCGCCCGGCCCATGTCGGTGTCGAGGTTGAACTCGACGCTCATCGAACCCTGGCCCTCGCCGCTGCGCGACGTGATGCGCTTGACGCCGGCGATCGAGTTGATCGCCTCTTCCATCGGCTTGATCACCTCGCGTTCCACGGCCTCGGGGCTGGCGCCGGGGTAGCGCACCTCCATCCAGGCACCGGGGAACGAGATGTCGGGCATCTGCTCGACGTTGAGCTTCTGGTACGAAAAGACGCCCAGCACGCACAGCGCGACCATCATCATGGTCGCGAAGACGGGGTGATTGATCGAGACCCGGGTCAGCCACATGGCACAGCCCTCCTGTTGTTCACTTCGACACCGCGGGCGTCGACGCCGCGGCCGAGGCCACGGGGGCCGACTTCTCGGCCACGACCAGGGCTCTGGCGCCTTCACGCAGGTTCTCGAAACGGGCCGACAGCACCTGGGCCGCGGGCGTCAAGCCTTGCAGGACCTCGACCCGGCCTTCGCGCTCGTCCTTGCGGCCCAGGGTGACCGCGCGTCGCGCCAGGACACCCTTCTCGAGCACCCAGACATGGTCCTGGCCCGAGGCACGCGTCACGGCCGAGATCGGCAGCACCAGCCGCTCCGCGCTGTCGCTGATCGTGGCCTTGGCCAGGCCGTACTGGCCCGCGCGCAGGGTCTCCTTCGGGTTGGCCACCGCCACCGTGACGCCGATGCTCCGGGTGCCCGGCTCGGCGGCCGGTGCGATCCGCGCGATCTGCCCGACCACCGGCTTGTCGACGCCCTCGACGGCGATCTGCACCGCCATGCCGGGCTGCAGCTGGCCGACCTCGTGCGTGCCCACCGTGCCGGCAAGTTCGAGCCGGGCGATGTCGACGATCGTGAAGACCTGCTGCTCGGGGCTGAGCTTCTCACCCGGCAGCACGTGGCGCTTGGCGACGATGCCGGCGATCGGCGCGACGATGCTGCCGTCCCGCAGGCCGGTCTGCATCGCGTCCAGCGACGCCTGGCTTGCATTCAACGCCGCGCGTGCGGTCTCGACGGCGGCGCGCGAGTTGTCCAGCGCAAATGGCGAGATGAAGTTCTGCGCCGCCAGCCGCTCGTTGTTGGCGTGCGTGCGCTCGGCCTGGGCCAGAGTGGTGCGTGCCGACTCGAGCTGCGCACGGCGCTCGGCCACGCGGCTGCCGAGTTCGGTCTGTTCGATGCGACCCAGCAGCTGGCCGGCGGACACGCGCGCGCCTTCGCCGACGTTCAGCGCCAGCAGCGTACCGGCGGACTTGGCGCGCACCAGTGCCGTCTGCGGCGCCACCAGCGGGCCCGAAAACTCCACCACCGCCGCCAGGCGCGCCATCTGCGGCTGGACGATCTCCCGCGCGACGAACTCCAGCGGCACCTCGGGCTTGCCGTCACCGTCCTTGCCGGACTTCTTGCCGTCGTTCTTGCCATCCTGGGCCGCGAGCTTGGCGTCTGAGGCCTTGGCCGAAGGCCCGCTGGCGCCGCCGATCAGCCCGGTCTTGAACGCCATGCCTGCGGCACCGGCCAACACCATCACCCCCACGCCGGCCACGGCCAGCCATGTCTTCTTTGCCACGGGTCACCCCTCCAGATGCAGCCCGTTGCGGGCCATGCGATGGAGTCAGTGTAGGCAGCACGGTCGACCGGCCGACCCCGGCTGCGACGGAACGCGAGTGGCAACGGACGAAATGCCGCCCGGTCGGATGGTTGCCGGGAACTCGGAGAAGGACGGGAACCGGCGGCCCGGTGTTCCAGCCGCACAGCCGCTAAAGTGACGCCGCCGACGGACAGCACACCGAGGGAAGACAAAACGATGACTGCCGGGAACAGCGGGCATGGCCCGGCGCCGGACGCCGAATCGCAAAGCGCCGGTTTCGTCCGCCGCTGGAGCGCCGCCACAGGCAGCGAGCTGGCCAATGCGCAGACCTTCACCATCGAGCTGTGCGAGCTTCTGGGGGTGCCCAAACCGGAGCCGGCCGTGGAAGACCCTGACGCCAACGCCTACGTCTTCGAGCGCGCGGTGACCTTCCGCCATGGCGACGGCAGCACGTCAGCCGGCCGGATCGACTGCTACCGCCGTGGCGTGTTCGTGCTGGAGTCCAAGAAGCTCCGCAACGCGGGAGCCACCAGCAAGGGATTCGATGGCGCCATGCTGCGTGCCCGTACCCAGGCGGAGGGCTACGCGCGTTCCCTTCCTGCAGGCGAGGGCCGTCCGCCGTTCCTGGTCGTGGTGGACGTGGGTCGGGTGATCGAGCTGTATGCCGAGTTCACGCGCAGCGGCGCGACCTACACGCCTTTCCCCGATGCCCGCAGCCACCGCATCGCGCTGGCCGATCTGGCCAATGCGGCAGTGCGTGACCGTCTGGCGCGACTGTGGCTCGACCCGATGTCGCTGGACCCGTCGCGGGCCAGTGCCAAGGTCACGCGCGAGGTTTCGGTACGGCTTGCGGATCTGGCGCGGTCGCTGGAGGCGGCAGGCAACGCGGCCGACAAGGTGGCTGCCTTCTTGACACGCTGCCTGTTCAGCATGTTCGCCGAAGACGTGGGGCTGCTGCCCAGATCAACCAACGGCGAGGGAGCCTTCGTGCACCTGCTGCGCGAGCATGGGCGCGATCCTGCGACGTTGAAGTCGATGCTGACCGTGCTTTGGGGTGACATGGACCGTGGCGGCTTCAGCGCAGCGGTCGCCAAGCCGCTGCTGCGTTTCAACGGCAAGCTGTTCAAGGGCGCCGGGCAGGCGGATTACGTCCTGCCCTTGAATGACGCCCAGATCGGCCTGCTGCTCGAGGCTGCAGCCGCCAACTGGCGTGAGGTCGAGCCGGCCATCTTCGGCACCTTGCTCGAGCGTGCGCTCGATCCGACCGAGCGCCACGCCCTGGGCGCGCACTACACGCCGCGTGCGTATGTCGAACGCCTGGTGTTGCCCACGGTGGTCGAGCCCTTGCGCGCCGACTGGGCCAACGCCCAGGCCGCGGCGCTGCTGCTGGCCACCGAGGCCAACGCGCTGGACGGCAATGCCCGCGACAAGAAGCTTGCCGAGGCGCGCGCCGAGGTCAAACGCTTCCACCACCAGCTGTGCACCACGCGCGTGCTGGACCCGGCCTGCGGCAGCG
>JAJTGU010000131.1 GCA_021297985.1 Rubrivivax sp.
CGAGGGCATTTCGCAGGCCGCAGCGTCGCAACGTGCCGGACGTTGCGGCCGCGTGGCCGATGGAATCTGCATCCGGCTGTACAGCGAGGACGAATTTGCCGGCCGGCCGAAGTTCACCGATCCGGAGATCCTTCGCAGCTCGCTGGCGGGCGTGATCCTGCGCATGAAATCGCTGAACCTGGGCGCGGTCGACGAGTTTCCGTTCGTCGAGCCACCGCCGCGAAAGGCCATCGCCGACGGATATGCGCTGCTTGCCGAACTGGGTGCGGTCGACGACGACCTGAATCTCACTGCCTTGGGTGAAAAACTCGCCCGGCTGCCGCTGGACCCGCGGGTCGGCCGCATGATCCTCGAGGCGCGCGACCGCCAGGCGCTGGCCGAAGTGCTGGTGATCGCGGCGGGCTTGAGCGTGCAGGACGTGCGAGACCGGCCGTTGAATGCGCAGGCCCAGGCCGACGAAAGGCACAAGCCTTTCGACGACGAGCGGTCGGAGTTTGTCGGCACGCTCAAGCTGTGGCGCTGGATCGAGGACGGCCGCGGCGCCGCTGGCGACCACACGCTGCCACGTCTGCCCGGCGCTCCGGCAGGCCACGCCCACAAGCTGACCCATCGCCAGCAGGAGCAGCGTCTTCGCGAGCAGTTCGTGAACCCGCGCCGGGTGCGCGAGTGGCGCGACGTGCACGCGCAGTTGCACACCGTCGTGGCCGAGCAGGGCTGGCGCCTGAACACGCTGCCGGCCACCGACGAGCAGTTGCACCAGTCCATCCTGGCCGGGCTGCTGGGCAACATCGGCTGCAAGAGCGACGACGAGGACTGGTACCTCGGAGCACGCGGCATCAAGTTCTGGCGCCACCCGGGCACCCACCTGAGCAAGAAGCCCGGGCGCTGGCTGGTCGCCGCTGAACTGGTCGAGACGACCCGGCTGTACGCCCGCGGCCTGGCGGCGATCGACCCGGCCTGGCTGCCCGGACTTGCGGCGCATCTGATCAAGACGCAATTGCTCGAGCCCCACTGGGAGAAGAAGGCCGGCGAGGTGATCGCGCTCGAACGCGCAACCCTGTACGGACTGGTGATCTACAACCAGAAGAAGGTCAGCTACAGCCGCATCGACCCGGTGGCGGCGCGCGAGATCTTCATTCGCGAGGCCCTGGTCGCGGACGACTGGGACTGCGCGCTGCCTTTCGTGACCCACAACCGCAAGCTGCTCCGGGAGGTGCAGGCGCTGGAGCACAAGGCCAGGCGCCAGGACGTGCTGGTCGACGACGAACTGATCCACGCGTTCTACGACCAGCAGTTGCCGGCCGACGTGTGCTCCCAGGCGACGTTGGAGCGCTGGTTCCGGCAGGCGTCGAAGACCCAGCCCAAGCTGCTGCAGCTGACGCGCGACGAGCTGATGCGCCACGAGGCCGCGGGCATCACCGCGCAGGCCTTTCCGCGCGTGCTGCGGCTGGCCGGCATCGACTGCGCCGCCGAGTACCTGCACGAGCCCGGCCATGCCCGCGACGGTGTCACCGTGACGGTGCCGATCTACGCCCTGAACCAGGTCGCCGAAGAGCACTGCGAATGGCTGGTGCCGGGCATGCTCGAAGCGAAGGTCCTGGCGCTGCTGAAGACTCTGCACCAGCGCCCGCGCTCGCGCCTGGTTCCGCTGCCTGAGACGGCCGCTTCGATGACGGCCGCACTGCAGGCCGCGGCGCCCGACAGCGGCCTTGTCGACGCAGTGCTGGCGCAGACCCGCGAGCGGACACAGCTGCCGCTGGTGCGCAATGACTTCAAGCCCGAACAGTTGCCGCCGCATCTGTTCATGAACCTGCGCGTCATCGACGAACATGGCCGCCAGCTTGCGATGGGGCGTGACGTGGCGGCCTTGAAGGCGCAGTGGGGTGGGCAGGCGCGCTCGGCCTTCCAGTCCCTGGCGGCACTGAAGCTCGGTCAAGCGGCGGCGCCGGAGTCCCCGCCACCTGGGACAGATCCGGCGCGACCTGCGGCACGTGTTGACGGTGCGCCGCCTGTCGCGACGGCGGCGCTGGCCGCCGGTGAGGCCCACACCGCCTGGACCTTCGGCACGCTGCCTGAGTTGCTGGAGCTTCGCAAGGGTGGCCAGGTGCTGGTGGGGTTCCCGGCCATCGTCGACAAGCTCACGCATGTCGAGCTGGAGGTCTTCGACGAACCCGAGCTTGCGCAAGCCCGGCATCGTGCCGGCCTCGTCCGGCTGTTGGCCTTGCAGCTGAAGGAGCCCTTGAAGCACCTGGAGAAGAACCTGCCGGAGTTCCAGCGCTCGGCGGCGCTGTTCATGCCGCTGGGTACCGCCGATGAGCTGCGCGAGCAGATGCTCGGCCTGGCCCTGGAGCGTGCGTTTCTGGCTGACCCCTGGCCGACGGATGCGGTGTCGTTCAGGCAGCGGCTCGACGACGGCCGGCCGCGGCTGGTGCTGGTGGCGCAGGAGGTCGCGCGGCTCGCCGGCACGGTGCTGGTGGATTGGTCGGCGGCGCAGCGCAAGCTGAAGGACAGCCGGCCGCCCAAGGACGTCGCCGACGACATCGCGGCACAGCTCCAGCGCCTGGTGCCCAAGCGATTCCTGCGCGAGATGCCGTGGGTCGTGCTGCAGCACGTGCCTCGCTACCTGCAGGCGGTGACGATGCGGCTGGACAAGCTGCGTGGCGACCCGGCTCGCGACGCACAACGTCTGGCCGAGTTGCGTCCGCTCGAACAGCGCTGGCTGCGCCGCGTCGCCGCGCTGAAGGGAGCCCCTCACGCGCGACTGGATGACTACCGCTGGATGCTCGAGGAATTGCGCGTCAGCCTGTTCGCGCAGGAGCTGCGCACGCCTCAACCCGTGAGTGCCAAGCGCCTGGACAAGATCTGGGCGCAGATCGAGGGTTGAGCGAGGGTTGAGCGAGGGCTGAGCGAGGGCTGAGCGAGAGGTGGCAACCGACTTGATTGGGGTCAATGATTGCTAATGCGAGTGATTCGCATTTGTGTTAACCTCACGCCCACTCGATCCACTCTTGAGCGTCCAACGGGCGTCTGACCACCATGAGCCACTTCCTCTCGTCCCCGTTCCGCAAGCGGCTGGGTGCCGTTGTCCTGGCCCTGTTCGCCAGCGCTCCGGCTGTCGCCCAGGACAAGGTGCTGAACCTGTACTCGGCCCGTCACTACCAGACCGACGAAGCGCTCTACAGCAACTTCACTCAGGCGACCGGCATCCGCATCAACCGCATCGAGGCCGACGACGCCGGCCTGCTGGCGCGGCTGAAGGCTGAAGGTGCGGCAAGCCCGGCCGATGTCATCCTGCTGGTGGATGCAGCGCGGTTGTGGCGGGGCGAACAGGACGGCCTGTTCCAGCCCGTCAGGTCGTCGGTTCTCGAGCAGCGCATCCCGGCGGCGCTGCGCGGTGCCGACGGCGGCCAGGGCTCGCAGTGGTTCGGCATGTCCACGCGTGCCCGCGTGCTGGTGTACGACAAGGCGCGGATCAAGCCGACCGATGTCGACACCTACGACAAGCTGGCCGCTCCGGCGCTGAAGGGGCAGGTCTGCATCCGCAGCGGCTCGCACCCCTACAACCTGAGCCTGTTCGGCTCGGTGCTCGAGGCGCAGGGCCCACAGCGGACCGAAGCCTGGTTGAAGGGCGTCGTCGACAACATGGCGCGGGCGCCCAAGGGCGGCGACACCGACCAGATCCGCGCGGTGGCCGCCGGTGAATGCGGTGTTGCCGTTACCAACTCGTACTACCTTGCGCGACTGTTGAATTCACGCAAGCCCGAGGACATCGCGGTGGTCGAGAAGGTCGCGGTCATGTTCCCCGACCAGGCCGGTCGCGGCACCCACGTCAACGTCGCCGGCGCGGCGGTGGCGCGCAACGCCAGGAACCGCACGGCTGCGGTTCGCTTCCTGGAGTACCTGGCCAGCGACGACGCCCAGCGCTACTTCGCCGACGGCAACAACGAGTACCCGGTGGTCGCCAGCGCGCGCAGCGACAACCCGGCACTGGTCGCCATGGGCCGGTTCAAGTCCGAGACGGTGCCGATCGCCAAGGTGGGCGCCAACACGGCGCAGGTGCAGCAGATGCTGGATCGGGTCGGCTTCCGATAGAACCCGTCGCTCTGCCGGGCTATGCTCGTGCCACGAAGTTCGGGTGTTGGGCCCGGCCAGGGAGCACGGTCATGCAGGGAACGGATCGAGTCTGGAGCTGGCGCGGGGCCGGCGCGTTGTTCGCGACGCTCCTGGCGCTGGCGGCGGCGCCACAAGCGGGGGCACAGGCCCAGCCAACCGGGGCGGCCGATGCAGCGCCGGGCCGGTTGCCGGTCGAACTGTTCTTCGAAGACCCGGACATCCGCGAGGCCAAGCTCTCGCCGTCCGGCCGCTGGGTGGCGATGACGGTGGTTCCCGCGGGTCAACGGGTGAGGCTGCTGATCTTCGACTCGGCCACCGGCAAGCCCGTGGCGCAGGCGGCGCACTTCAGCGATGCCGACATCGACGACTTCTTCTGGGTCAACGACGAGCGTCTGGTGTTCGACCTTGCCGACCGCCTGAGCGGTGGCGGCGACCAGCGCTTCTGGCCGGGGCTGTTCAGTGTTGCGCGCACGGGCGGGCCCTTGACGCCGCTGGTGCAGAACAAGTGGTTCGGCATCCGGGAACGCCAGGTTCCGGGCCGCGAGGCGCTGGAGGTCAACCACTCGCTCCTGCATGTGCCGCGCACAGGGGGCGACGAGGTGATCGTCGGCGAACACCGCTGGACGGGTGCCGGCGAGCCAGATGGCGTGAATGCCAAGCGTCTGAACGTCGTGACGCGGCGCATCACCAGTCTGTCGCGTGGCACGCCGGAGAATGTCTGGAACTGGATGTTCGATGCTGCTGGTGAGCCCCGCCTCGTCATCACCCGCTCGAAGGGTCGGTCGGGAGTGCACTGGCGCGAAGCGGACGCGTGGCGTGAGATTGCCGATCACGACTTCTACAACATGCCCTGGCGGCCGTCTTTCGTCACCACCGACGGCAAGCTCTATGTGACCGTCGCCAGCGGCAGCAGCGGCGAACGCCAGTTGCATCGTTTCGATTTCAAGTCCGGACAGCCGGAACGTGAACCCGTCGTCAAGGTGCCGGGATTCGACTTTCTTGGCGGAATCGTCAGCGAAACCGCTGGCGGTCGTGACCTGGGCGTGCGCGTCGAGACCGATGCGGCCACCACCGTCTGGTTCGATGCGCGCCTGGCCGCACTGCAGAAAGAGGCCGACCAGAAGTTGCCTGGGCGCATCAATGTGCTCACGTGCCGGCGCTGTGACGAGGCTGACATGACCGTGCTGATTCGCAGTTATGCCGATCAGGATCCCGGGACCTGGGTGGTTTACACGGCGGCCGACAAGCAATGGCGAATCCTGGCTCAGAAGCGACCCAAGATCGATCCGCGACGCATGGCGACGCTGGACTTCGAGCGCTTCAAGGCCCGCGACGGGCGCTCGATCCCGGTCTGGATCACTCGCCCGGTGGCCAGCGTGGCGCCGCGCGACAAGCCGCTGCCAGCCGTCGTGCTGGTGCACGGCGGACCTTGGGTCCGCGGTGGTACCTGGGGCTGGGATGGCGAGGCGCAGTTCCTTGCCTCGCGCGGCTATGTCGTCATCGAACCCGAATTCCGAGGCAGCGACGGCTATGGCCAGAGCCACTTCCGCGCCGGCTGGAAGCAGTGGGGCCAGGCGATGCAGGACGATGTCGCCGACGCCACCCTCTGGGCGGCGGCAAAGGGCCTGGCCGACCCCAAGCGCATCTGCATCGCGGGCGCGAGCTACGGCGGCTATGCGACGCTGATGGGCCTGATCCGCCACGGCGAGCTGTACCGCTGCGGCGTGTCCTGGGTCGCCGTCACCGACCCGCGTCTGCTGTTCAAATGGAACGCGCAAAGCGACGGCATCGAGGAGTTCCGACGCTACTCCTATCCCCAACTCATCGGCGACCCGGTGGCGGATGCCGCGATGCTCGACGCGAACACGCCGGTGCTGCGCGCGGCCGAGATCAAGCGGCCGCTGCTGCTGGCCATGGGACAGGAAGACCGCCGGGTGCCGATCGAACATGGCACCGCGCTGCGCGATGCGATGCGGCGCAACGGGCAGACCCTGGAGTGGGTGGTCTACCCCGACGAGGGCCATGGCTGGTACAAGTTCGAGAACAGGGTCGATTTCTACCGTCGGATGGAGCGATTCCTCGCCGAACACCTGAAATGAACCGGCCGGTTCGGCGTGCCGTCGAATCGCCAGCCCTGTGGTTGCGACCTTCGGGTTTGCCCGCGGTTGCGGTCACGTTTGACTACCCCTGAGACACGGCGGCCCCTCCTAAAATGGGCGGTTGACATCTCATCTGATCGTCACCCTTGAAGTTGCCCACAAGGCAACCCGTTTGGAGTCCGCTTGTGAGTGATGCCGTTCTCTGGCCACGTCTAGTTGGGGCCCCCCACCCTGGGTTGCTTGTGTTTGCGGTCGTGGCCTCGTGTCTGGCCGTCCCGGCGTGGGCGCAGACTCCAGCCGCGAGCCCCCGCGCCGAAACCAAGGCCGACACCAAGGCGGAAGCCGATGCCGATGCGGCCGCGGCAATGGAGCGCGCGCGGCGCATGGCCGACAACCCGCTTCGCCGCATCCAGGAAGCGTCTCGCACCCGAGCGCGTGGCGTCATCATCACGCCGCTGACCGCGCCCGCCCCCGAGGTGGCTGACGCGGGCTCGCTCCGGCGCACCGCCAGCCCGAGTGAGGCTCCGGCAGCCGCTGGTGCGGCCGCGTCCCCGGTTCCCGCACCCGCGCCTGCGCTCCCCGTGGCGGCGCCAGCGCCGGCCCCGGCGCCACTGCAACAACTGCGCAGCGATCTGGCGTCGACCAGCGATTCGCCGTCACCGGCCGCGGTCGAGCCCATCGCCAACACCGCCTTGCCGCAGACCGTGGCCGCTCCTGCCGTCGCGAACTTTGCCCCGGCGACGCTGGCCCGACTCGAACCGCTGGCGCCTCGGCTGCTGAAGATGGTCGAACCCGATGTGCCGATCCGCGTGCTCGACCAGATCGGGTCCCGGCGGGAGGCCGTGGTGGAGTTTGTCGTCAAGCCGGATGGCAGCGTTTCCGACATCAACCTGCTGGCGCCGGCCCCCCGTGTGTTGCAGCGGTTTGTCGTCGAGGCCCTGAGCCAGTGGCGCTACGCGCCGTTGCCGGAAGCGCGTACGCTGCGGGTGCAGTTGGTGTTCTCGGGCACCTGATCGTCTCGCGATCGCCCCGCGGCCCGGGGCCGCGATGTGGTCACGCTCAGTCCGGCCCCACCCCCCCCAGCAGCGGCAGCACGCGGTCCAGCCCGCCCTCGTTGACGGCGACCATCGCCCGCTCGCGCACCGCGGGCTTGGCGTGAAAGGCGACCGAGAGCCCGGCTGCGGACATCATCGGCAGGTCGTTGGCGCCGTCGCCGACGGCGATGCACTGCGCGGGTGACGCGCCGAGCAGGCTTGCGAGCTCAAGCAGCGTGCGGCGCTTCTCGGCGCCGTCGACCACACTGCCCCAGGCTTGCGGCACCAGCCGGCCGGTCAGCTGGCCGTCTTGGATGTCGAGCACATGCGACCGCGCGAAGGCGATGCCCAGGCGCTGACGAACCGGCTCGCTGAAGTAGGTGAAGCCGCCGGAGACCAGCAACGTCGCGAGACCGGCATCGCGGCAGGCCGCAACAAAGGCCTCGACGCCCGGGTTCAGGCGCAGACGCTGGTCCAGGACCTGCTGCAGGGCCGAGACCGGGACGCCCTGCAACAAGCCCAGACGGGCATGCAGGCTGGCGGCGTAGTCCGGCAATTCGCCGCGCATCGCCGCTTCCGTGATCGCCGCGACCTCGGCCTTGCGTCCGGCCGCGGCTGCGATCTCGTCGATGCATTCGATGGCGATCAGCGTCGAGTCCATGTCGAAGGCGACCAGCCGGAAGTCGGCCAGCCGCAGCGGTGGCTCGAAGCCGCGCACGACAAGCCCGGGCCGGATCTCCCGGGGATGGAGATCCGCAGTCATGCCACGGCTCCGACGGGTGTGCCCAGCGATCGCAGCACGTCCCGCAGGTACTGTGCGCGCTCGGACGGGCTGGCGATCTCGCGCTCGATCCGCAGCCGGTCGTTGCCGGCGAGCTTGATCGCGCGGTTCTTCTGCACCAGCTCGATGATGCGGCGGGCGTCGATCGGTGCGTCGGGTCTGAAGGTGATGTTCATCAGCTTGGGGCCGGCGTCGATCTTCAGCACGCCGTAGGGCCGTGCCAGCACGCGCAGGCGGTGGGTGTCGAACAGGGTCTGGCCCTGCGCCGGCAGGCGTCCGAATCGATCGGTCACCTCCTCGAGCAGCCGGTCGAGCTGCTCGGGCTTGTCGGCACTGGCCAGGCGCTTGTACAGGCTCAGGCGCGCATGCACGTCGCCGCAGTACGCGTCGGGCAGCAGCGCCGGGGCATGCAGGTTGATCTCGGTCGTGGCCGCCAGCGGGCTCATCAGGTCGGGCAGTTCGGGGTCGCGCCCGCTCTTGAGCCAGCGCACGGCTTCGGCCAGCATGTCGTTGTAGAGCTGGAAGCCGACCTCCAGCATGTTGCCGCTCTGGTTCTCGCCCAGCACCTCGCCGGCACCACGGATCTCGAGGTCGTGCATCGCGAGGTAGAAGCCCGAGCCCAGTTCTTCCATCTGCTGGATCGCATCCAGCCGCTGCTGCGCCTGCTTGCTCAGCGACTGCACGTCCGGGACCATCAGGTAGGCGTAGGCCTGGTGATGGCTGCGGCCGACCCGTCCGCGCAGCTGGTGCAGCTGGGCCAGGCCGAACTTGTCGGCCCGCGCGATGACGATCGTGTTGGCGCTCGGCACATCGATGCCGGTCTCGATGATCGTCGAGCACAGCAGCAGGTTGTGCCGCTGGGCGACGAAGTCGCGCATCACGCGCTCGAGCTCGCGTTCGGGCATCTGGCCGTGGGCCACCGCGATGCGTGCTTCGGGCACCAGCTCCTCGAGCTGCATCCGGCGGTTGGCGATGGTCTCGACCTCGTTGTGCAGGAAGTAGACCTGGCCGCCGCGGTTCAGCTCGCGCAGCACAGCCTCGCGGATCACGCTCTTGTTCTCGCTGCGCACGAAGGTCTTGATCGCCAGCCGGCGTTGCGGTGCGGTCGCGATGACGGACAGCTCGCGCAGGCCTTCCAGGGCCATGCCCAGCGTGCGCGGGATCGGGGTTGCCGTGAGCGTCAGCACGTCGACCTCGGCGCGCATCGCCTTCATGGCCTCCTTGTGACGCACGCCGAAGCGGTGCTCCTCGTCGATGATCAAGAGACCCAGGCGCTTGAACTTCACGTCCGGCGACAGCAGCTTGTGCGTGCCGACGACGATGTCGACGCTGCCGTCGGCCAGGCCCTGCATCGCGGCCTTGACTTCCTTGGCGGTCCGGAAACGCGACATCTCGGCCACCTTCACCGGCCAGGGCGAGAAGCGGTCGACCAGGGTCTGGTAGTGCTGCTCGGCGAGCAGCGTCGTCGGCGCCAGCAGCGCGACCTGCTGGCCGCCGTGCACGGCGACGAACGCGGCCCGCAGCGCCACTTCGGTCTTGCCGAATCCGACGTCGCCGCAGACCAGCCGGTCCATCGGCTTCGGGGACACCATGTCCTGGATCACGGCATGGATCGCGGCGCGCTGGTCGGCCGTCTCCTCGAACCCGAAACTGGTCGCGAAGGCCTCGTACTCGTGGGCCGAGAAGCGATGGGAAAAGCCCTCTCGTGCGGCGCGCTTGGCGTACAGGTTCAGCAACTCGGCTGCGGTGTCGCGCACCTGCTCGGCGGCCTTGCGGCGGGCCTTCTCCCATTGCCCGGAGCCGAGCCGGTGCAGCGGGGCCTCGTCGGCGCCGACGCCGGTGTAGCGGCCGATCAGGTGCAGTTGCGACACCGGCACGTACAGCGTGGCCTTGTCGGCGTATTCGAGGTGCAGGAACTCGCTGGAGCCGTCGCCGAGGTCGATGTTCAGCAGACCGCGATAGCGCCCGATGCCGTGGTTCAGGTGCACGACCGGGTCGCCGATCTCGAGCTCCGAGAGGTCCTTGATCAGCGCATCGACGCTGCTCGTCTGCTCCTGCTTGCGCCGCCGGCGCGCATCGCGCGTGATCGCAAACAGCTCGGTCTCGGTCACGAACTGCAGCGACACGCCGGCGTCGCTGTCGAGCCAATGGAAGCCTTCGGACAGCGGCGCGGTGGCGATCGCGAACCGCTCGCCTGCTCCGTCGCCGCTCAGGAACTCGGCCAGCGAGCTCACGCTCGGCAGCGCGAGGCCATGGTCGCGCAGCAGGTCCAGCAGGCTTTCGCGCCGGCCTTCGCTTTCGGCCAGCAGCAGCACGCGGTGCGGCGTGGTCTTCAGGTGCGCCTCGAGTCGCTGCAGCGGCTCGGCGGCACTGCGGTCGATGCCCAGATCGGGCAGCGGTCGCGCCCAGGGCAGGGCTTCGGATCCCTTCAGCAGCAGCACCGGGTGCGGCTGGGTGTTCGCAAACAGCTCGTCGACCCGCTGGAACACGGCCTCGGGCGGCAGCAGCGGGCGCTCCGGGTCGTGCTGCAGGAAGCGGTGACGCTCGCGCAGGTCGGTCCAGAAGCGCTCGACGGCCTGGTCGACCGCGCCGTGCAGCACCAGCGTGGCGGGCGGTTCGCCGGGCTGCATGGCGGCGGCCAGGTGCTCGAACAGCGTGGCCGTCTGCTCGAAGAACAGCGGCAGGTAGTACTCGATGCCGCCCCCGGCCACGCCGGCGGCCATGTCCTTGTAGAGCCGGGCCCGCGTCGGGTCGCCTTCGATCTGCTCGCGCCAGCGCTTTCGGAAGGCACTGCGGGCCGCGTCGTCGAGCGGGAACTCGCGCCCGGGCAGCAGCCGGACCTCGGGCACCGGGTACAGGCTGCGCTGGCTGTCGGGGTCGAAGGTGCGGATCGAGTCGACCTCGTCGCCGAACAGGTCCACCCGATAGGGCACCAGCGAGCCCATCGGAAAGAGATCGATCAGGCCACCGCGCACCGCGTATTCGCCCGGTGACACGACCTGGCTGACATGCTGGTAGCCCGCGAGCGTGAGCTGGGCCTTCAGGCCGGCTTCGTTCAGACGCGACTTCTGCTTGAAGTGGAAGGTCGTCCCGGCCAGGAACGACGGCGGCGCCAGCCGGACCAGGGCGGTGCTGGCCGGCAGCAGCAGCACGTCCAGGTCGCGCGTGTGCACCCGCCACAGCGTGGCCAGGCGCTCCGAGATCAGGTCCTGGTGCGGGCTGAACTGGTCGTAGGGCAGGGTCTCCCAGTCCGGGAACACGGCCACGCGCAGAGCGGGGTCGAAAAACGGCAGCTCTTCGGCCAGGCGCTGGGTGTCGGCCGGGTCGGCCGTCAGCACCACCAGCAGGCTGTTGGCCGCGGTGCGGTCGCGGCCCAGACGGGCCAGCAGCAGGGAGTCGCCAGAACCGGTGGGGCGGGGCAGGGTGAAGCGCTTGCCGGCGGCGATGGAAGGGAGCACGGGCTGAATTTTAGAATCGCGCGATGTCTCGCTCCGTCATGCCCCACGATGCGACCCTGTCTCGCTGCGTCGCGTTGGTGCCGGCGGCCGGGATCGGCAGCCGTGCGGGCACGGCAGGCCCCAAGCAGTACGAGCCCCTGGCCGGGCGCGTCGTCATCGCCCACACGCTGGCGGCGCTGGCCGCGGTCCCTGAGATCGACTCGACCCTGGTGGTGCTCGCGCCCGACGACCTGGCCTTCGAGCGCCACGTCGCGCCTGCACCGAACCTGTGGGTCGCACGCTGCGGAGGCGCCAGCCGGGCCGACAGCGTGCAGCAGGGCCTGCAGGCCCTGCGCGAGCGGGGCGTGGCCGATGACTGCTGGGTCCTCGTGCACGACGCGGCGCGCTGCCTGTTGCGGCCGCACGCCGTGCAACGCCTGATCGCCGCCTGCCGAGACGACGCCGTGGGTGGCCTGCTGGCGCTGCCGTTGGCCGATACGCTGAAGTCCGCTGGCCGCGACGCGCCGGCGCGTGCCGAGGCCACGCTGGACCGCACGGGCAAGTGGCTGGCCCAGACGCCGCAGATGTTTCGCCTGGGCACCCTTCACGACGCGCTGCTTGAGGGCGCCCGGCGCGGCATCGCCATCACCGACGAGGCCAGTGCGATCGAGGCCCTGGGTTTGCGCCCCTTGCTGGTGGCGGGCGACTGGGAAAACTTCAAGCTCACCTGGCCGCCCGACTTTGCGCTGGCGACGCGCCTGCTGGAGACCTGCCGATGACGGATCTTTCGCGCCTGCGCATTGGCGAGGGCTGGGACGTCCATGCGCTGGTGGCCGGCCGGCCCTTGGTGCTGGGTGGCGTGACCGTGCCGCACAGCCATGGCCTGCTCGGTCATTCGGACGCCGACGCCCTGCTGCATGCCATCACCGATGCGTTGCTCGGGGCGGCGGCCGCTGGAGACATCGGCCAGCACTTCCCGGACACCGACCCGGCGTTCCGCGGCGCTGATTCCTGGCGCCTGCTTCAGGAAGCGGCGCGGCGTGTGCGCGGGCTCGGCTTCGACATCGTCAACGTCGACAGCACGATCGTCGCCCAGGCGCCGAAGATGGCGCCGCACATTCCAGCCATGCGCGAGCGCATTGCGGCCGCGCTGGGGGTCGCTCTCGACCGGGTGAATGTCAAGGCGAAGACCGCCGAAAAGCTGGGCCCGGTCGGCGAGGGTCTGGCAATCGAGGCCAATGCCGTGTGCCTGCTGTTGATCTCCGGTAGCGAATGACCGAAGGGCGCTGGCGCTGCCCGTCCTGCGGGTTCGAGTCCGCACCGGCGTTTGGCTGGTGCGCGCAGTGTGGCGAGCAGCGGCTGCCACCCGAACAGCCGGTCTGGCGCAGCGCCGTGTCGCGCTGGGTGCAGACCCTGAAACGACTGGTGATGTCGCCCGGAGAACTGACGGCTCTGTGGCGCGACGGCCGCCGCCGCGGCTTCGTGCCGCCGCTGACCTTGTTCCTGGCGATCAACGTTGTGTTCTTCATTGCCCAGGGCGTTTCGGGACTGGCGGTACTGTCGATTCCGCTGAAGGCCCACCTCAGCGGTCCGGCCTACGGCCAGGCGGCCATGCCGCGACTGCAGGCGCAGGTCGCGGCCAGCGGCCTGAGCCGCGAGCGCTGGGACGAGCGATTCGACCAGCGCCAGCAGGTCCTCGCCAAAGCCAGCGTGCTGGCCATGGTGCCGGTGCTGGCGCTGGCCGGCGCCGTGTTGTACAGCCGCCGTGGTGCCCGTTGGTCCACGCATTGGACCTTTGCGCTGCACTTCTACGGGTTCGCGTTGCTGTTCTTGGCCCTGCTGTTTCCGCTGCTTGGCGCCGCTATCGCTGCGCTGGCCGCGCAAGGGCAACGACTGAGCGGCAACACGATCGACCTGATTGCCACCGGGCTGCAGGCGACGGTCCTGGGCTGGTACCTGTCGCGCAGCAGCGGTCGTGTCTACGGCGTACCGCTGGCCTTGCGCATCGGCTTGTCGGTGCTGGCGGTGGGCGCGGTGTTCCTGGCGTTGTACCTGCACCGCATCGGGGTGTTCTTCTTTGTCGTGGCAACGACCTGAGCGCCGCCGCAGGCCGCCGTCAGACGTTGGCTCGCTTGAGCCGCAAGTGCGCGATCAAACCGCCCTCGGGGGCGTTGGCCAGCTCGAGTTGACCGGCCATGCGGTGCATGGCCTTGTCGACGATGGCCAGCCCCAGGCCGGCGCCGGTGGCGGCGGTGCGTGCGGCGTCACCTCGGAAGAAAGGCGTCGTCAGCTGCGGCAGCTTGTCGGGGGCCACGCCCTGGCCGTGGTCGCGCACGCTCAGGATGGCCCAGGGCCCCGTCTTCACATACGACACCACCACTTCGGCCACGCCTGTGTAGGTGCCGCGGCCGTAGCGGCGGGCGTTTTCGAACAGGTTGCCGAACACGCGACCGAGCTCGATGTCGTCGGCCAGGACGTGCAGGTCGCGTGGCACCTTGGAGACGATCTTGATCTGGTTCGGGTCGCGGAAGGCCGAGGCCTCGCGGTCGATCAGCGCCGCCACGTGGACCGGGACCATCTGCGTTTCGCCGGGGCGTGCGTAGTCCATGAACTTGTCGATGATCGCGTCGAGCTGGTCGATGTCATTGGCCATCGCACGCTTGGCCTCGTCGTCCTCGACGCTCATCTCGGTTTCCAGCCGCAGGCGGGCCAGCGGCGTGCGCAGGTCGTGGCTGATGCCGGCCAGCATCACGGCGCGGTCCTCTTCGACGCGCGCCAGTTCGCGCGCCATCCGGTTGAAGCCGCGGTTGACCTCGCGGATCTCGCTCGTCAGCGTGTTCTCGTCCAGACGCGAGTCCAGGTAGCCCCCGCGGATGCGACTGGCCGCGAACGAGAGGTTCTTCAGGGGCCGGTTGATGAGCCGTGCAATCAGGCCCGAGCCGAGCAGCGTGGAGATCAGCGCGATGCTGATCCACACCCCCCAGGTCGTCATGTTCAGGGCGGCGGTGTGGCCGGTATCTGCCTGGACCCAGTACAAGTCGCCATCGATCGAAAAGCCGACCCAGAGGCCCCGTTCGCCGTTGAGCTCGCGCGCGACACGGGTGCCCGGACCGAGCACGGATTTCAGTTGATCGCCGACCAGGCGCGAAAAGCGATCGGTCTCGAAAGGCTCCCAACGGTCACCCGGTTCGGCCGGCTGCACCCGGACGTCGCGTTGCGACGACAGGCCCTTGATCAGCGTCAGCCGGTTGATGCCATCGGCCTGACGCAACGCGGCCCGCGAAAGGTTGACCAGGCTGGCGGTCTGCTGCGCGGCCTGGATCGCCCGGGGCTCCAGTTCGAGGGCGCGCAAGGTCCCGACCCAGGCCGCGACCCCACTGGCCAGCAGCAGAGCCAGCAGCGCAAAGGTGCGCCAGAACAGGCTGACGCCGAGGAAACCATGTCTGTCTTCTGCCACGTCGGCGATCTTGCCTCGGCGCGCGCGGCTCGGCCGCGCGGGTTCTCAGGGATAGCCGCAGGGCTCAGTTCGCGCCATCCGGCACAAAGACGTAGCCGACGCCCCAGACCGTCTGGATGTAGCGTGGCTGGGCCGGGTCGGGCTCGATCATCTTGCGCAGCCGCGAGATCTGCACGTCCAGGCTGCGGTCAAAGGGCTCGAACTCGCGCCCACGTGCCAGCTGTGCCAGCTTGTCGCGCGACAGCGGCTGGCGCGGATGGCGGACCAGCGCCTTCAGCATCGAGAACTCGCCGGTGGTCAGCGAGATCTGCTCGCCGCTCTTGGACAGGCGACGCAGCGACAGATCAAACTCGAACGGCCCGAACGCGACCACCAGGGCTTCCTTGCTGGGTGCGCCCGGTGCTTCCGGCGTCGGACGGCGGCGCAGCACGGCGTGGATGCGGGCGAGCAACTCGCGCGGGTTGAACGGCTTGGGCAGGTAGTCGTCGGCACCGACTTCCAGGCCGACGATGCGGTCGACGTCCTCGACCTTGGCCGTCAGCATGATGATGGGCGTCAGGTCGTTCGCGGCCCGCAGCCGCCGGCAGATCGACAGGCCGTCTTCGCCGGGCAGCATCAGGTCGAGCACGATGAGGTCGACCGTCTCGCGCGTCAGGACCCGGTTCAGGGCCTTAGCGTCTTCGGCCAGAAGGACGTCGAAGCCTTCCTGGCTCAGGTAGCGGCGCAGCAGGTCACGGATGCGGGCGTCGTCATCGACGACGACCACGCGGTCAGCGCGGGCGGGAGCAGGTGTGTTCATCGTGGCTTCCGAGGGCGGGGCCCAATTTGTAACAGCGCCATTGTGTGGGTCCGATGCTGTGTTTCCGGCCAGTCTTTCCAATCGTTACGCAATTTGCTGTGCCCGCCTGTGCCGCCACTCGGCCCTGGGGCGGCGCGCACAATGCCCGCCTTCTGTCTCTCAGAGCGCTGTGCCATGCCCACCCTCGTGTCTGTCTTTCGGCTGGCTCTGCTGGCTGTTCTGGGCGCCGCCATCTCGGCGCCGATGCACGCCCAACCCGCCATGCCTGCCATGCCCATGCACAACCCCAGCAACATTGTTCACTTGAGTGCCAGCGCGACCACCGAGGTCGCGATGGACTGGCTGGTGATCGTGTTTTCGACAAGCCGCGAAGGCAGCGATGCGGCAGCCGTGCAAACCCAGTTGCGCCAGGCCCTGGAAACCGCGCTGACCGAGGCCCGCAAAGGCGCCAAGCCGGGCCAGCTCGAGGTGCGCACCGGCAACTTTGCGCTGAATCCGCGCTACGGCGCACCGCAGCCGCGCAGCAACGCCCCCACGATCACCGGCTGGGTCGGCAGCGCCGAGTTGGTGGTGGAGGGCCGCGACAGCGCGGCGATCGCTGCGCTGACGGGACGCATCACGACCCTGAGCATTGCCCGCGTGTCGCAGTCGCTGTCGCGCGAGGCGCGCGAGAAGGTCGAGGCCGATGTTGCCGCCCAGGCGATTGCCCGCTTTCGCACCCGTGCCGAAGCCGTGAGCCGACAGTTCGGCTTTGCCGGCTACACGCTGCGCGAGGTGCAGGTCAACAGCGCCGGGGAAGCGCCGGTCGACCCGCAGCCGATGATGATGGCCCGCGCCAGCCGGGCCATGGCCGACGAATCGCTGCCGGTGGCTGCTGGCAAGGCCGCGGTGACGGCCAACGTCAGTGGCAGTGTGCAGATGACGAAGTAGCGCGCTGCTCGCAGCCCGGGTGGTTGCTTGCGTTGGCTGCGCCTTACTGCGCGACCCAGCCGCCATCGACCGCCCAGGCCACGCCGCGCACGTTCTGCGCCGCCGCCGAGCACAGGAAGACCGCCAGTTCGCCCAGTTCCTCTGGTGTCGTGAACTGCAGGGACGGCTGCTTGTCGGCGAGCAGCCGGCGCTTGGCCTCGTCGTTGGACACGCCTTCCGCGGCCGCTCGTGCATCGACCTGCTTCTGCACCAGCGGCGTCAGCACCCAGCCTGGGCAGATGGCGTTGACGGTGACGCCGCTGGTGGCGGTCTCCAGCGCCGCCGCCTTGGTCAGCCCGACGATGCCGTGCTTGGCCGCGACATAGGCGCTCTTGCCGGCCGATGCGACCAGGCCATGTGCCGAGGCGATGTTCAGCACCCGGCCCCAGTTGCGCGCCTTCATGCCCGGCAGCGCCGCGTGCATGGCGTGGAAGGCCGACGACAGGTTGATCGCGATGATCGCGTCCCAGCGCTCGGTCGGGAAGTCCTCGACCAGGGCCACATGCTGGATGCCGGCGTTGTTGACCAGCACGTCGACGCTGCCGAAGCGCGTCTCGCAGGCGGCGACCATGGCCGCGATCTCGGCCGGCTTGCTCATGTCGGCGCCGTGGTAGTCGACCTCGCCGCCCAGGGCGCGCACGGTGGCCAGCGCGCCTTCGACATCGCCAAAGCCGTTGAGCATCAGCCGGGCGCCTTGTCGGGCGAGTGCGCAGGCGATGCCCAGTCCGATGCCGCTGGTGCTGCCGGTGACGAGAGCGGTTTTTCCTTCGAGCATGTCGTGGCTCCGGGTGGGCTTGGTTACGATGAATCCATTATCCCGTTGCACCGCAGCATGACCACGACCGCCAGCGACCCCGTCCTCCACCACCTCCCGGTCCTGCGTGGCCACCAGGTCCTGCGCCTGGCCTACTGGGCCTGGGGCGAGGCGCGTGCCGAACGGACCGTGGTCTGCGTGCATGGCCTGTCGCGCCAGGGGCGGGACTTCGACGAACTTGCGCGAGACCTCGCCGGCCAGGGCTGCCGCGTGATCTGCCCCGACGTGTTCGGCCGCGGCCGAAGCGACTGGCTGCCCGACCCGATGGGCTACAACGTGCCCGCCTATGTGGCCGACATGGTGGCGCTTCTGGCGCGGCTGGACGTGGCCCAGGTGGACTGGGTCGGCACCTCGATGGGCGGCCTGATCGGCCTTGGCGTGGCGTCGCTGCAAGGCCCGGGCGCGCCGCTGGTGCGCCGACTGGTCCTGAACGACGTCGGCCCGACCATCGAGCCGGCGTCGCTGGAGCGCATCGGCCAGTACCTCGGCCGGCCGGTGCGCTTTGCGAGCCTCGAGGAAGCCGCCGACGCGATGTGGGCGATCAGCCAGGGCTTCGGTCCGCACAGCCGCGAGCAGTGGCTGGCGCTGACGCGGCCGATGCTGGTCGCGCACCCGGACGGTGGCTTCAAGCCGCACTACGACCCGGCGATCGCGCTTCCCTTCAAGGCCGTGACCGCTGAGCTCGCCAAGGTCGGCGAGGCCATGCTCTGGGCCGCCTACGACAGTTTGAAGATGCCGCTGCTGCTGCTGCGTGGTGCGGAGTCCGACCTGCTCAGCCCGGCCACGGCCCAGGCGATGACCGAGCGTGGACCCCGGGCCCGCCTGCACGAGTTTGCCGGGGTCGGCCATGCGCCGATGCTGGTGCAGCCCGAGCAGCGCGCGGTGGTGCGCGGGTTCCTTCTGGCTTGAGCGCACCGGGCCGACGATGAAGTCCAGGGCCGAGGCGCCGCCGGTGGCGCAGGCCGCGGCGATCGTGCAGATCGTCGAGGTGCCGGATGCGTCCCGTTCGTCCGACGCGCCCGGCGACCGACTGGCGCGGGCGCGCAGCTTCGCCGAGCCATTGCTGGCCGGCCGTCTGCTGGACACCGGCGAGGACGCCCTGGCGCATGCCGATGGCGCCGCCGCGATCCTGGCTGACATCGGCGCGTCGCCGGCACTGTGCGCAGTGACCTGGCTGGTCTATGCCGGCGACGGACTGAGCGACCCCGATTCGGCACTGGCCAAGGGTTTTGGCGAAGACGCTGCACAGCTGGTGTCGCTGACGCGCAAGCTGGTGCAGATCCAGCGCGCGGCGCGGCGCGGGACGGCGACCGGGGGTGCCCCCGATCGCCGGGCGCAGACCGAGCGCGTGCGCAAGATGCTGCTGGCGTTCTCGCGCGATCTGCGGGTGGTGCTGCTGCGCCTGGCCTCCCGGCTGCAGACCTTGCGCTGGCATGCGGCCAGTCGCACGCCTTGCCCTGTCGATCTGGCCGAGGAGACGCTGCAGGTGTTTGCGCCGCTGGCCAACCGCCTGGGCATCGCGCAGGTGAAGTGGGAGCTTGAGGATCTGTCGTTCCGCTTCCTCAAGCCCGACGAGTACCGGCACATCGCGGCACTCGTGGACGGCAACCGGGCCGCGCGCGAGGCTGCGGTCCAGGCCGCGCGCAGCGAGCTCTCGGCATTGCTGGCGCAGGCCGGCCTGGTGGCAGAGGTCAGTGGCCGGCCCAAGCACCTCTACAGCATCTGGAAGAAGATGCGCGGCAAGGGCCTGTCCTTCGAGCGCGTACTTGACGCCCGGGCGCTGCGGGTCGTGCTGGGCAGCGTTGCCGATTGCTACGCCGCGCTGGCCCGTGTCCACGAGCATTGGTCGGCGGTGGCCGGCGAGTTCGACGACTACATCGCCCGGCCCAAGGTCAACGGCTATCGCAGCCTGCACACGGTCGTCGTGGCCGACGACGGCCTGCCGCTGGAGGTGCAGCTGCGCACGCACGAGATGCACCAGGCGGCCGAACACGGCGTCGCCGCCCATTGGCTCTACAAGGAGTCGGGTGCGCGCGGCTACGTCGGGGTGTCGGCGCCCGAGGCCGAGCAGCGCCTGGCGGAGGCGCGCAAGGCCGTGCTGCGCGAACTGCTGGCCTGGGAGCGCGAAACGCATGGAGACGGCGAACCGGCGGGTCCGGCGTCATCGACACCCGCACTCGCAGCCGACGACGAGCGCATCTACGTCTTCACGCCGCAGGCCACGATCGTCGAGCTGGGGGTCGGCGCGACGCCGGTGGACTTTGCCTACAGCCTGCACACCGAGCTCGGTCACCGTTGCCGAGGCGCACGAGTCGACGGTGCCCTGGTGCCGCTGAACACGCCGCTGCGGTCCGGGCAGACGGTCGAGATCGTCTCGGCCAAGGACGGCGGGCCGTCGCTGGACTGGCTGAACGCCGAGCTCGGCTACCTGAAGAGCCAGCGCCACCGCGCCAAGGTGCGCGCCTGGTTCAACGCCCAGGCCCAGGCGCAGACCATGGCGCGTGGCCGCGAGGGGGTCGAAAAGCTCCTGCAGCGTGAAGGCCGCACGGCGGTCAACCTCGCGACCATGGCCGAAGGCCTGGGCTTCAAGAGCCCCGAAGCGCTGTTCGAGGTCGTCGGCAAGGACGAGTACTCGCTGCGTCACATCGAGCAGTGGCTGCGTCCACCCGAACCCGAACCCGATGACGACACGGTGCCGCTCAAGCGCAGCCGCAGCGCCAGTGGCGGCGGCGTGCTGGTGGTTGGCATCGATTCGCTGATGACGACCCTGGCCCGTTGCTGCCGGCCGGCACCGCCCGACGCCATCGCCGGCTACGTCACGCGCGGCAAGGGCGTGGCCATCCACCGGCAGCACTGCAGCAACTTCCGCCACATGGCTTCGCAGCAGCCCGACCGCGTCATCGCCGTGGCCTGGGGCGAGCCGGAGCCCGGCCCGCGTGCCGCCGCGGCCCTGTATGCCATGGATGTGACCGTCGAGGCCAGTGACCGCCAGGGACTGCTGCGCGACATCTCGGAAGTCTTCACACGCGAGAAGGTCAACGTCACCGGCGTCAACACCCAGAGCGCCAAAGGCGTGGCCTGGATGACCTTCACCGTGGAGCTGCACGACACCGCACGCCTGGCCGGCGTGCTCGGCGCACTGGCCAAGGTTGGCGGTGTGCGATCTGCACGCCGACGTTGACCTCGATGGCGGACGGCCTGATGTATAGTCATGGGCTTCCCCAGGCGCGTAGCTCAGCTGGTTAGAGCACCACCTTGACATGGTGGGGGTCGTTGGTTCGAGTCCAATCGCGCCTACCAAATTCGGTAGGAAACAAAGCACCTCGCGGAGACGCCAGGTGCTTTTTTCTTGCCGGTACGGAAATGGTATGGAAAAGCCGCCGCTGCTCAAGGGTGCAAGACGCGGCGGCCTGGCCTTCCGCTTCCTGAGATCAGAACCTCAAGGCGTTCGCTTCTCGGCGGTCATGCCTGGCCGGCACGCTCCCTCAGCATCAGCCGCTCGTACTGCAGGCACAGGTAGTTCGCGCTCAGTAGCCGTTCTCCTGCACCACCGTCCCGGTTCAGTGCAGCACGGAAAGCCGTGAGCCCCGCTTCGGCCAATCGCTCCGCGTGGTGCATCAGTTCGGCCCGCGCTTGTTCGGCGATGTCCGGCCCGGTGCCGCGTTCTGCCTGCCGCTGCAGTTCATGACGGACCTGTCGCAAGACGCTGGGCGTGGTCGGCACATGCTCGGCCGGGGGGAGCAGTGCATCTCGCGAAGGAACCATTCGCTTCAAGCGCTCAAATAGTGCAGAGGCCGCGCCCTGCTGAGGCGCGTCGTCAAAGTGGAGTGCGTCAACGCAGTTGTCCTTGGCACCTGGGCGCACGAGGCTCAACGGCTCCGCCACCACGCCACCCTGGGCGGACGCGCGTAGCCGCGCGATCACTAGCGTGCCCGGCACCAGTTCTGATGGGCCGAGGCGTTCGACGCGCCTGGTGGCGTGCCGGCTGTACTCGTCAAACGGCATTTCGGCGGCCAGCATGTGCCCCTCTCCGTCCAGCAGCGGCCAGATCAGGGTCTGCCGAGCATCGTCGAATCGGGCATCGCCGAACTTCGCGGGCCGCAGCGTCGCCCAGTCCTTCATAGGATCGGGTTCGGCCAGCAGGCTGGCACGTTGCTCGCCACGTGCACTCAACAGCTCTGCCCAGGACTCCCAGGGCTTCAACTGCTGCACCAGGGTTGCGGCGTCCAACGGCAACACGGTTGCGCTGGCGCTGTCGGCGGCCGAAAGACGTCCTGCGTCGTTGACTTGTGCCTTCTGCAGAATGACGCGACTGCCCGTGGTTTGCGCCGGCGCACCCAGCCCGGTCCAAGGGCCGGCCGCCTTGTAGCGGGCGATGGGGTTGAAGCCACGCTGCGCTTGCGGGCGCGCATCGGTGCATGACATGAACGCCTGCTCCGCGGGTGACCAGAAGATCATCGTCAGTCCCACGTAGCCGGCGGGCGAGCGCCATGCCTGCGCACCCAGCCCGAACAGTTCGAGCGAGGCAGAGGCCTCGTATCGAGATCGGGCGTGGCCGACCAGTTGCCGCGGCGTGGCGCCCTGCGCAGCCGCGGCGTCCAAGGCGCACACCAGCGCCAGTGCGATGGTGATTTCATCCAGCAATCGCAACTCGTCGGCCCACCCCGCGCGTTCGAGCAGCATTTCCACATGGTCGGCAATGCGGCGCGTCAGCAGGGCCAGGCGGTGGTACTCCGCGCCCTGTGCCCAGACCGCCAGCGTCGAATAGCGCTCGTGAATCCCTTGCGACAGGTGGGCCAGGCCGAGCTCCACCGACTCGGACAAGATCTTTCGCAGCGATGCACGCAGTCGAGCGCGCGACTCGTCGAGGCTTGCATCACGTGATTCCGCCAGGGCGTGATCCATGCCCAGGTCCAGCGACTGGGTGCGCTGCCGCGCCGTCGGCTCGGGTGGCGTGAGCTCGCGGCCGTGAGCGCGCTGGAAGGCAAGTACGACGGCCACGCGGTACTTCTCGATCTGTGCAAGCTCGGCATCGGCGATCAAGGCATCGAGTCCGCCGCCCATGTAGCGCAGCGTAAGTCGCGGGCGCTGCAAGGCGAGCACCAGATGCTGGCTGCCCGAAATCACCAGCGCATGCTCAGGCTCGAGGTCCTGCACGTACTGCCACGCCCAGCGATATCCGGCCTTGCCTGCATGGCTTGCAAGCTCGGCCGTTGATAGGGCCAGCAGCGTGGCCTGCAACGGCGCGAGCGGATCGACTGCGGGCTCGTCGGCTTGGCCTGACCGAGTTGCTGAGGCTTGCAGAGTCTGCTGCAGGCCCATCGCTGCCGCGAGGATGTGCTGGCAGATGCCACTCGCCGGGCAATCGCATTGCGCATGCGCCGGGCCGCGCTGGTCGAAGCGGATGCGCTGCGCACCGAAGCTCAGCACTACATGCGCGGCAGCCTGCTCGATGATGTCGACCTTCTGCTGCTCCAGGTCCTTGCGGGCGCGGCGCACCAGGCCGCGGTTGGCCAGCGCCACGTAGGAGTCGTCGTCGAAGCGTGCGAGCAGCGCGCCGAGCTGGTCAAGCATGCTGCTCACGAGGTCACCTTCACCAGCCAGTGCGCAAGCTTCTGCGGCGTTAGGGCCGCGATCTCCATGCCACAGGTGGCCAGGCGCTCGGCCATCTGGCGGTCGTAGACAGGGTGCGCCTGGCTGTCGAGAGAGGCCAGCCCGAGCAGCTTCACGCGTGCCTCGGCCAGCTTCTTCACCGCACGCACCAGTTCGCTGGGCGGTGCGCCCTCGCAGAAGTCGGTCACCAGCACGAGCACGGTGCGATGAGGGTTCTCAACCAGTTGGGTGCAGTAGCGCACCGCCTGCGCGATGTCGGTACCGCCGCCGAGCTGCACACGCATCAGCGTCTCGACCGGATCGTCGGCGTGGTCGGAGAGATCGACGACGCTGGTGTCGAACACGACGATGCGCACGCGAAAGGCAGGCAGCGCGGCGAGGATGCCCGCCATAACCGCGCTATGGATCACCGAGTCGGCCATGCTGCCGCTCTGGTCCACGCACAGGATGATGTCCCACGGCAGGCGGCGCGTATTGCGTTCGAAGAAGCGCAACTGCTCGATGACGAGCTGCCCGCGCTCTCGGTCGAAATGCTTCAGGTTCTTGCGGATGGTGCCCTTGGCGTCGAAGTTCTGCGCGATCGCCATTGGCGAATGGCGGAAACGGTTGAGCCGACCCGATAGGGCCTGCCGCACCTCGGGCTCGAGCTGGCGGCGGATCTCCTCGACCACCTGGCGAATGATGCGTCGTGCGAGATGCAGCACATCGCCCTTCAGGTGGCCGCGCAGCGAGAGCAGCGTACGCAGCAGTTGCTGGTTGGGTTCGAGGCGCTCGAGCGTCTGCGGGTCGGTCACCAGCTCCATGAGCCCGTAGCGGTCGAGGGCATGTTTCTCGATGACCTCGACCGTCTCCTGCGGGAACAACTCGCGCACCTCGCCCAACCATGTCACAAGCGTGAGCTGCGACGGATCGAGCGAGCCGGGGGCGGTACCGTCACGCAGGCCGCGACCCTTGTACTCACGGCCGTAGAGGTATTCGAGCGCCCGGTCCATGCGGCCGTTGGCGCCGTGCAGGTCGCCCGCCTGGCCCGGCAAGCCATGCTCGGCGTACTTGCCGAGCACCAGGCGCCAGCGGGCCAGGTCCTTCATGCGAGCACCCATGCGCCGAGTCCGTCGGCGCGCAGCACGTCCAGCAGTTGCTGCGTCGTCGCGAGGTTCGCTTGCACCTGCTCGGCCGACACGTCGTACCGCACCAGCCGGCCGAGGCTGGCTTCGTCGTGCAGGCCGGCCACGGCCTGGGCGATGCGATCGGTCTCCTTCGGCGTCATCTCGGCGAAGGCCAGACGCAGCTCGGGCAGGTTGGCCACGAAGTCGGCGTCATCCCAGCTGGCGAGCAGGCGGTCGAGCACCGAGAGAAGGGCAGGCTGCTGCCACGCGGCCTCGCGAGCGGTCTGCAGCAGCCCGCGCAGGAAGGAAGCAGCGTCGCGCGGCGCGATCAGTCCGTTGAGGTGGCCGTCGACCGTCGTGCCGAGCGCCGATTCGGACAGGCGGCCAGCGCCGTAAGCCAAGCCGGCCGCGGCACCGCGCACGAACGCCGAGTCATTGCCGGTGGACAGTTCGTCGATGAGCGCCCAATAGAGCGCTCCATCGAGGTGCTTTCCGGACTCGCTGGCCAGCAGTTCGCGCAGTTGTGACA
>JAJTGU010000179.1 GCA_021297985.1 Rubrivivax sp.
CATTTCGTTTACACCCTCTCAGAAGGGGACAACGCAGGGGACACGGCCACGTGTTCGCGGGATGGGCAACCCGCGCGGCGGGCATCACACGGGTCGTTCTGTTCCAGAACGAGGAGTCCTTCGATGGCCATGTCCCCCTCTTTCCAACGTGCCCTGGCGCTTGCCGCCACCGGCCTGGCCCTGAGCTCGATTGCCGGTGGCGCTTCGGCGCAGGTGGCCTGGTCGTCGCTGAAGCTCGAGTTCACACAGCCCAGCGGCGTGGTCGGCGCCACCGACTCGATCCCGGTCGATCTGCGCTTCACCAACACCGACGCGAGCGAGAGTTTTGTCGTCGACAGCAGCCTGCCGTTCGGTGGCCTGTTGCAAAGCGAGCTTTTCACGACGGCAAGCTGGTTCAACCCGGACACGCAGGAGTTCGAGACGGTGCCGTTTGCCAGCTACACCGGATTCGACCTGACGGTCGGCTTTGGCTGCAGCGGCACGTTCACGACCGTGTGCACCGGTGGCCCGCCCTACATGTTCGAGTTCGCTGCCGACCCGTTCAGCGAGCCGTTTGTGCTCGCGCCAGGGGATTCGGTCAGCTACAACTTCGGCACCTTCGTGCCTTCGGCCGGCCCGGTGGCCCCGGGGACTTACGAGTTCTACCGCTCGGTGGTCTGGCTCAATGTCTACGGCCTGGGCCCGGCCGGCCAGGAACTGTCTACCGTGCAGTTTCCGACCAGCACCTGCATGTTCGACAGCGCGCAGGCGTGCCTCGACGACGGCAAGGTGATCTTCACCCGAACCGTGACTGCAATTCCCGAACCCGGTACCTATGGCCTGATGGCGCTGGGGATGGGCGTGCTGGCCATCGCCGCACGTCGCCGCCGTCGCGACTGAACGGTCAAGGGGTGGCCGCGGCCAGAAGGTCGCGGCCGACGATCAGGCGCTGGACTTCGCTGGCGCCTTCGTAGATGCGCAGCGCGCGGATCTCGCGGTACAGGCGCTCGACCATCGAGCCGACCTGCACGCCGCGGCCGCCATGCAGTTGCAGCGCACGGTCGATGACCTGCTGTGCGGACTCGGTGGCGACCAGCTTGGCCATCGCCGCGCTGCGGGTGGTGCGGCCACCGAGGACGTCGCGCTGCCAGGCCGCGCGGTAGGTCAGCAGCGCTGCTGCGTCGATGTCGGTGGCCATGTCTCCGAGCGTGGCCTGGGTCAGTTGCAGGTCCGCCAGCGTGGCGCCGAGCATGCGCCGGCCGCGGGCCTGGACCAGCGCTTCGTCGAGCGCCCGCCGTGCGAACCCGAGCGCCGCCGCGGCGACCGAGGCACGGAAGATGTCGAGCGTCTGCATCGCCAGCTTGAAGCCCGAACCCACCTCGCCGAGAAGATGGTCCTGGGGCACCCGGCAGTCGGTAAACCGAAGCCGTGCGAGCGGGTGCGGGGCAATGGTCTCGATGCGTTCGGCCACCGTCAGCCCGGGCGTGCCCGCAGGCACGACGAAGGCGCAGATGCCCCGGGTGCCGCGCCCGCCTTCGGGCTCGTCGGCGCGTGCGAACACACAGTAGAAGTCGGCGATTCCGCCGTTGCTGATCCAGGTCTTTTCGCCGTCCAGCACCCAGTGGCTGCCGTCGTCTCGCGCCCGGCAGGCCATGGCCGCGACGTCGGACCCGGCGTCGGGCTCGCTGAGCGCAAAGGCGGCAATGCTGTCGCCGCGCGCCACCGCCGGCAGCCAGCGCGCGCGCAAGGCCGGGCTGCCGGCAAGCGAGATCGGCCCGCTGCCCAGGCCCTGCATCGCAAACGCGAAGTCCGCCAGCCCCTCGTGCCGGGCCAGGGTCTCGCGGCAGACCACGAGGGCCCGCGAATCGAGTTGCTCGCTCGCTCCGCCCCAGGCCGCGGGCACGCAGTGGCGCAGCCAGCCGGCCGCGCCCAGGATGCGCACCAGGCCACGGCAGGCGGCATCGTTGTCGTGGTGGTCCAGTCCCGCCAGTGCATCAACCGCCCATCGATCGAGATCGTGGGCCAGGCTGCGGTGTCGGTCGTCGAAGAACGGCAGCGCCAGATGCGCCAGACGGGGAAGCGGCGATGCCTGCGATTCGGCGGTCGGGGCTGGGCTCATCTCAGTTGCCCTCGAAATTCGGGCTTTGCCTGGCCGCAAAGGCATCGAAGGCCCGCTTGAAGTCCTGCGTGAGCATGCACAGGGCCTGGGCCTGGGCCTCGGACTCGATGATCTCGTCGATGCCCATCGCCCACTCCTGGTTCAGCATGGTCTTGGTCACCGTGTGGGCGAACCAGGGGCCGTCGGCCAGGCTGCGGGCCAGGGCCTGCGCGGCCGACACGACCGCGTCGCGCGGGTGCACGGCGTTGAAGAAGCCCCACTGCTGGCCCTCCTCGGCCGTCATCGCCCGGCCGCTGTACAGCAGCTCCGCCGCCCGCCCCTGGCCGATCACACGCGGCAGCAGCCCGCAGGCGCCCATGTCCGCCCCCGCGAGACCGACCCGCACGAACAGGAACGCGGTGCGCGCTGCCGGCGTGCCCAGGCGCAGGTCCGAGGCCAGCGCGATCATCGCGCCGGCACCGGCGCAGATGCCGTCGACCGCTGCCACCACGGTCTGCGGCGCGCGCTTGATCGCGCGAACCAGGTCACCGGTCATGCGCGTGAAGCGCAGCAGTTCCGGGGCTGGCATCCGGGTCAGCGGCTCGATGATCTCGAACACATCACCGCCCGAGCAGAAGTTGCCGCCCTCGCCGGCGATGACGACGCTGCGCACGTCGCTGGCGTGCTGCAGGCCGAAGAACAGGTCGCGCAGTTCGGCGTAGCTCTCGAAGGTCAGCGGGTTCTTCTTCTCCGGGCGGTTCAGCGTCACGGTCGCGACCCGGCCGTCGTCGCTGCATCGCCAGCCGAAGTGGCGCGAACGGTAGTGCTGGAAAGGCTGGCGGTCGTCGGTCATGGCGGACTCAGGTTGCGGCGTTGCGCTGCAGGTTGCTTTCGAGCTGGCTGCGGCCCGAAAGATAAGGCTCGGGCCAGCGCACGCTGCGGTCGCCGAAACGCGCCGCCTCGTGCAGCGTCCAGGCCGGGTCGGCCAGGTGCGGGCGGGCGATGGCGCACAGGTCGGCGCGGCCGGCCGCGATGACCATGTTGACGTGGTCGGCCTCGTAGATCGAGCCCACGGCCACGGTCGGGATGCCGACCTCGTTGCGGATGCGGTCGGCAAACGGCGTCTGCCACATGCGCCCGTAGACCGGCTTCTGATCGGCCACGACCTGGCCCGACGAGCAGTCGATGATGTCCGCGCCGGCCGCCTTGAAAAGCCGCGCGATCGCGACGGCGTCGTCTGCGGTGTTGCCGCCTGGCGCCCAGTCGTGGCACGACAGCCGCACCGAGATCGGCCGTCCGTCGGGCCAGGCCGCACGCACGGCAGTAAACACCTCGAGCGGAAACCGTGCCCGTTCGTCGACGCTGCCGCCGTAGCCGTCGGTGCGCCGGTTGGTCAATGGCGACAGGAAGCTCGACAGCAGGTAGCCGTGCGCGCAGTGCAGCTCAAGGATGTCGAAGCCGCAATCGGCAGCACGACGCGTGGCGGCCACGAACTCGGCGACGATGCGGTCCATGTCGTCGCGTGTGGCCTCGCGCGGGGCGTCCGAATGGGGCAGGTAGGGCAGCGCCGAGGCCGACACCAGGTCCCAGCCCTGGCCCGCCGGCAGCGGTTCGTCCATGCCACCGCCCCAGGGGGTGCAGCTGCTGCCCTTGCGCCCGGCGTGGCCGAGCTGCAGGCCCATCTTCGCGTCCGAATGGCGATGCACGAAGTCCACGATGCGCGCCCAGGCCAGCGCCTGCGTGTCGTTCCAGAGGCCCGCGCAGCCCGGCGTGATGCGCGCGTCGGGCGCCGGGCAGGTCATCTCGGTGTAGATCAGCCCGGCACCGCCGAGCGCGCGGGCCCCGAAGTGCACGAGGTGGAACTCGCCCGGCACACCGTCGGCGGCCGAGTACATCGCCATCGGGCTGACGACGACGCGGTTGGCCAGCCTCAGCCCACGCAGCGTGTACGGCGTGAACATCGGTCGCGGGGCGGGCGTGCCCTCGGCCAGTGCGACGCCGGCACGTCCGGCGAACCAGCGCTCGAAGCCCTGCAGCCAGGCGGCGTCGCGCAGGCGCAGGTTCTCGTGGCTGATGCGCTGGCTGCGCGTGAGCATCGAATACATGAACTGCGGCACCGGCAGCTGCTCGCAGTAGCGGGTACCGACGACCTCGAACCACTCCATCGCATTCCAGGCCGCGTTCTGCAGCCGCAGCACGTCGACCTCGCGGTGGGCCTGGTACTCGGACAACAAGGCCAGCAGCGCCGGCCCATCGCCTGGCGCCGTGCCGCTGTCGCGGAACAGCCGCGTCAGCTCGATCGCGTCCTCCAGCGCGAGCTTGGTGCCCGAGCCGATCGCGAAGTGCGCCGTGTGCACCGCGTCGCCCATCAGCACCACCGGCGCGACGCCGTTGTGGTGGACCCAGCGCTTGCAGCGCACGCGCTGGAAGTTCAGCCAGGCCGAGCCGCGCTGGTGGCGCGCATTGCTCAGCAGCGGCTGGCCCCCCAGGTGGCGGGCGAACAGCCGCTCGCAGAAGGCGATGGACTGCTCGGTGTCGGCGCCATCCAGGCCGTGGGCACGCCAGACCGCTTCGGGCGTCTCGACGATGAAGGTCGTGGTCTCGGCGTCGAACTGGTAGACATGGGCCTGGAACCAGCCGTGTTCGGTCCTTTCGAACAGGAAGTTGAAGGCGTCGAACGGCTGCTTCGTCCCGAGCCAGATGAAGCGGTTCGGTCGTGTCACCAGCTCGGGCTCGAAGACCTCGGCGTAGCGGTTGCGGATGCGCGAATTGATGCCGTCGCTGGCGACGATCAGGTCGGCATCGGGCCAGGCGCGGTCGTCGTCGACCTCGGTCTCGAACAGCAGCTCCACGCCCAGCGCCTCGCAGCGCGACTGCAGGATGTTCAGGAGCCGCTTGCGGCCGATGCCGACAAAGCCGTGGCCCCCGCTGCGCACGCGCTCGCCGGCGATGTGCAGTTCGATGTCGTCCCAGTGGTTGAAGGCGAGCTCGATCTCGTCGGCGGTGGACCGGTCCCACTGGCGCATGTTGTCCAGCGTCGCGTCGCTGAACACCACGCCCCAGCCGAAGGTGTCGTAGGGCCGGTTGCGTTCGACCACCGTGATCCGGTGGCTCGGGTCGAGTTGCTTCATCAGCAGCGCGAAGTACAGGCCGGCGGGGCCGCCGCCAATGCAGACGATGCGCATGGACCGGATGGTTGAAGAAGGAGGACAGGACAGGCCAGGACGGGCACCGTCATTGTGGAGCGCCGATCCCCGAGAATGCGCCCATGCCAACCCGCAGCCTGCCCGCCCGGGCGCTGGCGGCGACGGCCGAGCCCTGGTTGCACGACCTCGGCCACGGCGTCCACGCCATCGACACGGGCTTTCACCGCGACGAGTTCGACGCCGCCTACCTCGTCGTGCACGGCGGCGAAGCGGCCTTCATCGACACCGGCACGCACTTTGCGCTGTCGCGCCTGCTGGGCGCGCTGGAGGTGCTCGGGCTGGAGCGCGCTGCGGTGAGTCACGTCATCCCGACCCACGTGCACTTGGACCATGCCGGGGGCGTCGGCAGCCTGATGGCCGAGCTGCCCCGGGCGCGCTGCCTGGTGCACCCGCGTGGCGCCCGCCACATGGTCGACCCCAGCGTGTTGTGGCAGGGGGCGACCGCGGTGTATGGCGACGAGACGATGCGCCGAGACTACGGCCAAGTGCGGCCGGTCCCCGCCGACCGGGTCGACACCAGCGACGACGGCATGACGCTGCGCCTGGGCGGGGGGCGCAAGCTGTTCTTCGCCGACACGCCTGGCCATGCCAAGCACCACCACTGCGTCTGGGACGAGGCCTCCGGCGGCTGGTTCACCGGCGACACCTTCGGCCTGAGCTACCCGGAGTTCGACAACGCCGCCGGGCAGGCCTGGATCCTGCCGACGTCGACCCCGGTGCAGTTCGAGCCCGAGGCCTTGCAGGCCAGCATCCGCCGCATGCAGTCGCACCGCCCGGAATGCCTGTACCTCACCCACTACAGCCGGGTCGACGACGTCCCGCGGCTGACCGAGACCCTGCTGGAGCTGCTGTCGCGCATGGCCGCGCTCGGGCTGGCGCACCGCAAGCGCCCGGCGGCCGAACGCCACGCGGCACTGAAGGCCGGGCAGCTCGAACTGTTTGTCGCCAGCCTTCGTGCGCATGGCTGCGGCTTCGACGAGGCCCGCATCGCCGAGTTGCTGGAGATCGATCTCGAACTCAACGCCCAGGGCATGGCGGTCTGGCTCGACCGCTGATTCCTTTCAACACACCACAGCCATGAACAACACATCGATTCGCTGGGGCCTGCAAGACCGGGCCATGGTCGTCACCGGGGGATCGCAAGGCATCGGCGAGGCGTGCGTCCGCCTGCTCGCGGCCCAGGGGGCTCCGGTCGCCATCTGGGACGTCGCCGACGGCCCGGGCCAGGCCTTGGCGGCCGAGTTGACCGCGGCCGGCGCGCACGCGATCTACCGCCACTGCAATGTCGCCGCCAAGACCGAAGTCGATGCCGCGCTCGAAGCCACGCTGGCGGCCTTTGGCCGGGTCCAGGGTCTGGTCAACAACGCCGGGATCTTCAAGGCCGCGCCCTTCCTGGACGTGAGCGAGGCCGACTGGGACGCGGTGATCGCGGTCAACCTGAAGGGCTCGTTCCTCGTCGGCCAGGCCTTGGCGCGGCACATGGTGGCCCGCGGCGGCGGCGCGATCGTCAACATGAGCAGCGTCAACGGCCGCCTGACGATCCCCAGCATCGCGAGCTACAACGCCAGCAAGGGCGCGATCGACCAGCTCACGCGCGTGATGGCCCTGTCTTTGGCCGACCAGGGCGTGCGCGTCAACGCCGTCGCGCCGGGCACGATCGCCACCGAACTCGCGCGCAGCGCGGTGCTGACCAGCGACGAGGCCAAGGCGCGCATCATGAGCCGCACCCCGATGAAGCGCTTGGGCGAGCCCGGTGAGATCGCCGACGCGGTGGCCTGGCTGCTGTCGGACGCCAGCAGCTACGTCACCGGCGAGATCGTGGTGGTCGACGGCGGGCGCATGACGCTGAACTACACCGTGGCGACCTGAAGCGGCGCCGATGCTCGAAGCTCTCGCCGTCAGCGCCGGCGCCGTCGCGCTGGGGGAAATCGGCGACAAGACGCAGCTGCTGGCGCTGATGCTCGCAGCGCGCTACCGCCGGCCAGGCGCGATCCTGGCCGGCATCACCGTGGCGACGATCGCCAACCACCTGCTCGCGGGCGCCGTCGGCGCCTGGGTGGCCACGCTGCTGGCGCCGACGACGCTGCGCTGGCTGCTGGCGGGCAGCTTCATCGCGATGGCGGCCTGGCTGCTGGTGCCCGATCGTGACGACGGGCTCGATGCCGGATCCGGCCGGACGGCCCGGTTCGGTGTCTTCGGCATCACGCTGGTGGCGTTTTTCCTGGCCGAGATGGGCGACAAGACCCAGATCGCCACGGTGGCGCTCGCGGCGCGCTTTCCGGCCGAGTGGCTGGCCGTCATCGCCGGCAGCACGCTCGGCCTGGTGCTGGTCAATGCGCCCGTTGTCGTGTGGGGTGGGGCCCTGCTGGCCCGCGTGCCGATGAAGGCCGTGCGGCTGGCTGCGGCGGCGCTCTTTGCCGCGCTCGGCCTGGCCCTGCTGCTGACGGCCGCCTGAGGCGCGATCAGCCCTCTGCGGCTGCGGCTGCGGCTGCGGCTACACCACAAGGTTCAACCCTTGGCGGTTGGGAGTTTTCCCGCCCCTGTTTCGAGGGGGCATCCCCGGGTTCGGGGTACGGTATCCGTGCCTCAAGCGCTGAAGATCAGGGGGTGTCGGCGAGTCTGATCGGCAATCCATCGTTGCCGCTTGCAAGCCGCCCCTTCAATACCTCCACGAAAGGCTGAATCGATGTCTGTTCACCGTCTCGCCCTGGTCGCCGCTGCTGCTGTACTGGCCATGGGCAGTGCGCACGCGCAGAACCGCCACACCCAGGTCGGCTACTACGACCCGTCCGTCCTCGGCCAGGCGCCGCTGACCGGCAACAACCCGGCCGATGGCACCCCGTCGGTGCAGGACTGGCGCGTCACCGCCGGAATGACCTTCAACGGCGTCAACTTCGATGGCAACGTGCGCATCAATTTCGACGGCGACGGCTCATTGGCCAACGGTGGCTTCGTCTGCTCGGGCACCCTGCTCAAGGGCGGCCAGTACGTGCTGACCGCTGCGCACTGTGCGGACGACTCTCTCACCCCCGCCACCTTCGTGATGGAAGTCCGCAGCGGCATCTACGGCAACGTGGCCCAGACGACCCAGAGCATCCAGGCCAGCAACGTCTACGTCCACCCGGGCTGGAACGGCTCGCTGGGCACCGGCGCCGACATCGCCGTGATTCGCCTGACGACGCCGATCCTCGGCACCACCGGCTTCGACATCAGCCGCAGCAACGACGTCGGCAAGACCATGCTGATCATGGGCCACGGCACGACGCAGCTGGGCAACGTGGCCTCGGCCACGAACTGGAACGACTACGGCTGGGCGCACTACGGCTACAACCAGGCCGACGTCACCGACAAGGCCTTCAATGACGCCTGGGACAACAGCGGCGACAACACCTTCGGCGAAGGCTACGTCTTCGACTTCGACGCGCTGAGCAACGCCGCCACGCACAACACGATCAAGCGCCTGGGCGACCTGCGCGGCGGCATCTTCTCCAGCAGCGAAGGCCTGGGCATCCCCGAGGCGATCACCGCCGGTGGCGACTCCGGCGGCGGCGACTTCGTCTGGAACGGCAGCGAGTGGCTGCTGTCGGGCGTGCACAGCTGGGGCTGGCAGTTCTGCGGTGGACGCATTTCGCCGACCTGCGACTTCACGACCCGCAACGGCTCGAGCTGGGGCGACATCTCCGGCTCGACCGCCGTGTTCAGCCACGCGGCGTGGATCGAAGGCATCACTGGCCCGATCCCCGAGCCCGGCACCTACGCCCTGATGGGCCTGGGCCTGGCCGCCGTGGCCGGTGCCGCACGTCGCCGCAAGGCCGGCTGAGGCATCCACAAGCAAGCGCGCCCCACTTCGGTGGGGCGCAGACAAAAAAGAAGGCGCCCCGCGGGGCG
>JAJTGU010000219.1 GCA_021297985.1 Rubrivivax sp.
GCTTCTGGGCAAGAAGTGCTTTGCGCTGCGCATCGCGTCGACCATGGGCCGGGCCGCGGCCAAGGCCGACGGCGCGGGCTGGCTGGCCGAGCACATGCTGATCCTCGGCGTCACCTCGCCGGAAGGCCGCAAGTACCACGTTGCCGCGGCGTTTCCGAGCGCCTGCGGCAAGACCAACTTCGCGATGCTGGTGCCACCGCCGGCCTTTGCCGGCTGGCGCGTCACGACCATCGGCGACGACATTGCCTGGATCAAGCCCGGCGCCGACGGACGCCTGTACGCCATCAACCCGGAAGCCGGCTACTTCGGCGTCGCCCCGGGCACCAACGACAAGACCAACCCCAACTGCATGGCCTCGCTGGCCCGTGACACCGTCTTCACGAACGTCGCGCTCACCGATGACGGCGATGTCTGGTGGGAGGGCCTGACCGACACGCCCCCGGCCCACCTGATCGACTGGCAGGGCCGCGACTGGACGCCGGCGATCGCCAAGGAGACCGGCGCCAAGGCCGCACACCCCAACGCCCGCTTCACGGTCGCCGCGACCGCCAACCCGGTGCTCGATGCGCAGTGGGACGACCCGGCCGGTGTCGCGATCGACGCCTTCATCTTCGGCGGCCGGCGCTCGACCACGGTACCGCTGGTGACCGAAGCACGCGACTGGACCGAAGGCGTCTACATGGCCGCGACGATGGGCAGCGAGACGACCGCCGCCGCCGCCGGCCAGCAAGGCGTCGTGCGACGCGATCCGTTTGCGATGCTGCCGTTTGCCGGTTATCACATGGGCGAGTATTTCAGCCACTGGCTGCAACTCGGCCGTGCCCTGCAAGCCCGCGGCGCGACCTTGCCGAAGATCTTCTGCGTCAACTGGTTCCGCAAGGGCAGCGATGGCAAGTTCGTATGGCCGGGCTACGGCGAGAACATGCGCGTGCTGGCCTGGATGCTGGGCCGGGTCGAGGGCAGCGCCAGCGGCGCCGAGCACGCCTTCGGCACCAGCCCGCGCATGGACGACATCGAGTGGGCCGGCCTGCCCTTCAGCGCCGAACAGTACGCCGACGTGAGCCACATCGACTCCGCCGCCTGGCAACAGGAACTGGCGCTGCACAGTGAACTGTTCGATCTGCTGGTTGACAAGCTGCCGCCCGAGATGCCGGCAACGCAGGCGGCGATCCGCGCCCGGCTGGCCGGCTGAGCGTCTGAACGCGCTCACCTGCGGCGCCGAAGGGTTCGCGGGATGAAGCTCCAGCTCTACTCCGACCTGCACCTGGAGACCGAGCGCTTCACCCCCGAGCCCGCGCCCGGGGCCGAGTTGCTGGTCCTGGCCGGCGACATCGACAGCACCTGGGCCGGCTACGAGCGCTTTGCCGGCTGGCCGGTGCCGGTGCTGGTCGTGGCGGGCAACCATGAATACGACGGCCGCGAACTCGGCCGCGCCCGCGCCGCGTTCGAGCGTCGCTGCACGCGACTTGGCCTGACGCCGCTGGAGTGCAGCGAGGCGGGCCACACGGCCGCCAATGGCCGACGGTGGCGCATCCTGGGCACGACGCGATGGTGCGACTTCGATCTCTTCGGCCTGGCGCAGCGCCCGCGCAGCGAGCGCGCCGCGGCGTACTTCATGCGGCTGATGGGCGCGCGCCTGGGCGACACCGTGCTGGGCACCGCCGAGCAGCGCGAGCTGGCGCTGCAAAGCCGACGCTGGCTGGAAACCACGCTGGCGCGCTCGCCACGCAGCGCCGGGCCCGGCGCCGCCTGGGACCGCACCCTGGTCGTGACCCATTTCGCGCCGAGCCTGAAGAGCGCCGATCCGCGCTATGGGGCCACGCCAAGCACCGCCGCGTTCTGCAACGCGGACGACGATCTGCTGCAGCGTGCCGACGCCTGGCTGCACGGTCACCTGCACTGTCGTCACGACTACACCGTGGCGCGCCCGGGCCTGCGGCCGGTCCGTGTGGTCAGTCAGGCGCGCGGCCTGGCGGCCAAAGGCGAGACCCGGGGCCACGACCCTCGCCACCTCATCGATCTGGCCTGATCGACATCAAGCCCGAGGCCGTGGCCTGCGTCACACTGCGGGCTGTTCCACAACCCGACTCAAGGTCCACCATGAAAATCCTCGCCGCCGTCGACGGCAGCCCCGCCACCAAGCGCATGGTGGCCTACCTGTCGGCCCATGACGAATGGCTGGGCGCGCACCACGCCTACACCTTCCTGACCGTCGTGCCGGCAGTTCCCCCCAGGGCCGCAGCGGTGATCGAGAAGTCGCTGCTCGAAACCTACTACGCCGAACAGGCCGAGGCGATCTTCAAGCCGCTGCGGACCTTCACGTCCAAGCGTGGCATCGACGCCCAATTCGTCACCCAGATCGGGCACGCCGGCGAGAAGCTCTGCAAGGTGGCCACCAGCGGCAAGTTCGACCTCGTGCTGATGGGCTCGCGTGGGCACAGCCGGCTGATGAACCTGGTGCTCGGCTCGGTGGCCACCCAGGTGCTGGCCGGCTGCGGGGTGCCGGTGCTGCTGATCCGCTGACCGCCAGCGGCTGCGGGCCGAGGGTTCAGCGCTTCCTGAGGCCGTTCATGCAGGTGCCGAGCACGAGCTCGACGATCGTGGCGTCCGGCAAGCGTCCGGCGGCCTTCAGGAACGCCGGCACCGGATCGCAGGCGCGGGCAAAGATCGTGAACAGCACCAGCTCGGAAGGCAGCTCCGGGTCGATGTCACCCGCGGCCTGCGCCGCGAGGATCCATTCGCCCAGCCGCTCGGACATCAGCATCAGCGCGTCCATGTAGGCCGCGCTGCCGGTCAGCTCCTCGCGCAGCGACGAGTTCTGCGACGGCAGGCTGGGCATTTCGCCCGCGAGTTGCAGACCCAGCACCCAGCGCACCAGAGCCTCGATGCGAAGAAGCGCGGTGCCGTCGGTGCGGGCGTTCTGCTGCTCGATCACCGCCAGCGCCCGGTGCAGCAGCCGCACCATCGCCGCAGCGGCCAGAGCCTCCTTGCTGGGGAAGTGCTTGTAGAGGCTGGCCTTGGCGATGCCGACCTCGGCTGCGACCTCGTCGACGGTCATCAGGTCGAAGCCCTTGTCCGCAAGCAGCCGGTTCACCGCGGCAAGGATGGCGTCTTCGCGGTGACGCAGAACCTGTTCGTGGAAAGCCAGACGGGGCATGGGGACGCATTCTAGGAACCGGAAGGCCGGTCGCCCGTCGCAGGGGATTGGGCGCGGCAAAAACCGCCAGCGGGCCGGATGTCCGGGTTTGGCCGCGAGGGTCCGTCGGTGTGGATCAGTCCGACCCGCCCGTTGCCGCGGGCCGGCTGTTGCTCCAGGGCGCCCACCACGGTGTGCGATGCGGGGCCGCAGCCGTCTCATGCGGCACGGCCTGCTCCAGGCTCATGTCCAGGCCGAAGCAGGTGCCCAGGTCCGCCGCGTCGTGCTCGACGACCTTCTGCGGCTGGGCCGGACGCCAGGGGCGAAGCCAGCGGGATGCATTTTCGGCGTCGGCCATGTTCAGCTCCGGTTTCGAGGGCGGCGTTTCTTGCGGTTACGTTCAGTGTCAACGCGTTGTCGGCACAACGCTCGTGCGAATTGAACGGTGGACGTGGCGCAATTCATGAATGCCCCGCAAGCGCGGGGTGCTGCCTAGAATCGCGGCCCTTTCGTGCAGTGCCCGAGGCGGCCTTGGACGCAGCCCGTACCCGATCCCCAGCGCCGACGCCCAACTGGGCGGCCATCGACTTCGGCACCTCCAACTCGGCGGTGGCGTTGCCGGCGTCAGGAGCCGCCGTGCGCCTGGTCGAGCTCGAGGACGGGGAGTCGACGATGCCGACCGCCGTGTTCTTTCGTGCCGATACGCCGTCCACGCAGTTCGAGGCCGAACGCCACTACGGCCGCGCGGCGATCGCGGCCTATGTCGACGGTCACGAAGGTCGGCTGATGCGCTCGTTGAAGAGCATCCTCGGGTCCAGCCTGCTCGATCAGGCCACCGACATCGGAGCCGGACGCAACGTGCGCTACCGCGACGTCCTGGCGGGCATCCTGCGCCACCTGAAGCTGCAAGCCGAAGCCAGCGCCGGCCGGCCGCTGACCCGCGCCGTTCTTGGCCGACCGGTGTACTTCGTCGACGACGATCCGGCCCGTGACGCCTCGGCGCAGGCGGCGCTCGAGCAGGCGGCACGGGCGGTCGGGTTCCAGGAGGTGCAGTTCCAGTACGAGCCGCTGGCCGCAGCACTGGACCTCGAGCTTCGGCTGGATCGCGAGCGACGTGTCCTGGTGGCCGACATCGGCGGCGGGACCTCGGACTTCTCGCTCGTGCGGTTGGGGCCGGCGCGGCGAGGGCGGGTCGATCGCCAGGACGACATCCTGGCCAACCATGGCGTGCACCGCGCCGGCACCGACTTCGACCGTCAGGTCTCTCTGGCCGCGATCATGCCGCTGCTGGGCTACCGCAGCCGCCGGGCGCCACCGCGCGGCGCACCGCCCGACGCCGACATGGCCGAAGTCCCGAGCGCGATCTACTTCGACCTCGCGTCCTGGCACCTGATCAACACCGTCTACGCCCCGGCCCGGCTGGCCGAACTGCGCAGCATGCGCGACTGGTACCGCGACCCCGCCCACCCGCGCCGCCTGCTGGCGGTGCTCGTCGACCGGCTGGGACATGCCTTGGCCGCCCGTGCAGAGGCGGCCAAGATCCAGGTCGCTCAGCAGGGTCAGGCCGACATCGAACTGGCCGAGCTCGAGCCTGGCCTGCAGCAGCACCTGGCCACCGCCACCGCGGCCGAGGCCCTGGCCGGCGAGATCGAGGCCATCGAGGCCGCGGCCCTGGAAACGGTGCGCCGGGCCGGTGTCGCACCGGTGGAGGTCGACGCGATCTACTTCACGGGCGGCTCGACCGGCTTCACGCCGCTGGTCGAACGCATTGCCGCCCGCTTCCCGGGGGCCGAGCGCGCCCTGGGCGACCGTTTCGCCAGCGTCGCGCTCGGCCTGGGCGAACACGCCCGGGTGGTCTTCGGCGACGGCTGAAACGCCGCGGCCGTCACCGCCGGATCAGGGTGTCCAACGGTTGCCGTTGGCCTTGAACTTGGCAATGGCACGCTCGAGGTCGGCGCGCTCTTCGCAGGGCCCGCCACACGCCGACACCAAGGTCGCCAGGCGCTGCTCGGCCGTGGCGAGGTCTCCCTTCATCAGCGCCAGTTCGCCTGAATACTCCAGCGCACCGCGGTGCTGGGGCTGGATGCGCAAGGCCGCGTCGTAGTGGCGCTGGGCACCGTCGAGATCGGGCGGATTCCTCTTGCGCAGCGAATAGCCCATCAGGTTGTTCCAGTCCGCACTGGCCGGACGGTCGGCCTTCTTGAGCGCTTCGACGGCGGCGGTCCAGCGCTTGTCGGCAATCGCCGCGCGCGCAGGCGCCAGCGGGTCGGCGCTTTCCTTGGCGGGCGGGGGGTCCGACGCGGTGTCGGCAGCGCCCACTGGCGCTACGGCTATGGCTGCGACCAGGGCCAACAGGCCAGCCGCGAGTCGGGGGAACGTCATCTTGGGGGCTCCAGGCGTTGAGAAGTCCGCAAGTGGAACGTCAACGCCGGGCTTTGGCAAGCACACCCGCCGGGCAGGCGACCTGAACTCAGCGGCGGCGCCCGCCCGACGGCTTGCCGCCCTTCCTGCCGGCAGGAGCCCGACCGGGCCTGGGCACGGCGGCGACAGGCCGCGGCCGGGAGACATCGGCGATCAGCATCACCGCACGCACGGCGTCCTGCACCGCTTCGCCCAGATCGGCCGGCGGCTCCAGGGTCTCGATCACCGCCAGCAGCGCATCGGCGTCTTCGAGGTCGGCCGCATCGAAGTGCAGATACAGCAGCGCCAGTGGCTCGACCAGCGCCGGGTTGTCGAGGGCCATCAACGCCGGGAAGCGGTCCATCGCGGCAGCGAATCCGGCGACCCAGGGCAGGAGCGGGTCGTCTCCGTCGTCAACATCGTCGGCAGAGCCGGCTTCGGCCGGTGCTTCATCGTCATCGCCGACCTCGTCACTGGCGCCAAACACCCAGGGGTCGAACCAGTCGCGCGCCCCGATCGCGTGGTCGAGTTCGGCATGACGGCGGCGCGCCAGCCGCGCGATCTCGGTCACCAGCGGTTGCGGCAGGCCGGGCCGCGGATCGGCCGGGCCGTCGAGGTCAAAGACGCCGGGCAGCCAGTCGATCTCGGGGATGCGCTGCGGCTGCAGAAGCACGCCGCAGAGGTAGCCGTCAAGCAGCGTCACATCGGGGGCCGCCAGGCTGGCCGGCAACTCATCGAGCAAGCCTTGAAGGCGCTCGATGTCGGTGTCGGCCAGAGGGCTGAGGGCAGGAGCGGCATTGGACATCGGGGTTCGCACAAGGCGGGCAGGGCTGCGGAATCCGACCGATTGCATCGAGATCGGGGGGTCGGACTCCGCTGACCGGTGGACGGCAGGCAGGTTGAGCGCCACGAACAATCGCCGCAGTGGCGCAGAACGTGGACGCAGTGGCGATTGTCATCGTCACCCGGCACGGCAACAGCGCCGATCGCCCAACGACGTCCTCCCCGGAGGGCTTGTTCGCCCCGCGGCCCCTGGGTCGCGGGGCTTTTTTTCGACAATCGTGCGGTCCCGACGATGGCGCCGCCGAAAAGCGTCAAGTTGCACTCCATCCGGTCGAAACAGAGTGGCCGGGCCGGTTGCGGCCATGGCCCGACTTTGCCCCTTCATGAACCCTGCCCCGCCCGACGCCACGGTGGCCGCGCCTGACTTGACGGCCCTGCTCGATCTTGCCGACCCGAGCCGCAACGCGCCAGCGGCCGAGGCCGCCGAAGCCGCCCGGCGCGCGTCGGCCTTGGCGCTCGAACGACGCTCGATGCTGGAAGCCGGACGCGCTGCGGCCTGGCTGTGCGGCCACCTGTTCCGCCTGGGCCGTCTGGTGGCGACGCGGCAACAGGCGCTTCAGGCCCTGCCGCTTCTCGAACGCAGCGAGTTGCGCCCCGAACGCTGCGAGACGCTGCGCCTGCTGACCCTGGCCAGCAGCGAGACGGCCGCCTTCGATCTGGCCTTGGACGCCGCCAACCGGCTGATGCGCGAGAGCGCCGAAAGCCCGGCCGGCGGCGACCCGGGGCTGGCGCTGACAGCGGCCTACGCCCTGGCGGTGTGCTTCGAGCGCATGGGCGACTCGTGGCAGGCGATGCGCCTGATGTCCGAGGCGATGGCCGAACACGGCAAGCAAGCGCCGCTGCGCGAACGATTGATCGGCGCCAACGCGGTTTGCGCTCTGACGCTCGGCACCTGGCACCGGGTGCGTGACGTCGACTCTGCCGCCGTTCGCGCCGCCCTGCTCGACCGCGCCAGCGCCGGCGCCGAAGAGGCTCTGGGGATCCTGACGCAGGTCCGGGAACCAACCTACGAAGTGGCCGTCCGCGGCAACCTGGGCGAGGTGCGCCTTCATCAAGGCGACATCGCCACCGCCCGCATCCTGCTGGATCAGGCCCACCAACTGGCCATGGCCGGCGGACTGGCGGCCCATGGCTGGCGCATCGAGGCCAGCCGCGGCGCCTGGCTGCTGTCCCAGGACCGCCCCGAAGAAGCCCTGGCGGCCATGACGGCGGTCCTCGGCGACATGAGCGCCGCTGAAGGCACGCCGCCAGTCTCCACCGAGATCCGGGTGCGCGACGTGGCCTATCGGGCCTGCCGAGCGATGACCTGGCACGAGGCGGCCCTGGCGCACTTCGAGGTCGTCGAGCGTCTCGAACGGCAGCGGACGGTGGCCCAGCTGCGCGCGCTGTCATCGGTCTTTGTGACGCGCACCGAAGCCGCGCAGGCACGGCGCCAGGCCGAACGCCAGACCGACGAGGCGCGCGCCGAGGCCCTGCGCCAGCAGCACCGTGCCGCGGAGTTCGCCCGGTCCGCCGAACAGGACGTGCTGACGGGTCTGGCCAACCGGCGCCACTTCGAACGTCGCATCGAGGAGATGCTGGCCACCGCCGCCGAACAGGGTCGGCCCTTGGCCTTGGCGCTGCTGGACGTGGACCACTTCAAGCGGATCAACGACGGCTTCGGCCATGCCGCCGGCGACGCCGTGCTGACGGGCCTGGCGCAGCTGCTGCGCGAGAACATGCGCGGCGTGGACCTGCTCGCGCGCCTGGGCGGCGAGGAGTTCGTTGTCGTCCTGCCGGACACACCGCTGTCCCAGGCCTGCGAGGTCTGCGAGAGGCTGCGCGAGCGGATCGAACAACGCTCCTGGCCGGACCTCCCCGGACTCGGCAGCGTCACGGCCAGCATCGGCCTGGCTCTGACGCCGCCGTACGAGGCCAGGACCCTGCTCCAGCGCGCGGACGAGGCGCTGTATGCCGCAAAGGGCGCCGGCCGGAATCGGTTGACCGTCGCCACGACCTGAGGACCTCAGGGAAACCACGCAGCAAAACCCCCTCAAGTTGGGGGGCCTTCCAGCGAGTCGTGAGGTCTATGGTTGTCCCCACACTTTTCGGGGGAATTCGATGCGTATCTCTGCACACACCGCACGCCTGCTGGCGGTCGCCTCTCTGACCGCCATCTCTTCGGCTGCGGTACACGCCACCACCTGGTGGGGCTTCGAGGGCACGGCACAAAAGGACAACTTCTTCCTCGACGGCGCCTTCCGTCCGCCCGACACCATGGGCGCCGTGGGCACGACGCAGTTCATGGAGACCTCCAACGGCAGTGTCGCGATCTACGACAAGAACACCGGCGGGCTGCTGATCCGCGAGAAGGCCAGTACGTTCTGGCAGCGCATGGGCCTGACGGGCTCGTCGGGCGACCAGCGCATCCTGTTCGACCACTACAGCAACCGCTGGATCGCCAACGGTTTCTGTGCCACGGTCAACGAGGTCTGCATCGGCATCAGCGACACCTCCGATGCCCTGGGCACCTGGAAGGGCACCAAGATCACGGCGTTCGGGCCGACCAACCACGTCGCCGACTATCCGACGCTGGCCGTGAACCAGAACAGCGTGGTGATCGGCACCAACAACTTCACGCCGTCGTTCTCGGGCACCTCGCTGTTCACGATCCCGAAGGCCGACCTTCTCAGCGGCGCGCCGACGGTGGCGAACATGACGCGTTTCGACGCCCCGGTGGCAGGCGCTGACCGCGGCTTTGCGATCCAGGGGGTGACCAACTGGACCAGCGAAAGCCCGACGTCGCACAACATCATGGCGGTCAGCCGTGACCAGTTCGACGTGTTCGCGTACCGCCTCAATGGCACCAATGCCGCCGGGGCCACGCAAAGCGCCGTCACCGAGCTGAACACCGCGATCTACACCTTCAACGGCCGCGGCCGCCAGCCCGACAACCTGCCGGGGCAGGTCAACAACACCAGCAACCGGCTCGTCGACACGCTCGACGACCGCATCAGTGGTGGCGTGGTGCAGGCCAACGGCAAGATCATCGGCATCCACACGGTGACGCCGACCGGCGTGCCGAGCGCGAATGCCTTCACCGAGCTTCGCTGGTACGTGCTCGATGCCAACACCTTCGCGACCCTCAGCACGGGCACGATCGGCGGCGGCAACTTCGACTACTACCAGGGCTCGGTCGCGATCAACGAATTCGGCGATGCCGTCATCGGCTACAACCGTTCGGGCTCGCAGACCGGCGACGCCAACGGCGACGGCAAGGCCGACGGCCGCATCAGCTTCATGGGCAAGACGATGAAGCTGGTCGGCAACAACCTGGTGCAGCAAGGGTCCGACCTGCTGTTCCGCGTCAGCGACGTCGGCGACTACCGCTGCGGCGCTCGGACCACGGTGGACGCGGCCTGCCGCCAGCGCTGGGGTGACTACGCTGCGGTGACGCTGGATCCGAACGATCCGTTCAAGTTCTACGCGATCGGCGAGTACGCCGCCGACTGGGCCGACTTCAGCGCCGGCCAGGACGGCAGCCTGATCCGCGCCAACTGGCACACCTATGTCGCCGTCGTCACCGTGCCGGAGCCGGGCACCTACGCGCTGATGGCGCTGGGCCTGCTGGCCGTGGCGGGCGTCGCCCGTCGGCGGAGTGCCAAGGCATGAAGCCCTTGCGCCAAACCCTTGCGGTCACGGCCGCGTCGGTGATGGCGGCTCTGACGGCCAGCCCCGTGCTGGCCGCGGCACCGCCGAGCGCGCCGGAGGTCTGCTCGCACACCACGCTGTCGATCCTGCCGCCCCCGGCGTGCATCGGGTCGTTTGTCGGAGGCTTGGATGGCAGCGCCGACGAGATCGCGCTGCTGAAGGCGACGTGGGCGCTGGACTTCACCTACCTCGGACGCAGCGACGACGCGGACAATGGTCCCTTCCTGAGCAACCCGCAGGTCGCGTTCAACGGCGCGCTGGAGTTCGACGAGAAGCATTCGGGCCAGTTGGTGCTCGGCCTGGTGAGTGCTGGCAAGCACAGCTACTACTTCGTCAACACCAAGCGCAATCTCGGCGGCCTGGTGTTCTCCAGCCTGGAGGGCGTGGCGACCACGCCGCAAGGCAACCCGTTTGCGCTGGAGTACGCGGCGCTCTACGTGGCGACCGTCGCAGTGCCCGAGCCAGGCTCGGCCGCGCTGCTGGCCCTGGGCCTGGTCGGCCTGGCTGCACGGCGGCTGCGCAAGGCCTGAAGCCCACGCGACCGCCCGGCACCACACCGCAGCACACCGCAACGGCGGCGCCGTTGGCAGTTCAACTGCCGATGACGCCGCCGTCGTTCTTGCGGATCACCACCGTGGCCGAGCGCGGCCGAACGGCGCCCTCGCCGTCGGGCCAGCGCGAAAAGCGGGTCGGCTGGGCGGGGTCGCTGCGATCACTGGGCGTTTCCCCGGGGTGCTGGACGTTGACAAACATCGTGCGGCCATCGGGCGTGAGCGCGCAGCCGGTGACCTCGCTGTTCGTCGGCGCGGTCATGAAGCGCCGCACCTCGCCGCTGGCCACGTCGCAGGCCAGCATCTGGTTGTTGCCGATGCGCTCCAGCTCGCCTTTGTACATCTGCGTGGCGTGGGTATCGGTCTGGATCCACAGCACACCGCGCGCGTCGAACGCGATGCCGTCGGGGCAGGCAAAGATGTCACCGTTGATGTTGCCCTTGGCCTCGGCTCGCGCGTTCGCCGGGTCACCGGCCAGCAGCAGGTGGTTCCACTGGAACGCCGCCGCATCGAAGTCGCCGTCTTCCTTCCAGCGGATGATCTGGCCCATCACGTTGTTGGCACGCGGGTTGGCCGCGTCCACGCCGGGCTGGCCGGCGGCGCCGCGACTGGAGTTGTTGGTCAGCGTGCAGTAGATCCAGCCGGACTTCGGATCGATCGCCAGCCATTCAGGGCGGTCCATCTTGGTCGCGCCGAGCAGGTCACTGGCCTGGCGCGACTTGATGACGACCTCGCCCTGGTCGGCGAATCCGTTGGCGTTGGTCAGCGGGCCCTGGCCATGCACGACCGGCAGCCAGACGCCGCGACCGCTGGCGTCGAACCGGGCGACATAGAGCGTGCCGTGGTCCAGCAGCGTCGCGTTGGCCTTGGCGCCGCCGGGCTTGATGCGGTCGCGGCTGACGAACTTGTAGATGTACTCGAAGCGCGCGTCCTCGCCGGAGTAGACGACAGCCCGCTGGTCCTTGGTCACCGCGATCCAGGCGCCTTCGTGCGCGGCGCGGCCCAGCGCAGTGCGCTTGACCGGCGTGCTCGTCGGGTCGAAAGGATCGACCTCGACCACCCAGCCGTGGCGGTTCGGCTCGTTGGGGTGCCTGACGGTGTCGAAACGCTCGTCGTGCTCGTGCCACCGGTAGCCCCAGCCGCCCTTGCGGATGCCCCACCGCCGCTCGTGCGCGGTCGGCGTGTCGGCGCTCGCGAAGTAGCCGGCGAAGTTCTCTTCGCCCGACAGGTAGGTGCCCCAGGGCGTCATGCCGCTGGCGCAGTTGTTGAGGGTGCCCAGCACCGTGCTGCCGGCCGGGTCGGCCGCGGTCTTGAACAAGGCGTGACCGGCGCACGGCCCACCCACCGCAAACGGCGAGTACGCAGTGAACCGGCGGGCGTAGCGCGACGGTCGCACCATGTCCCAGCGGCCCGCCTTGAGCTCGACCTCGATCACCGAGATGCCGTGTGCAGCCTGGCTCTTCCTGACCTTCTCGGCCGTCCACGGGCTTTGCCCCCCGACGTGCAGCAA
>JAJTGU010000175.1 GCA_021297985.1 Rubrivivax sp.
CTTGTCTGCGGCCTTCTCAGCCGTTTTGGGCTCGGCCTTGCCGGCGGCAAAGGCCTGCGGCGCCAGCAGACCCACGCATGCGGCGGCCAGCAGGGCAACAAGAGGGGTCGGGCAAAAAGGGTGCATGGCGGCGGGCTTCCTGTCCGGATATCGGCCGGCTGCACGCCCGGCTTGAGGCCTGGGGTCGCCAGCTATCCTGGGTCGCTGTGCCGCACTTCCAACTCTCCACGGCCCACCGCCATCGTCTGGCGGCGGCCGTGCTGGCCGTGCATGCAGGCGTCGGAGTCGGCGTCTGGCGACTCGAACCCTGGCGCGAGCGGGGCGCTGCGATCGAGACGCGTCCGCCGTTGACGGTGGCCCTGATCGCGCTGCCGCAGCCCGGACCCGACCCCGCTTCGCCCGCTCCCGCGACGCGGCGGGCGACCTTGGCGGTTCGCGCCCAGCAAGAGCCTGCGATTCAGGTGCCCGGCGCCGCGCTGCTTCTGACTGCACCGGCCCTGTTGGAGGCGCCCGTCCTGCCCAGCGACAACGCCACAGCGCCGTTGCGCCCGGCCTCGCAGCCGCTCGACCTGAGCTTGCCACGCGAAACGCTCTCAGGCTGGCGCCGCCGCAATCCGGCGCTCGACGACCCGCGGTCGAACAGCAGCCGCGACAGCTTCGAGCAGCGCATTGCTGCGGCCCTGGGAGGCGATGACCGAATCGTCGAAGAACGGCTGGCCGACGGCAGCGTACGCTTCCGGCGCGGAGCGTCTTGCGTCATCGCCAGGCCCAACCGGGCCGAGACCCTCGACCCGTTCAACAAGGCCTTCAGCCCGAAACCGCGCCCGGTGGAAGCTTGCTGAGCGGAGGATCGGGGTCGGGCATCGCGATCCGGCTCTTGACCCAGGTCCAGCACAGCAGGCCGGCCACCAGCATCGCTGCCGCGGCCAGCGCCAGCGCAATCGGCGAGTGCATCACCGCCGGCGCGACCAGCCCGGCGACGACCGCGTTGAACGCACTGCCCAGGCTGGACTGCACGCTGCTCGCCATGCCCCGTCGCTCTGGCGCGAGGTCCAGCACCAGGGTCATCGCCACCGGCATCATCAGCGACCAGCCGAAAGCGTAGACCGCCACCGGCGCGATCGACCAGGCGGGGTGCGGCGGCAGCACCAGGTGGATCGCGATGTTGGCCAGGCTCGCCCCCGCCATCACGGCAAAGCCGACCCGGACCTGGGTGCGCAGGCGAACGCGGCCGGCCAGCCGCCCGGCCTGCTGGGCGCCGATCATGATGCCGGCGATGGTGGCGACGAAGAGCCAGAAGAACTGCGTCGGCGCCAGCCTCAGGTGCTCGCCGGCAAACACCGGCGCCGACAGGATGTAGACGAACATGCCGTTGAAAGGGATGCTGCTGGCCCCCACCAGCGCCAGGAATCGCGGGCTGCGAATCAAGCCGGCATAGCCACGCAGCAGTGACCCGATGCGCAGCGGCTGGCGCGCCGCGGTGGGCAGGGTTTCCGGCAGCCAGCGCCAAGCCGCGAACAGCAGCACCGCGCCAATGGCAGCCAGGAACCAGAAGATCGATCGCCAGCCCGCAAGCACGAACAGCCAGCCCCCCACCAGGGGCGCCAGCGCCGGCGCGATGCCGAAGAACAGCGTGACCTGGGCATTGAGCCTCATTGCCGGGATCGGTTCGAACAGGTCGCGGATCACCGCGCGGCCGATGACCATGCCGGCGCCGGCGCTCATGCCCTGCATCACGCGAAACGCGACCAGCGCGCCGATGCTGCCGGCCAGCGCGCAGCCCACCGACGCCACCGCAAACACCGCCATGCCGGCGATCACGATCGGTCGCCGGCCCAGGCTGTCCGACAGGGCCCCGTGGAACAGGTTGAGAACGGCAAACCCCAGCAGGTAGCCTGACAGAGTCTGCTGCATCTGCAGCGGCGTCGCGCCGATCGCGGTCGCCATGCCGCCGAAGGCCGGCAGGTAGGTGTCGATGGAAAACGGCCCCAGCGTCGCCAGACCGGCGATCAGCATCGCCAGGGCCCAGCGCGGACCGCGCCACGCCGCCGGCGTGCTCGCAGAAGTGGGGGACATGGGATCGGCCAAAGCCCGCGAGTGTAGGCAGGGCTTCGTCGCAGGCCGCGTGACAGGCGCCGACGCAGTGCTTCAATGCGCAGATGCACGCATCACCCATTGCCCTGACAGTCCGTCGTCGCCAGTTGCGCCAGGGTCTGGCCGCCGCCGTGGCGTGGATCGGACTGCCGTTGTGGCACACGGCACGCGCCCAGGCGGCGGCGACACCGCTGCCGGCCGTCAGCGAAGGCCCGTTCTACCCGGCCGAACGCTGGCGACTGGCACGCGGACGGGACTGGGACGCCGACCTGACCCAGGTTGCCGGTATCGCCACTGCGGCACGCGGCGAACACCTGGCGCTGCTGCTCCGAGTGGTCGACATCCGGGGCCGTGCCGTCGACGGTCACACGATCGAGATCTGGCAATGCGACGCTGCGGGCCAGTACCACCACGCACGTACCGAGGGCAGCGCCGGCGACCGCGACCCGGGTTTCCAGGGCTTCGGTGCCGCCCGGACGGCGGCCGACGGCAGCGTGCGGCTGCGCACGATCAAGCCGGTCCCCTACCCCGGCCGCACGCCGCACATCCACGTCAAGCTGCTCGCCCCGGGTGGCCGTGGCGAGTGGACATCGCAACTCTTCGTGGCGGGTACGGCGGCCAACGACCGCGACTTCCTGTGGCGCCAGTTGGGTGTCGACGAGCGCCGCGCGTTGGCCATCGCACTGGAGCCCGCGCCCGTGCCGGGGCAACAGGCCGGCCTGCGGTGGCAGAGTACGCACACCCTGGTCCTGCCGGGCTGACCCCGCCCTGCCCCTGTGCCACACTGAAACCCGGTCGGCCCCAGTCCTGGAGCCGAGTTTGGCGAGGTTCGCGAATGGACGGCACGGCAAGGCGTTTGGGTTCGGTGGTCCTGCCACTGTTCGCGCTGCTGTGTCTGATCCTGCTCTCGGCCTGCGGGGGGGGTGGCGGCAGCGACTCTCCGGGCAGCACGGGCCCGGCCCCGCAGCCACCAGCCGCCGGGACCCGCATCGAGCTCATCAGCGACCCGGGCGACCCGATCGGCAACGGCCGCGCGTACCGCTACAGCCAGAGCGACGCGCAGATCGGCTTTTCGTCCTCGGGCGGACGTCTGGGCATGACCATCGCCGGCAACGAGAGCTGGGCCTTCAACGTCGAGCTGCCGCTGACAACGCTGTTCCTGGCACCGCTGCGGTTGTCAGGGCTGGAGCGTTTTGGCCCCCACGACCCGCTGCGCGGCGGCCTGCTGTGGGCCGGCGAGGGCCGCAGCTGCGGCCAGGTACGCGGCACGCTGGAGGTGACGGACCTTCGGTTTCGCAACGGCGAGTTGCGATCGATCGAGCTGCGCTTCGAGCAGTTCTGCGACGGCAGCGGTGCGGCGTTGCGCGGCACCATTCGCTGGTCGGCTGATGACAGCTCGCGCCCTCTGCCCCCACTGAACCCGCCGCCGGGCGACCTGTGGCGCGCGCCTCCGGGCGCCGTCCCCGCCCAAGGGAACTACCTCTATCTCGAAAGCAGCGGCGGCGATCCGGTGGGCGCCAACATCACGGTGCTGTTCACCGACGCCAACGGCCCGCCGATCATCACCATCAACGGCCGCCGGCTGCGCCTGGAGGTGCGCGGCCCGGTCCGCTGGATCGGCGAGTTCGACCCCGGCGTGGCCGTTGCGGCCGTGGTCGTCGGTTTCGTCGGCAACCTCAGCGGCATCCCGCTGCGCAACCCGGTCACGGGTGGCATGAACGTCAGCGCTGACGACCGGGCCTGCCCTCGAGCGACAAGCTGGTTCGTCGTCGACCGCTTTCTCGCCGTCGATGGCCTGGTCAGCGAGCTGGACCTGCGCTTCTCGCAGCAATGCGAAGGCGCCAGTGGCCTGCTGCGTGGCCAGCTGCGCTTCCGCGCCGCCGACGTGCCACGGTGAGCGGACCCCGCCGCACCGTGAGCGCCTGCCCCGACTGCGGTCACGACGACCCGGAGGATCTGGGCGCGCTGCCCGATGCATCGACCTTCGCCGGCCAGGCGCTGGCCACGCCACTGCCCGGCGGCCGGCTGCGCCGCTGCCGCCGCTGCGACCTCCGCTGGCGCGACCCGCCGTTGGAGCCGGCGCACTACACCGCGCTGTACGACAACAGCCGAGTCGACGTCTGGAAGCCGGGTCCGCTGCGGCGCGACCAGCGGCTCGTCTTGGATCACCTGGGCCGCCTGCCGGCGGGCGCCACGGTGCTGGACTTCGGCTGCTACACCGGCGCGATGCTGGCGGCACTGCCGCAAGGCCTGAAGCGCTTCGGCATCGAGCTCAACCAAGCGGCCGCGGCCCAGGCCCGCGAACATGCGGGCGCCCACGTCGTAGCCACACTGGCTGAACTGCCGACCGGCCAGCGCTTCGACTGCATCGTCGCGATGGACGTGATCGAACACGTTCCTTCACCCCGCGGGCTGGCGGCCGAACTGATGTCCCGACTGGCGCCTGGCGGCCGACTGGTGCTGACCACCGGTGACGGCCGAAACTGGCTCTGGCGGCGGCTCCGGTCGCGCTGGTGGTACTGCGCCTGGCCGGAGCACATCGCGTTCATCTCGCCGCTCTGGCTGCTGGCACACGCCGAGGGCCTGGGGGCCCGATGCGTGGAACTTGAACGCTTCAACTACCTCGACCGGCCGGAGCAGGGGCGCGTCAAGCGCTGGCGGCAGTTCTTGCGCTGGTGGTGGCTACCGGGCCTGGAGGCTCGCCATCGAGCCCGTCGGATGCAACGTCTGGGGTCTGACGCGCCCGAGGACGGCGTGCCCGGGCTCGGGCTGACGGCCGATCACCTGCTGGTCGTGCTCGAGCCGCTGCCGGGCTCGCCGACTCAGCCGGCCGCTTCGCCCAGATAGCGCCGGCCGAGCGCGCGGCCCTGGCCGTCGAGCTCATAGACCAGCGGCAGGCCATTGGGGATGTTCAGGCCGACGATGTCCTCGTCGCTGATGCCGTCGAGCATCTTCACCAGCCCGCGCAGGCTGTTGCCATGGGCCGCGATGACGATGCGCTTGCCCTGGCTCAGCGAAGGCAGGACACGTTCGTTCCAGAAAGGAAGCACACGCGCAACGGTGTCCTTCAGGCACTCGGTCAGCGGGATCTGCTCCGGCGACAGCCCGGCGTATCGGATGTCCTGGCGCTGGCCGCGCGGGTCATCGGCGGTCAGCGCCGGCGGCGGCGTGTCGTAGCTTCGCCGCCAGGCCAGCACCTGGGCGTCGCCGTACTGGCGCGCCATGTCGGCCTTGTTCAAGCCCTGCAAGGCGCCGTAGTGACGCTCATTGAGGCGCCAGTCGTGCTGTACCGGCAGCCAGGTGCGGTCCATCGCGTCCAGGCAGTGCCAGAGCGTCCACACCGCACGCTTGAGCACCGAGGTGTAGCAGCAGTCGAAGTCGAGGCCGGCTTCGCGCAGCAGTCGTCCGGCTTCGCGCGCCTGGGTGACGCCGGTTTCGGTCAGCGGCACATCGGTCCAGCCGGTGAAGCGGTTCTCGAGGTTCCAGGTCGATTCGCCGTGGCGGATCAGGACCAGGGTGTGAACAGGTCGGGTCATCGCCAAATTCTATAATTTGCGGTTTTTCGCCGACCCCTTGTCAGCGGAGCTTTTGCCAGAGTGCCTGCCGTGAACCTGATGTCCTTCATCACCGAGAACTGGATCCTGCTGATCGTGGCCTTCATCTCAGGCGGCATGCTGGTCTGGCCGCTCGTCAACAAGGGGGCAGGCGGCACGACGGTGCCGACTTCGGAAGCGGTGCGTCTGATCAACCGCGAGAAGGGCGTGCTGGTCGACGTGTCCGAGCCGGGCGAGTTTGCCGCCGGTCATGCCGCAGGTGCCCGCAACATCCCCTTCGGTCAACTGGAGGGCAGCAAGCAGTTGCCGACCAACAAGGCGCTGCCGCTCATCCTGCTGTGCCCCACCGGAGCGCGTGCCGGGCGTGCCGCCGCGCTGCTGCGCAAGGCCGGCTTCGAGAAGGCCGTGGCCCTGCAGGGCGGCACCGCCGCCTGGCGCGACGGCAGCTTCCCGATCGAGAAGTCGGCCGAAACCGCCGAGAAGTCGGAAAAGGCCGAGAAGGCCGAGAAGGCCAAGGCCTGACACCCGCTCGAATCAGCATAGCGGAGACCACGATGCCCGCCGTGACGATGTACACCACCCAGGTCTGCCCGTACTGCATCCGCGCCAAGCAGTTGCTCGCCCAGCGCGGCGTGGCACGGATCGACGAGATCCGGGTCGACCTCGACCCCGCCCAGCGCGACACCATGATCGAGCGCACGGGCCGCCGCACGGTGCCGCAGATCTTCATCGGCGACACCCATGTGGGGGGTTGCGACGACCTCGTGGCCCTCGACCAGAGGGGAGGTCTGATGCCGCTGCTTCAGGACAGCCCGGCATAATCCGTGACTCGCGGCGCCCCGATGGCGCCGCTTTTTTCTGCCCTTCCTTCCGAACGCCTTCGTCCACTTTCGCGAGCCCGCCATGTCCGACGCCACTCCCGTGTTCCAGATCCAGCGCATGTACCTGAAGGACCTGTCGCTCGAGCAACCCAACTCGCCGCAGATCCTGCTGGAGCAGGCCCAGCCGCAGGTCGACATCCACCTCGCGATGGGGGCCGGCCAGGTCGCCGACGGCGTGTTCGAGGTGACCGTCACCGCCACCGTGACGACCAAGCTCAAGGACAAGACGCTGTTTCTCGTCGAGGCCAAGCAGGCCGGCATCTTCGAGATCCGGAACGTGCCCGAAGAGCAGAAGCAGGGCATCCTGTCGATCGTCTGCCCGCAGATGATCTACCCCTACCTGCGCGCCATCGTCAGCGACATCTGCACCCGTGCCGGATTCCCGCCGATCATGCTGACCGAAGTCAACTTCCAGGCCATGTTCGAGGCCCAGCAGGCCCAGGCAGAAGCCGCCGCCGGCAATGGCGGCGACGACGCGCCACGCATCATCACGACGCTCAACTGAGTCTGGCCGCAGTCCGGCCACGCAGATGCCGGGAGCCGGGATGAAGATCGTCGTGCTCGGGGCCGGCGCCTGGGGCACGGCCATCGCTGTGGCCGCCGTTGGCCGCGGCCACTCGGTGCTGCTGTGGAGCCGCCGTGCAGAACACGCCGCGCGGATTGCACAGGAGCGCTCCAACTCCCAGCACCTGCCGGGCATCGCCCTTCCTCCAGGCCTGATGGTGACGGCAGACCGCGACCAGGCCCTGGCCGCTGCCGTGGGCCAGCTGGTGATGCTCGCGATGCCGATGTCGGGCCTTCGCGGCATGCTGGCCGCGCTGTCCGAGGCCCGTCCGTCGACCACCGCCCTGTGGCTGTGCAAGGGCTTCGAGTCGGGCAGCGGCGCGCTCGGTCACGAGATCGCGTCCGAGGTCCTTGGGGGCCACAGCGGCATCGGCTGGGGCGTGCTCTCCGGCCCGAGCTTCGCCCAGGAAGTGGCGCTCGGCCAGCCGACGGCACTCGTCGCGGCGAGTCCCGACCCGGTGGTCCTGGATCAGGCCGTCCGCGCCTTGCATGGACCTGCGCTGCGCATCTACAAGACCGACGATGTGACCGGCGTCGAGGTCGGTGGTGCGGTGAAGAACGTGATCGCGATCGCCGTCGGAGCGCTCGACGGCATCGGCGGCGGTCTCAATGCCCGGGCGGCGCTCGTCACCCGCGGCCTGGCCGAGATCACACGGCTGGCGGTCGCGATGGGCGGGCGCCCTCAGACCTGCATGGGGCTGTCGGGCCTGGGCGATCTGGTGCTCACGACCACCGGTGACCTTTCGCGCAATCGGCAGGTCGGCCTGCTGCTCGCCCAAGGGCTGGCCCTGCCCGAGGTTCTGGCGCGCCTGGGCCACGTGGCCGAGGGCGTGCTCAGCGCACCGACCGTGCTGGCGCGCGCCACGGCGCTGGGCGTCGAAATGCCGATCGTGGCAGCCGTGGTCGACCTGCTGGCCGGGCGGCTGACGGTGGAGGCGGCAGTCCGTCGACTGATGGAGCGCGAGGCCCGGGACGAAGGCTGATGCGCCCTGATGGCCACAGGTCCTGTGGCGGAGACTCAGCCGCCGCCTGCATAGCCGTTCTGCCGCCAGGCCTCGAACACCGCCACCGCCACGGCGTTGCTCAGGTTCAGGCTTCGCTGCCCTGCGCGCATCGGCAGACGCACCCGCTGGCCGGCGGCAAAGGAGTCGCGAAGCGCCGGCGCGAGGCCGCGGGATTCGCTGCCGAAGACCATCCAGTCGCCAGCCCGCCACGCGACATCGGCCATGGGCCGCGAACCCCGTGTCGTGAACGCGAAGAGGCGTTCCGGGTCTGCCGCGGTGGCCGCCAGGAAGGCCGACCAGTCGCGATGCCGCTGCACGCTGGCGTATTCGTGATAGTCGAGGCCGGCGCGTTGCAGCAGCCTGTCCTCCATTGCAAAACCCAGCGGCTCGACCAGGTGCAGCGCGCAGCCGGTGTTGGCGGCAAGCCGGATGACGTTGCCGGTGTTGGGCGGGATCTCGGGCTCGACCAGCACGATGTTGAACATCGACAAGCCCTCAGTCCGGCGCAGGCGTGCGCGCGACGACCCAGACCTCGACCGCCGCGGCGCCACCCGCACGCAAGGCCGCCGCTGCGGCGTCGGCTGTGGCGCCGGTGGTCATCACGTCATCGACCAGGGCCAAGCGGCGTCCGGCCATGAGGGGACGCGCATCAGGAGCCAGCTCGAATGCAGCCGCCAGGTTGCGCAGCCGGGCCGCGCGGTCCAGCCCGGCCTGGGCGGCCGTGTCGCGGGTGCGCAGCAGCAGCGACTCGTTGGCAGGCAGCCTCAGCCGTTGGGCGACCCGGCGTGCGATCTCCCAGGCCTGATTGAAGCCGCGTTGGCGCAGCCGCACGGCCGCCAGTGGGACCGGCAGCACCGCATCGACCGGGCCACCACCGCAGTCCAGGACAGCATCGGCCAGCCGCTCGGCGAGCGACGGAGCCAGATCCAGTCCCTCATGGAACTTCAGCCGCCGGAGCACACCGTCCCAGGGAAACGCGTAGGGCAAGGCGGCGATCGTCCGGTCGAACGCCGGTCGCTGGGCCAGACAACGCCCGCACAGCGGCACGACGCTGCCGATGGGCAGCGCGCAACGCTGGCAGCCGGGCGCCAGCCGGCCATGCTGCGCCAGGCAGGCGGCGCACAGCCGCTGTGCGGACATCCGGCCGCAGGTCTCGCACAACGTGGGCAAGCCGCAAACGCGCCGCCAGCGCGGGCTCAAGAGGGCGAACATGCCCTCAATATACTGATCCCATGCCCCAGGAAGACTCCAGTCGTGGTGCCGTGCGGCCCGTGGACGCTGTGGCGCTGGGACGGCAGCTGACGCGCATCGAGCGCTCGCCCGAGCCGCCCTGGCTTCACGCTGAAGCCGCGCGCCGCATGGCCGAGCGTCTGCCTTGGATCAAGCGCAGCCCGAAGCGCATCGTCGACTGGTGGGCACGCCAGGGCGCGAGCCAGGTCGTGCTTGCCCAGGCCCATCCGAAAGCCGAGCGCATCGCGCTCGAACGCCACGTCGGGATTCGCGACGAACGCCTGCGGGCCGAAGCGCGGCCGTGGTGGTCGCTGCGTCGCCACGGCGCGGCCCCTGCGCAGGTGGTCGTCGCGGCCGATCTCTCGGCAGGCAGTGCTGATCTGGTCTGGGCCAACATGGTGCTGCATGCCGTGGCCGATCAACAAGCGCTGATGCGACAGTGGCAAAGGGCCTTGGTCGTCGATGGTTTCCTGATGTTCACGACCCTTGGTCCGGGGAGTCTGCAGACCTTGCGCGAGATCTACCAAAGCGCCGGCTGGGGCTCACCCCATGCGCCGTTTGTCGACATGCATGACCTGGGCGACATGCTGGTCGAGGCTGGCTTCGCGGAGCCCGTGATGGACCAGGAGACGCTGACCCTGACCTATGCCGATCCGGCAGCATTGCTGCACGAGCTGCGTGGCCTGGGCGGTAACGCCAACCCGGATCGCCAGCCTGGGCTTCGCACACCCCGCTGGCGGGAGCGTTTGCTGCACGCCTTGGCGGCTCGGGCCGGGGCTGACGGCCGGATCGGCGTCGAGATCGAGCTCGTGTACGGCCACGCGTTCAAGGGTATGCCCAAGGCCGCTGTCGCCCCGGAGACGCTGATCGGCCTGGATGCGATGCGCGAAATGGTGCGCGCCGGTCACCCACGGGCGCCAATACCCAAGCCCAAGCCGCCGCTGCCTTGACCCGGCTGAGCGGAGGTCTTGGTCTAGAATGACCGTCATGGTTTTCGTACAGCGGACCGGGTTGACGGCGTCCTCCGTGGCCCTGGGGTCTGTTCCGGCTTGAAGCTGCTGTACCGACTGATGTTGTCGCCGACAAGACCTCCGCCGCACCCAGCGCTCGCCACGTTCATGGACGCCGCCTTTGCCCCCAACCCCTGGCCTGCCCCCGCGCCGCGTCCTCGAGCCGGCGGGTGGCGTTTCGGTCGCGAGCTCGAAACCAGCGGCGGTCTGCAATGGAAGCTGACGCGCAACTGCTCGCTGACACCTCGCCAGATGCTGGCGAGCTACCTCATGCTGTGCGCCGTGTCATTGAGCATCGGCGTTGGTTTCGCGTTGAGTGGCGCCCCCTATGTGCTCGGTTTTGCCGGACTCGAGTTGTTGATCGTCGGTGTCGCGCTTCTGGTCTTCGCGCGTCACGCCGGCGACCGTGAGACGCTGACTCTGATGGGCCATACGCTGTACGTCGAACACACCCTCGGAACCCGGGTCGAGCGGGCCGAGTTTGCCGCCGAGTGGCTGACCGTCGAGCCTTCCGCGGGTCAGAACTCGCTTGTCCAGCTTGCCGGTCAGGGCCGCGTCGTGCGCGTCGGCCGCTACCTGCGCCCCGAGTTGCGCGCCGACTTTGCACGCGAGCTCAGGCTCGCACTGCGCCAAGCCCGCTGAATGCCGGGCCAAGGCTTGAAACGAACCTTGCCGTCGAACCCACTGCACCCGCCCATGTCCGTGTCCACCATGAATCCGAAGACCGTGCCAAACCCGATCCGCTGGACACGCCGTCTGGCCGCAGCCTCGATGGTGACCGCCCCCGGCTTCGCGTCGGCCACGGGTCCCGTGAACGACCTGCCCGGCGGGCCGGCCGTCAACCAGTTGAACCTGCACCCGGCTGCGACGGATCTCGCAGCCACCATTGGCGTGCTGCACTGGGGCATGCTCATCGTCTGCCTGGTGATCTTCATCGGCGTGTTCGGAGTGATGTTCTACTCGGTGCTCAAGCACCGCAAGTCGGTGGGCGCCAAGCCCGCCAACTTCCACGAAAGCGTTGCAGTCGAGATCGCCTGGACCGTGGTTCCGCTCCTGATCGTGATCGGCATGGGCGCTGCCGCAACGCGCACGGTCGTTGCCATGAAGGACACGACCAACGCCGACATCACCGTCAAGGCCACCGGCTATCAATGGAAGTGGGGTTACGACTACCTCAAAGGCGAGGGCGAAGGGATCGGCTTCCTGTCGACGCTGGATGCCAGCCATCGGGCGATGAGCGACGCCGGCAAACCTGCTGGCGACAACTACCTCCTGAAGGTCGACAACCCGCTCGTCGTGCCGGTGGACAAGAAGATCCGCATCGTCACCACGGCCAACGACGTGATTCACGCGTGGATGGTGCCCAGCCTGGGTGTCAAGCAGGACGCGATCCCCGGCTTTGTGCGCGACACCTGGTTCCGCGCAACGAAGACCGGCGACTTCTATGGCCAGTGCGCCGAGTTGTGCGGCAAGGAACACGCCTACATGCCGATCCACGTCAAGGTGGTTTCGCAGGCCGACTATGCCGCCTGGGTCGACGAGAAGAAGAAGGCGATGGCGGCATTGGCCGACGACCCGAGCAAGGAGTGGAAGCTCGACGAACTGCTCGCGCGCGGTGAGAAGGTCTATGCCGCCAACTGTGCCGCCTGCCACAAGGCCGACGGCAAGGGCGCCGGTCCGATCAAAGCACTGGACGGCAGCGAGATCGTGCTCAACGACGCAGCCAAGCAGGTGCAGATCCTGCTCAACGGTGCGGCCGGCGGTGCGATGCCGGCATGGAAGCAGCTGTCCGATACCGAGATCGCCGCCGTCGTGACCTACACCAAGAATTCGTGGAGCAACAAGACCGGCAAGCTCGTGCAGCCGGCCGAGATCGTTGCCGCCCGCAAGTAACCAAGACTTCCTGAGGATCCCTCCATGAGCGCAGTTCTGGACCACGGTCACGGACACGACCACGCCCACGACGACCACGGCCATCCCACCGGATGGCGCCGCTGGGTCTTCGCGACGAACCACAAGGACATCGGAACGATGTACCTGTTGTTCAGCTTCGCGATGTTGATGTTCGGCGGCGTTCTTGCGCTTGGAATCCGCGCCGAGCTGTTCCAGCCCGGCCTGCAGTTCGTGAATCCGGAGCTGTTCAACCAGTTCACGACCATGCACGGGATCATCATGGTCTTCGGCGCGATCATGCCGGCGTTCGTGGGCTTCGCGAACTGGATGATCCCGCTTCAGGTCGGCGCCGCGGACATGGCGTTTGCGCGCATGAACAACCTCAGCTTCTGGCTGCTGATCCCGGCTGCGCTGATGATCGCCGCGAGCTTCTTTGTGCCCGGCGGCGCTCCGGCCGCAGGCTGGACGCTGTATGCGCCGCTGACGCTGCAGATGGGCCCGTCGATGGACATGGCCATCTTCGCGCTGCACATCATGGGCGCAAGCTCGATCATGGGCTCGATCAACATCATCGTCACGATCCTGAACATGCGCGCGCCGGGCATGACGCTGATGAAGATGCCGCTGTTCTGCTGGACCTGGCTGATCACGGCCTACCTGCTGATCGCGGTGATGCCGGTGCTCGCCGGTGCGATCACGATGACGCTGACCGACCGCCACTTCGGGACCAGCTTCTTCATGCCCGGTGGCGCGCCCGCCGCCGGCTGGACGCTCTACGCGCCGCTGACGCTGCAGATGGGCCCGAGCATGGACGCCGGCATCTTTGCGATGCACA
>JAJTGU010000231.1 GCA_021297985.1 Rubrivivax sp.
CCGCTTCACGCTCAATGGCATCAAGGCCTGGTCCGACGGCTCCAACCAGGGCGGCACGGGTTACCAGCGCCAGCCTTACCTCGGTGGCAGCAACCGGGGTGCGCTGAACTACAAGCCCGAGGAGATCGAGCAGGTCGTGCGCGAGGCACACGGCGAGGGCTGGCAGCTCGGCATCCACGCCAACGGCGACGCGGCCATCGACGTCACGCTCGACGCCTTCGAACGCGGCACACGCGGCGCGGGCGGCCACAAGCTGCGCCACCGCATCGAACACTGCAGCATCCTGCACGACGAGCAGATCGCCCGCATGAAGAAGCTGGGGATCTCGCCCTCGTTCCTGATCGGACACGTCCACTTCTGGGGCCGTGCCTTCCGCGACCGGCTGCTCGGGCCGGCCAGGGCCAACCGGCTCGACCCCTGCCATTCGGCGCTCAAGGGCGGGCTGCGCATCTCGCTGCACTCCGACTACAACGTGACGCCCATCGACCCGCTGCGCTGCGTGCAGAACGCCGTGCTGCGCGACATGCGCGAGGGCGGCGGCGTGCTCAATCCGGCAGAGCGCATCACGCCGATGCAGGCCCTGCGCGCGGTGACGATCGACGCCGCCTGGCAGTGCCATCTCGACCACCTGTGTGGCAGCCTGGAGCCCGGCAAGGCTGCCGACCTCGTGGTGCTCGAGAAAGACCCCCTGACCGTGGCCCCCGACGCCATCCAGTCGATCAAGATCCACTCCACCTGGCTGGATGGGCGCCAGCGCCATGCCGGATGAGGTGTCGGGCGGGGCGCTGAACAACGAAGGCAGCACCGGGGCGGTGTCCGAAGGCGTGTCCGCCCGCGACGGCAGGCATGCCGTGGGTGCCGCGGCGGCACCGGCGCCTGTGGGGCTGGAAGACGCGGTCCGCGTGCTGCGGGATGGCCTGCTGGCCGTGCGCCCCGACCCTGCGCTGACGCCCCTGGAGCAGGGCGCGCACGCCAGTCGGCAGCTGCTGGCGCTGTGCCAAGACGCCGCGCACCTGGACCGCCTGCGCTTGGCGGTGCGCACCCTGCTGGCCATCCCGTCGCAGCAGGCCTTCTTTGCCGAAACGGGCATGCACAGCGCCAAAGGCTTCACTCTGGAACTGGCCGGACGCATCGGGCAGCGGCTGCTGCCCGTGCCGGCGCCGGGGGGGTCGTTGTACGAACTGGTGCAGCGCGTGGTGGCCGCCGACGACCACCGCTGGATTCCGCTCGTCTCGCCGACGGCCTGGGCCCGGGTGCTGGAAGCGGTGTCGCCTGCGGTGGACATTGACGCACGTGCCGTGACGCAGCGCAGCCTTGGCGAGGCAGCGCGCATGCTGTCGTACCGGCTTGCCGGCTGCGCGCTGGACCGCGAACTGCTGCGCGCCGATGCCGCACTCGAAGAGCACGAGTCTCCGTTCCTGGCCCTGAATGCCCTGCTCGTGCCCTGGCTCGACCGGTTGCGCACCACCGGTGTGGGGCTCTCCATTGAGGAGGGCCGCAGCGCCGATGTGCTGCTTGCGCAATGCGAGGCCGCCCTGGCGCGCGTGCACCGGCGTGTGCCCGACATTGGCGTGTCCATTCGCCTGACCTACCTCCTAGCGCGCATGAGCCAGCTCGTGTCGCGGCTGCGAGTGGTACTGGGCACGATCGCGCAGCAGCCATCGCCGGCTGCGGTGGTCGCCTTGCTGGGCGAGACGATCCACGGGGCGCACCAGCGCGACCAGGTCGGCCCCTACATCGGCGAGACCGTGGGCCTGCTCGCGCGCAACATCACCGACCATGCGGCACGTCATGGCGAACACTACATCGCGCAGGATCGCGCGGGCTGGTTGCACATGGCGCGCGCGGCCGCCGGCGGCGGCGTCGTGATCGCCTTCATGGCGCTGGCCAAGGTGCAGCTGGCGCTGCTGCATCTGCCGCCGCTGACGGCGGGCATCGTCTACGGGCTCAACTACGGATTGGGTTTCGTCCTCATCCACATGCTCGGCTTCGTCGTGGCCACCAAGCAGCCCGCCATGACGGCTGCAACGATCGCCAGCACGCTGCAAGATGCGGCGGCCGATCGGCTGGACCGGCTGGCCGATCTCGCGCAGAACATGGTGCGCACCCAGTTCGTCGCCGTGCTCGGCAACGTGGGGCTCGCCTTCCCGCTGGCCTGCCTGATTGCGTTCGTGTGGGTGGCGCTGTTCGGCACCACAGTTGCCCCGCCCGAAAAGCTCAACGCGATGCTTGCCGATGTGCATCCGTTGACGAGCGGGGCGCTCTTCTTTGCGGCCGTGGCCGGTATGGGGCTGTTTCTGTCCGGACTCGTCTCGGGCTACTTCGACAACCAGGCCCGCTACCACGCACTGGGCGACCGCGTGGCGCGGTCGCCCCGCTTCGCCCGGCTGGGCGCGGAACGCGCCTGCCAGCTTGGAAGCTATCTGGATGCCCATTTCGGCGCCATCCTGGGCAACCTGTTCTTCGGCATGTACCTGGGCCTGGTCGGCACCATGGGAGTGCTGACCGGCCTGCCCATCGACATCCGCCATGTCGCCTTCTCCAGCGCCAACGTTGGCACGGCCCTGGTCAGCCTGGGCTGGAACGAGGTGCGCACCGTGTTGCCGTGGGCCATGGCTGGCGTGGTCGGCATTGCTGCGGTCAACCTGCTGGTCAGCTTCACGCTGGCCCTGTACGTGGCGGTCAAGTCCCGTCAGTTGGGCTTTGCCCAGCTGTGGCAGTTGGGCGGCATGCTGGCCTTGCGCTTCGCGCGCAAGCCCTTGTCGTTCTTTCGCTCGCCGTAGAGAAGGGCTGCACAACGCGCAGCAAGGTTTTCCCCCACATCTTCGCGAAGGTCGTTCCTCAAGGCGTAGCCAGCTTGAACTGTTGGCTGCATGGCCAAGCAAGCCCGCAGGCTGATTGGTCGATCCAATTTGAGGCCGCGGCGCAGATTGAAACGAGGGACTGCTGTGGGCCGCCGAATCCTGAGCGGTGAGGGTCGCTGAAGGGTCGAAAGACTCCATCAAGACACACCGCGTGCCGCCAGCGAATCCTGATTCGTGCCGCGATGGCTGGGCATGGCCACAGTGCGAAGGGCAAGTCCCTTCAAGCGCAGTCGCGGCGTTCGTTGCACGCTGGCTCAGTGCCGGAAGTGCCGCAC
>JAJTGU010000203.1 GCA_021297985.1 Rubrivivax sp.
AGCAGTTCGAGTCGCTGCGGGTGTTGCTGGCCGGTGGCGCGACGCTGGTGCAGATCGGCGACTGGATGCGGGCCCAGAAGCTGCCGTCGCAGGGCAGCCGAAGCGTGCAACCGGCCGAGGGGCTGCCGGCGGCCTGGCTCGAGCCACTGTCGAAGATGCGCGACGGGCAGGCCCTGCTGCTCGGCACCGCGGGCGCGGCGCGCATCGTCGTGCGGGCCAGCGCCACCGACGCACCGCTGGCCTTCGAGGCCGTGCGGCCGGCCATCGAGCAGCGCCTGATGGCGGAACGGCGGCGCGACGCGGTGGCCACGGCCATCACCACGCTGCGCCGCGATGCCCGTGTGGCCTACCACGGCCGCTTTGCCCAGGCGGCCTCGGCGCCGGCGGACGCGGCTTCGGCCTCCGTCTCGGCAGCAGCGCCAGGCCTTGCCGCTGCGCCTGCGTCGGCCATTGCCGCTGCGCCTTTGCCGGCGACGTCTCCCACCGCCAGCGCACCGGCCGCCGCGGTCGCCCGCGGAATGGCCGGCCTGCGCTGAACCTCGGTGCGCCTGACTCCTTCCACCCCACTTCAAGCCCCTCGAACCCCATGACCCTGACCCAGTTGCTGTCCATCGTGCGTGCCCGCGCGCTGCTGCTGCTGGCCGTGTTCGCGGCGACACTGGCGGCGGCCGTTGCGCTGTCGCTGTGGTTGCCGCCGCGCTGGACGGCGAGCGCCGCGGTCGTCATCGACGTCAAGAGCGCCGATCCCCTGGCCGGTGCCAACAGCTCGGCCATGCTGGCGCCCAGCTACATGGCGACCCAGGCCGACATCCTGGCCAGCGACCGGGTCGCCCAGCGTGTCGTGCGATCGCTCAAGCTCGGCGAGCGGCCCGAACTCCGCGCCGACTGGCTGGACGACACCGGTGGCCGCGGCAACTACGAGCAGTGGCTGGCGCAGCGGCTGCAACGCCGGCTCGACGTGCGCCCCTCGCGCGAGAGCAACGTGATCGAGCTGAGGTTCTCGTCGGTGGATCCTTCGTTTTCGGTCGCGGTGGCGAACACCTTCGCGCAGGCCTACCTCGAGACCGTGCTCGAACTGCGCACCGAGCCGGCGCGCCGCTACACCGAGTTCTTCGATGACCGGTCCAAGTACCTCCGCGAGCAGCTTCAGCAGGCGCAGACGCGGCTGTCGGCGTTCCAGCGTGCCAAGGGGCTGGTCGGCAACGACGAGCGGCTCGACGTCGAAAGCGCGAGGCTCAACGACCTGTCGTCGCAGTGGGTCGCGAGTCAGGGATCGACCGCCGACGTCCGCAGCCGCCAGGTGGCGGCCGGCATCGCGCCCGAGTCCTTGCCCGATGTGCTGAACCACCCCGTCGCCCAGGGCCTGCGCAACGAACTGGCGCGCCCGGACGCGCGGCTGCGCGAACTGGCCGAGCGGCTGGGCGACAACCATCCGTCGCTGATCGAGGCGCGTGCCGCCCAGGCCGAGCTGCGGCTGAAGCTGCAGCAGGAGACGCAGCGCCTGTCGGCCGGGGTCGGCATCGGCGCGATCCTGGCCGAGTCGCGCGAGTCGCAGATCAAGGGCGCGCTCGACGCCCAGCGCGAACGGGTGCTCGCGCTGCGCGGCGACCGCGACCAGTGGACGCTGCTGCAACGCGAGGTCGACCTGGCGCAGCGGGCCTACGACGCGGTGGCCGCCCGCCTGACGCAGATGAGCCTGGAAAGCGAGAGCGACGTGACCAACGCGTCGCTGCTGGCGGCTGCGGTCGAGCCGGCACGGCCGAGCTTTCCGCACTGGCCGCTGAACCTGACGCTGGGTGCTGCCGCCGGACTGCTGCTGGGCCTGGCGGCGGTGCTGATGCGCGAAGGCGCCGACCGCCGCCTGCGCACCCCCGAAGACGTCGCCCGCGGGCTGAAGCTTCCGTTGCTCGGGCAGGTGCTGCCGGCCGGGACCGGTGGCAACGCGGCGGTTGAACTGCTGCGTCCCTCATCCCGTCGCCCGAAATCCGGCGACGACGCGCCCGGCGCCGCGCTCGCCGCTGCGGAGGGTGCGCGATGAACGCGTGGAGTGCCCCGCTGGGACAGGCCTTTGGCGAGCGGCTGGATGCCGATGCCGTGGCCCAGGTGCTGGCGCACCAGCGCGCCAGCGGCATGCGCTTTGGCGAGTCGGCCGTGGCCCTGGGGCTCCTGAAGCCGGCCGAGGTCGAACAGGCGCTGGCACGGCAGTTCCGCTACCCGGTCGCACCGCCGGCCGGAAGCGCCGTGCGGCTGGCCGACGAACTCGTGGTCGTGCAGCAGCCGTACGCCCAGGCGGCCGAGGCCTTTCGCGGCCTGCGGGCGCAGCTGCGGCTGCGTCTGGCGGCCATCGCGACCGAAGCGGCATCACCTTCGCGCGCGCTCGCAGTCGTCAGCCCGGCCTCGGGCGAAGGCCGCAGTCACGTCGCGGCCAACCTGGCGGTGGCCTTCAGCCAGAGCGGCGAGAGGACGCTGCTGATCGACGCCGACCTGCGCCGACCGCGCCAGCATCGGATCTTCGCCTCCGGCGTCCAGGATCCGGCCACGGGCACTGGCGCCGATCCTGCGCCTTCGTCAGGGGGCCTGGCGCAGATGCTGTCGGGGCGCTCGGAACGCCTGTCGGTCGACGCGGTGCCGGGCTTGCCGTCGCTCTTCGTGCTCGCCGCCGGAACCGTGCCGCCCAACCCGCTGGAGCTCCTGGAAGGCCAGGCGCTGACGCAGCTGCTGGCCGATGTCGTCGGCAAGTTCGAGCATGTCGTGGTCGACACGCCTGCGATGTCGCTGGGCATGGACGCGGCTGTCATCGCCGCGGCCTGCGGCGCCGCGCTGATGGTGTTGCGACCGGGCAAGAGCTCGCTGGCGGCGGCCCAGGACCTGATGGCCAGCCTGCCGGCCGAAGGCGCCGCCTTTGCCTGGGCCGGCGCGACGTTCAACCGCCGGCCCTGAGCCTTGCTGTCCCGCACGCCTGCGGCAGGAGCACCCCCCTCGGCGGCCGCGCCGCCCGTCGGCTCGGGTGTGGCGTGGCTGTTGCCGTTCGCGGTGCTGGCCGCTGCCGCATCGCCGACGCTGTGGAGCCTGGCGACGCGGGTCTGGCCGGCCCAGGAGCAGAGCCACGGCCCGGTGATCCTGGCGGTGGCCTTGTGGCTGATGTGGCAGCGGCGCGATCGAATCGCCGCACTGCCCGCGCCAGCGGGCTGGGGCCCGGCGGCGCTGGTGATGTCGCTGGCGTTCGTGCTGCTCGTCTTCGGCCGTTCCCAGGGCCTGCTTCAGGCTGAAGTGCTGGGGCTGTGGCTGGCCGGCGCGGCGTGGCTGATGCTGGCTGCGGGTGTGGCGGCCCTGCGTGCGGTGGCGCTGCCGCTGCTGGCGCTGCTGCTCGTGGTGCCGATGCCCGGAATCGTCGTCCAGGAGGTCACGCTGCCGCTCAAGATCGCGGTCAGCACGGTCGCAGAGCAGTTGCTGCACTCGGCCGGCTACCCGGTGGCGCGCAGCGGCGTGATCCTGGCCGTGGACCAGTACAAGCTGCTGGTCGCCGATGCGTGTGCCGGTCTGGCCTCGATGTTCACGCTCGAGGCGATGGGCCTGCTCTACATGCAGCTGCGGGGGCCGTCCGTGCAGCGCTGGCGCGACGTGACGCTGGCGGTGCTGCTGGTGCCGATCGCGCTGGCGGCCAACGTCGTGCGCACCATGGTGCTGGTGCTCGTCACCTTCCACCTCGGCGAGGCGGCGGTCCAGGGCCTGCTGCACGGGCTCGCGGGGGTGGTGCTGTTCGGCGTCGCGATGGTCCTGATGCTGGTCACCGACGCGGGACTGGCTGCGGTCGAGAGGCGCCGGATCGCCATCCGGGGCGGCCCCGCATGAAGCCGGGCGGCGTGTCGCGTCGGCACCTGGTGGCGGGTGCCGTGCTGCTGGGCAGCTTGCCGACAGCCGAGGCGCTGCGGCCGCGCCGGCGCCGGGTCGACGCGATGGGCACGCTGGAACTCGAGCGCGACCTGCCACTGGCCTTCGGCAACTGGCGCAACGACGACTCGATCCGGCCGCTGCTGCCCGACCCGGCTCAGCAGGAGCTGCTGGCCGCCACCTACCACCAGGTCCTGGCGCGCACGATGCAGCGGCTGGACGGCGTGCGGGTGATGCTGTCGGTGGCCTATGGCGTGGACCAGGGCGGCGAGGCCACGGCCGTGCACCGGCCGGAGTTCTGCTACCGCGGCCAGGGCTTTGCCGTCCGGCCGCTGGGTGATCACCGCCTTGAACTGGCCCCGGGTGTGCAGGTGCCGGTGCGGCGCCTGTTTGCGACCCAGGGTCCACGCCGCGAGGCCATCAGCTACTGGCTCACGCTTGGCCAGGTGGCGGCACTGCCCGGGCTGGGGCGCCGCCTGGCGCAGTGGCGTGAAGGTCTCTCGGGCTGGATCGCCGACGGCCTGATCTTTCGCTTGTCGACACTGGGCGAGCCCAGCGCCGAGGCGTTCGAGCAGCACGCCGACTGCGCGCGGTCCCTCTGGCGGGCGGTGGGTCCGGAGCGCCGCGCGCGTTACTTCGGAAGTGGTGCCGAATCCGGAGGCCGGGCATGAGCGCGCCGGGACGTCCAGCGAGCAATCCCGAGGGCGGTCTCTCGGTCGGGAGCCGGCTGGCCTGGGGCACCGCCGTGCTGTGGGCCGAGAACCTGCTGCGCCTGGTCACAGTGGCGCTGATCTCGGTGCTGATCGCACGTGCGCTTGGCCCGGGTCCTTTCGGTCTGCTGAACCTGGCGTCGGCGATGGCCGCGCTGGCCAGCGTCGCCTTGTCGCGCGGTCTCGAATGGCCTTTGCTGACACGGGTCGCGCAAGGCCGTCTGGACGCACTGTCAGCCACCGCCTTGCTGCTGCGTCGCCGCGCCGGCGTGGCCGTGCTCGCGATGGCGCTGGTGGGGGTGGCCGGCTGGGTCCTGCGGCCAGGAGACGGGCTCGCGCTGGCGGTGTTCGTGGTCGTCTCGCTGTCGCTGCTCGCGGCGGTCCCGCTGGGCTGCGAGTTGCCGTTCAAGGCCGCGGCCGATCCGCTGCCGGGGGCGCTGGCGCGGCTGGCCGGCACGCTGCTGGCTGCCCTGGCCAAGCTCGCGATGCTGGCGATGCTCGACCACGGCTGGACGGTGCAGCAGGTGGTGCTGGGCCTGGCCGGAACGGTGGTGCTGGAATCGGCAATCGTCGCGGGCCTGCTGGCCTGGCAGTGGCGTCGCCTGCGGTCCGACACCGCGGTGCCAAGGCCTGCAGCGGCCATCGACGCCGCAACCGCACGCGACCTGCAGACCGAGGCCTGGCCGCTGTGGGCGGCGGCGCTCGGCGGCGTGGCGCTGCTGAAGCTGGATGTGCTGGTGGTCGGTGCCCGCCTGGGCGACGAGGCGGCAGGTCACTACGCGCTGGCGCAGAAGCTGCTTGAGGTGCTGTGCCTGGCGCCGGTGCTGCTGCTGGATCTGCTGCGGCCGCTGCGCGCGCACGAGCAGGACGCCGGCCGGGCGATGGACCTGGCCGTGGCGATCGGCTGCCTCGTGGCGCTGGCCAACCTGCTGCTGGCACCACGGCTGGTGGCAACGGTGTTTGGTGCCGAGTACGCCGCCAGCGTGCTGCCGCTGCAGGTGCTCGGGCTGGCACTGCCGTTGATGGCGCTGGACGCGGCGCGCCAGCGCTGGCTCGCGGGCCGGGCGGGCCCTGCCGAGGCCGCGCTGCCGCGGCTCGGGCGCCACTTCGGTCTGGCGCTGGCGGTGGCGTTGCCGCTGGCCTGGCTGCTGGCACCGGTTGGCGGCGGGGCGGCGGTGGCTTTGTGCACGCTGCTCGGCTGGGCCGTGGCGACCCTGGTGGCGCCGGCGCTGGAGGTCGGTTCCCGGCCACAGGCCGTCCGGGCCTGGAAAGCCTTGTGGCCCTGGGGGCGGCTGTGGCGGCTGTTGCCGCAATTGCGGCTCGCTCGACCGGCCAAGGCCGGGGTCGGCTCGGCTGCGGTCCACGACGATGCAGCGCCGTTCCGCGTGCTGTTCGTGCACCAGTCGTCGGACCTGTACGGCAGCGATCGAGCGCTGCTGCACGCCGTCGATGCCTTGCAGGCGCAGGGGGGCGAGGCGATCGTGGTGCTGCCGGGAGAGGGGCCGCTGGTGGCCGAACTTGAGCGGCGCCAGGCCGACGTCCACACGCTGCCAGCGGCGACGCTGCTGAAGCTCGAACGTGCGGCGCTGAGCCTGCCCGGCCTGTGGCGGCTGGCCGGCCAGCTCGGCCCGGCACTGCATCGGCTGGACGGCGTGGTGGCCGGGCGCCGGATCGACCTGGTGCACACGCAGACGCTGGCGGTGCTGGCCGGTGCCTGGTGGGCCTGGTACCGCAGGGTGCCGCATCTCTGGCACGTGCACGAGATCGTCGAGCAGCCGCGTGTGCTGGCGCCGCTGTTCCCCTGGCTGCTGCGGATCGCGGCCGACCGTGTCGTGTGCAATGCGCATGCCACGGCCGCCTGGGTTTTGGCGCGCCAGCCGGTGCTGCGCGAGCGCGTCGCGGTGGTCTGGAACAGCACCGAGGGCCTTGACGCGCCAGCTCCCGAACCTGGCTCGCCGGCCGCAAACGGGCCGTTGCGCATCGGCCTGATCGGCCGCATCAACCGGATGAAAGGCCAGCGTGTTCTCGTCGAGGCCGCCGAGCATCTGGCCGGCGACCCGGCGCTGCCGGCGTTCGAGATCGTGTTCGCCGGCGACGCGCCCGCCGGCCAGCCGCAGTGGCAGCGCTGGTTGCAGGACCGGGTTGCGCTCTCGGTGCTGGCCGACCGGATCCGCCTGCTCGGCTTTGTCCACGACGTGCCGGCGCTGCTGCAGACGCTGGACGTGGTCTGCGTGCCGTCGATCCAGGCCGAGTCCTTCGGCCTGGTCGCGCTGGAGGCCATGGCGGCTGGCGTGCCGGTCGTGGCGTCACGCGTCGGCGGGCTGCCGGAG
>JAJTGU010000251.1 GCA_021297985.1 Rubrivivax sp.
CAGGACGGCATCATCCGCCAGGATCCGGCGTTCTCGAAGGCGTACTACAACCGGGCCTGCTACCGCGCAGTCGCCGCCGCGAGCGAGCGGGACCGGGAGCTCGCGATCGCCGACCTGGCGCAGGCGATCCAGCGCGACGAGCCCTGGCGGGCGTACGCACGCACCGACCCGGACCTGCTGTCGCTGCACAACACGACGTACTGGAATCGCGAGGTCGTGGCGAAGACCACCGCCGCCGCGCCATAGGGTGGGCGCGGCACGCGCCGCCCGGGGGCTCAGTGCAGCTTCACGCGGGGCTCGGTGCGGCGCGTCAGCCAGCGGCTGGCCGAGCCCAGCGCCGTCTTCCACCAACCGTGCAGCGCGACCTGGTGCATCTTGTAGAGCGAGAGGTACATGGTGCGAGCGAACAGGCCCTCGACCCACAGGTTGCCGCCCACCAGCGCACCCATCAGGTTGCCCACGGTGCTGTACTCGCCCAGCGAGACCAGCGAGCCGAAATCGCGGTAGCGCCACGGCTTGAGCGGCTGGCCGTCGATGCGGCGCGCCAGCTGCGTGACCAGGTGACTGGCCTGCTGGTGCGCCGCCTGCGCCCGCGGGGGAACGGTGACGCCCTCGCGGCCCAGCCAGGGCGCGGCGGCGCAGTCGCCGATGGCGAAAACGGCCTCGTCGCGCGTGCTCTGCAGCGTCGGCGCGACGACGATCTGGTTGAGCCGGTTGGTCTCCAGGCCGGCCAGGCCCGCCAGGAAGTGCGGCGCCTTCACACCCGCCGCCCACACCATCAGTTCGGCCGGGATCGCGGTGCCGTCGGCCAGGTGCACGCCCCCGGCGTCGAGCGCCGTCACCCGCGCGCCCGTGCGGACCTCGACCTTCAGGCCCTGGAGCAGCGCATGCGCCGAGGCCGAGATGCGCTCGGGCAGCGCGGGCAGGATGCGCGGCCCGGCCTCGATGAGGTGGATGCGCACGTCACGCTCGGGGTCGATGCGCTCGAGGTTGTAGGAGACCAGCGTGCGCGTGGCGCGGTGCAGCTCGGCGGCCAGTTCCACCCCCGTGGCGCCGGCGCCGATGATGGCCACCTGCAGCTGCCCGGGCCGCAGCGGCTCGGGCTGCATGTGCGCCCGCAGGCAGGCATTGACGAGCCGACGGTGGAAGCGCTCGGCGTCCTCCGGTGTCTCCAGGGCGATCGCGTGCTCCGCCACGCCCGGCGTGCCGAAGTCGTTGGTCCGGCTGCCCACGGCCAGCACCAGGGTGTCGTAGCGGCGGGTGTAGGCCGGCGTGAGCAGCTGGCCTTCGTCGTCGTGCACCGGCCCGACGTGCACCAGGCGGTGCTCGCGGTCCAGGCCCACCATCTCGCCCACGCGATAGCGGAACCCGTGCCAGGCGCTCTGCGCGAGGTAGTCGGTGGCGTGCGCATGCAGGTCCATGCTGCCGGCCGCGATCTCGTGCAGGTGGGGCTTCCAGAAGTGCGTGCGCGACTTCTCGATCAGCGTCACGTGCGCGCGCCCCGGCTTGCCCAGCCGGTCGCCCAGCCGGGTTGCGAGTTCCAGTCCCCCGGCACCGCCGCCGACGATGACGATGCGGTGGGGTTCGCGGGCGGGCGGATTGGACGGTGTGGCCATGACGTACCGGGCAGGACCGCGGAGCGCGGACGCCGGTCATTCTGCGGGGCATCGGCTGGCGACGCCGCCAGTGGGCCATGCCGGGGTCGGGCGCCGTCGCCGCGGCCAACGAACGCGGCATCGCGATGGTGCTCACCGGGGTGCGGCACTTCCGGCACTGAGCCGTCGAACAACAAACGCCGAGGGCCTGCCACGCAGATCCGTACACGGCCTGAGGCGCAGAGGCTGCAGCCCAGCTCGCCACTGATGCGCTTGGCGCCCCAGCCCAGCGACGCCAGCTTGAGCATCGCCTGCCTCCCTTCGATCCACTCGGACCGGGGAGCTTGCTTGACCCTCTCTTGCACTTCGACCTCCTTCCAAGACGGGGGCAACTCCTCGTGTCGGCAGGGGGTCAGTTCGTCGTGTCGCCTGACAGCCTGCACAGGCCACGCCATCCGCCGAGTGCGAGGCGAATCCGGCCTGCCCCCCGCGGACGCGGGGGTCGCGACAGCGGCCTGCAGCGGCTGACGCGACGCTTGCGTAACGGCTCTTCGGCCAGATTCGAAGCGGAGTGGCGAGGTGCCGATCGGGCCTCCGTCGCCCGAGGGACCTCAGCCGCCTGGAGTGCCCATGCCCACCGCCACCCTGTCCCGCCGCGCCACCACCCTTCAGGCCGCCCGACCCCTGAAGGCCCTGGCGGTCGCCGCCGCACTGGTCCTGACCGCCGCCGTTCCTGCCCGCGCCGAGCCCTTGCTTCTGATCGGATGGCACTGGGGTGAACAGGACCAATGGGTGGGCGGGAGGTTTCCGGGTCCGACCGACGATGTCGCCTTCATTGAACGTGAGGTGCGGCTCACCACCTTGGCCGGTGCTCCTTTTGCCGCCACGGCCCGACACGTGCCCGCCGCCGACCTGTTCTGGGTGCCTGGATCGCAGCTGAGTGCCGCGCGGCTGGACCGCACGCGGGTCGACATGCGCGGCGGTCTGCTCGCGGTGCGCGGTGCCGGGGCAGGCAACGAGACGATGCTGGGGCTGACGAGGATTCATGCCAACGGTCCGGTGACGCCGTCCGTCATGACGGTCGTCAGCCCGGGCGAGGTTCGCTTCGAATCCGACAGCACGATCGACGGCAGCCTGGACCTGCGCGGGCACGGGCGCTTCGTCAATGCCGCCGGCTCGACGATGAGCATCCGCAACAACGGCATCGACTTCGACCGCACCGGCGGCCTGACCCTGTTCTTCGGTGCCTCGCTGACGAACCGCGGCACGATCTCGCTCGACGACGGCGCGCAAATCGGCAGCCGGAACCCCGATCCGTCCGACGTGAATGCCCTGCGTTTCGAGAACGCCCCGGGCGGAAGCATCGCCGCCGTGGGCACGCTGCCGGGCGGGGCGGCCATCACCACGCGCCTGGACAACGCCGGCACCGTGAGCGTGACCGACGGGCTGCTGACACTCTCGGCAGGGGGCACCCACGGGGGCACGGGGGCCCTGCCGGCGCAATGGCTCTCAGGCGCCGCCGGCAGCCGTCTGGTGCTGCTGGACGAGCACGTGGTCACCGGGACCGTGCATGCCGCTGGCGGACCTGGCTGGGTTGCGGTCGGTGGTCCCTTTGGCGCTGCGGGCCGGGTGACGGTGGGTGGTGGTGGCACGCTGTTGTCGGCGAGCCGAATGGAGGTGAACAGCGGTGGCCAGATCCATGTGGCCGACCTGGGCCGGTGGCGCACCGAAGCGGGCAGTTTCACGATCGCCTCGGGTGCGATCGAGGTCCAGGCCGGCGGCAGCGTCGAGCACCACGGCGACCTGCAGCTGCTCAGCTCGTTCACCAACCACGGCGCTGTGCGTATCGCAGGGCAGTTGTATGGCGACCAGGGCTCGGCCTTTGTGCAGCGTTCCGGGGCCCGTCTCGAGATCGATGCAGGAGGCAGCCTCAATCTGACGGACTGCTGCACCGGACGGCCTCCGGGCAGTTTCGTGCAGGAAGGCGGCAGCACCCTGGTCAACGGGCTTCTGCGCGCGGGTGGGGTGCGCTTCGAGTCCGGCACCTTGGGCGGTAGTGGCGTCATCGAGTACACCCGTGCCTTCAGCAGCGCCGTGTTCTTCGGCCCCGGCCTGACCGTGCGCATCGGCAACTCGCCCGGCGCGCTCACCATCGACGGCAACCTGCAGGCCAGCGGTGCCGTGTTCGACATCGAAATCGCCGGGTCTGGGGCCGGCAGCTTCGACCAGCTCGTCATCACAGGCGATGCCGATCTCACGGATGCGGTTGTCAACTTCCAGTTCATCGACGGCTTCCTGCCGGCCGTGGGTGACAGCTTCAGCTGGCTCGAAGCCGCAGGCTTTGCGACCGGCCTGGACACCTTGACCGTGTCGCTCACCAGTGACGCGGGGACCGTGGAGGGTTCCATCAACAACCTTGGCCGGCTGGTCATCGCAAGCGTCACCCCGGTGCCCGAGCCCGGCACCTGGGCCTTGTGGATGGGTGGCCTCGCGGCGCTGGGCTTTGTCGCCCGGCGCCGCCCGAAACCACGCTGAAACCGGCCCTCGCTTCGGAATGGGCAGAAACCGACCGTCACAGCAGGCGGCGCGCGAAGCCAGCAACATCGCGGGTCATGAACGCCACACTGCCCTGGATCACGCGCCCTCATCTGCTGATGCACCGCCTGCTGCGC
>JAJTGU010000338.1 GCA_021297985.1 Rubrivivax sp.
CCGACGCCAGCGCCGCGCGCGCCGCCTCCGCGCGCCGCTTGGCTGCGTCCACCGCCTGGGCGGAGACAAAGTTCTGCGCCTGCAAGCCCAGCACGCGCTGCAGTTCGGCGTCGGCGTTGCCCTGCTCGACGCTGGCCTGGCGGACGCCGGCTTCGGCCTGCTTCAGCCCGGCATCGGCCTGGCGCACGCCGGCCTGGGCGGCCAGTGTGGTGGCCGCAACCCCCGCGGCGTCGAGCCGGCCAATCAACTCGCCCGCCTTGACGACGCTGCCTTCTCGCACCCGCAGCTCCACCAGGCGGCCGGTGGCATTGGTGGCCACCGACGCCCGCCGCTGCGCGACCACGTAGCCCGACGCCGACAGCTGCGCAAACTGCGCCGACGGCCAGGCCTGCATCACGCTGCTGGCCTGGACCTCGGGCACCCGGCCACGCGCAAAGAACGCAGCGACGGCCAGCAGCACGACGATCGCCACGATCCATGGCCACCAGCGCCGCCGTCGACGCGGCTTGGGCGCCTTGCTCAGGGCCGCCAGGCTCGGACCGGGCGTTGGGGCGGTGATGGGGCTGGCTGCGGCGGTTTCGCTCATGGATCGAGGGCGGGACCTGACGGGACGGGGCAGCCGGGATTGTGGCCGGCAGCCGGCCGGAGGCCCCGGGCGAGCCGAACGCCGGCCTGGACCACGCCTTCCAGCAGGCGCGACCGGCCCTGCCCTCAGGGCCTGAGCAGGACCTTGGCCGCCGCGCAACGGCCCTCGTGCAGGTCCATGAAGGCCTGCTGACCCTCGGCCAACGGACGCTCCTCGACCCACGACAGATCGCCGAACACCCCCCGCGCCAGCGCGTCGACCGTGGCGCGCAGGTCGGCCGTCGTGTAGGTGTAGGTGCCCAGCAGCGTGATCTCGGCCAGCGTGAGCTTGCGCATGTCGATCTCGCTGGCCCAGTCCTGCAGGCCCACGTGCATCACCACGCCGCCGGGCTTGACCGCCGCCAGCGACTGCGTGCGCGTGGCCTTGGCGCCGACCGCGTCGATGACCACGTCGAACGCCGACTCGGCCAGCGGCTGGCTGCGTGGATCGACCACCTCGCTGCCAGCGTGCCTGGCGACGGCCTGCCGCCGCAGTGCGTTCAGCTCGGCCAGCACCACCCGCCCAGCGCCCAGATGACGCAGCAGCAGGGCCGAGAGCATGCCGATGGCGCCACCGCCGATGACCAGGACCTGGCACTCGTGCAGCGGCCGGACCAGGGCCCGCAGGGTCAGGTTGATGGCGTGCCAGGCCGTGGCGGCGGGTTCAGTGAGCGCTGCGGCCCGCGCCGACAGCTGCTGCGGCATCGCGATCAGTGACGCGGCCGGCAGGCTCATGTATTCGGCAAAGGCCCCGGGCCTCGTCATGCCGACCATGCGGCGGTTGGCGCACAGGTTGTTGCGGCCCTGGACGCAGTACTCGCAGACGCCGCAGGTGATCAGCGGGTTGCCGGTGTAGCGGGTGCCGACCTCATGGCCGGCAGCGGCCGAGCGCTCCACGCGGCCGACGAACTCGTGGCCCAGCACCAGGCCGGGCTTGCGCCGTGGGTCGTGGCCATGCCAGGCGTGCAGGTCCGAGCCGCAGATGCCGACGGCTTCGATCCTGAGCACGACCTCGCCCGGCTCCAGTTCGGGCGCGGGACGGTCCTGCAGCTGGACCTCGAGCGGTTGGGTGTAGACCAGGGCTTTCATGGTGCAGGGCTGGAGGTGTCTTCGATCGCTTGCCGCAACGCGTCGGCCATGCGCTGGATGTCGCCGGCGGTGGCGACGAAAGGCGGCGCCAGGATCAAGGTGTCGCCCGGTGCGCGTGTCAACACGCCGCGGTCGAAGGCGGCCGCCTGCGCCCGTGCGCCGCGTCGCCCGGCACCGGCCGCATCGGGCGCGAGCTCGATGCCGGCGGCCAGGCCGATGTTGCGCACGCTGACCACCCCCGGCGCGTCGGCCAGGCCGTGCACGATGGCCTCGAAGCGTGGCGCCATGGCGGCCACCCGCTGCGGCAGTTGTTCCTCGTCCAGCACATCGAGCATCGCCAGCGCCGCGGCGCAGGCCAGCGGGTGACCCGAGCAGGTGTAGCCGTGCATCAGCTCCGACAGGTGCGCCGGGCCCTGCATCAGCGCGTCGTGGATCTCGCGCCGCACGATCACCCCGCCCAGCGGCGCCGCGCCGTTGCTCACGGTCTTGGCGAAGACGATCATGTCGGGCACGACACCGAGCGCCTGCGCCGCGAACATCGCGCCCAGGCGGCCGAATCCGGTGATGACCTCGTCGAAGATCAACAGCAGGTGGTGCCGGTCGCAGAGGTCGCGCAGCCGCTGCAGGTAGCCCTGTGGTGGCACCAGCACGCCGGTCGACCCGGCCACCGGCTCGACGACCACGGCGGCGATGTTCGACGCGTCGTGCAGCGCGATCAGGCGCTCGAGCTCATCGGCCTTTTCGGCGCCGGTCGTGGGCTGTCCGCGCACAAAGGCCTGGGTCGCCGCGTCCCAGGTCGAGCCGAGGTGGTCGACCCGCAGCATCGCACCACCGAAAGCGCGCCGGTTGTGCGTCATGCCGCCCACCGAGATGCCGCCAAAGCCGACGCCGTGGAACCCCCGCTCGCGACCGATGAACAGGCTGCGCTGCCCCTGGCCGCAGGCGCGGGCATGGGCCAGCGCGATCTTCAACGCGGTGTCGACGGCTTCGGAGCCGCTGTTGGTCAGGAACACGCGGTCCAGGCCCGGCGGAGCGAGCGCGGCGATGCGTTCGGCCAGCTCGAAGGCGCCGGCGTGCCCGACCTGGAAGCTCGACGCGAAGTCCAGCGTGTCGATCTGGCGCTTCATCGCCTGGGCGATGCGGGGGTGCCGGTGCCCTGCGCCGACGCACCACAGGCCCGAGGTGCCGTCGAGCACCTCCCGGCCCGCGGGCGTGCGGTAGGCGATGCCCTCGGCCGACGCGACCAGGCGCGGCGCGGCCTTGAACTGCCGGTTCGGCGTGAACGGCATCCAGAAAGCGTCGGTGTGCGGTGTCATCGCGCTTCGTGTCATCGAGCGGTGTAGCCACCGTCGACCATCAAGGTCTGCCCGGTGACGTAGGCACTGGCGTCGCTGGCCAGGAAGACCGTGGCCCCGTTCAGGTCGTCCAACCGACCATTGCGGCCGATGCAGGTGGCGTTCGCGTGGCGCGCGGCCAGGGCTTCGTCGGCGAACACCGGCGCCGTGAGCGCGGTCGGAAAGAACCCCGGACCGATCGCGTTGCAGGTGATGCCCCGCCCGCCCCACTCCTGCGCAATGGCACGCGTGAGCTGCACCACGCCCCCCTTGGCGGCACCGTAAGGCGCGCTGTTGCCGAAGGCCCGGTGGCTCTGCAGCGACGCGATGTTGAGGATGCGTCCCCAACCCCGGGTCGCCATGCCGGGGGCAAGCGCCTGGGTCAGGAAAAACGGTGCGCCCAGGTGCAGCGCGAGCTGGGACTGCCAGGTGTCGGGCGAGACCTCGGCAAACGGCTGACGCAGGTTCACGCCGGCGGCGTTGACCAGGATGTCGATGCCGCCCAGGCCACGCTCGGCCTCGCGGGCGGTGTCGCGTGCGGCCGCCGGATCGGTCAGG
>JAJTGU010000011.1 GCA_021297985.1 Rubrivivax sp.
CGAGATCACCACGCGCTCCAGGAAGATCGCCGAGATCATCGGCACGATCGACGGCATCGCCTTCCAGACCAACATCCTGGCCCTGAACGCCGCGGTCGAGGCGGCGCGTGCCGGCGAGCAGGGTCGAGGATTTGCCGTCGTCGCCAGTGAGGTGCGGGCCCTGGCCCAGCGCTCGGCCAGCGCAGCGGCCGAGATCAAGACGCTGATCTCCGACTCGGTCGAACGTGTGGAGGCCGGCAGCAAGCTGGTCGGCCAGGCCGGCAGCACGATGGGGGAGATCGTCGCGCAGGTGAACCGCGTCTCGACCCTGATCGACGAGATCGCGGGTGCCTCGGCCGAGCAGACCAGCGGCTTTGGCCAGGTCAGCCAGGCCGTGACCCAGCTCGACACCGTGACGCAGCAGAACGCCGCGCTGGTCGAAGAGAGCGCGGCTGCCGCCGCCAGCCTGCAGCAGCAGGCCGACCGGCTGGTCGGCGCGGTGGGTGCCTTCCGGCTGGCCGCCGGCTGACCTCAGCCGGCCGCGGCGCCGGCTGCCACCGCCACATCGGCCACCGCCAGCGCCGTCATGTTGACGATGCGCCGCACGGTGGCCGAAGGCGTGAGCACATGGGCCGGCCGTGCCGCGCCCAGCAGCACGGGGCCCACGGTGACGCCGCTGCCGCCGGTCATCTTGAGCACATTGAACAGGATGTTCGCGGCGTCCAGGTTGGGCAGCACCAGCAGGTTGGCGCTGCCCGACAGGGTCGACGTCGCCAGATAGCCACCGCGCACCTCGGCCGACAGCGCCGCGTCGCCTTGCAGCTCGCCGTCGCATTCGATGTGCGGGGCACGGGCGACGAACAGGTCGCGCGCCGCGCGCATGCGCCGGGCCGAGGCCCGCGGCGAGCTGCCGTAGATCGAGTGCGACAGGAACGCCACCTTGGGCGGCAGGCCGAAGCGCTGCATCTCGGCCGCCGCCATCAGCGCGATGTCGGCCAGGTCCTCGGCGGTCGGCTCTTCGTTGACGAAGGTGTCGGTGATGAACAGCGTCTGCTGCGCCAGCATCAGCGCGTTCATGGTCGCGAAGGTCCGCACGCCAGGCTTCAGGCCGATCACGTCGCGCACATGCTCGAGGTGCCCGTCGAAGCGGCCGACCATGCCGCACAGCAGCGCATCGGCGTCGCCCAGGCGCATCAGCAGGCTGCCGATCAGGGTGTTGGACCGCCGCACCGCGGCCTTGGCCGCCTCGGGGGTGACGCCGTCGCGGCCACGCAGCGCGGCGTAGGCCTCCCAGCAGCTGCGGAAGCGGGCGTCGCTCTCCGGATCCACCAGCTCGAAGTCCCGCCCGGGCACCAGTCGCAAGGCCGCGCGCTGGATGCGCATCTTCACGACCTCGGGGCGACCGATCAGGATCGGCCGCGCCAGCCCTTCGTCCAGCACCACCTGCACGGCGCGCAGCACGCGCTCGTCCTCGCCCTCGGCGTAGACCACACGCGCCGGCCGCGCCGACTGCTGCTGGCGCTTGGCCGCGGCGAACACCGGCCGCATGAACATGCCGGTCTGGTAGACGAAGCGCGACAACGACTCGCGATAGGCCGCCAGGTCGGTGATCGGCCGCGTGGCCACGCCATCGGCCGCCGCGGCTTCGGCCACCGCCGGCGCGATGCGCAGGATCAGCCGGCTGTCGAAGGGCTTGGGGATGATGTAGTCCGGGCCGAAGCGAAGCTCCTGTCCGGCGTAGGCGCCCGCGACCTCGTCGCTGACCTCGGCCTTGGCGAGCGCGGCGATCTCGCGCACGCAGGCCAGCTTCATGCCCTCGGTGATGCGGCTGGCGCCGCAGTCCAGCGCACCGCGGAAGATGTACGGGAAGCACAGGACGTTGTTGACCTGGTTCGGATAGTCGCTGCGGCCGGTGGCGATCAGGCAATCCGGCCTTTCAGCCAGGGCCAGCTCGGGCCGGATCTCCGGCTCCGGATTGGCCAGCGCCAGGATGATCGGCCGCGCCGCCATCGTGCCGACCATCGACGCGCTCAGCACACCGGCCGCCGAACAGCCCAGGAACACGTCGGCGTCGCGCACCACGTCGGCCAGCGTCCGTGCGCCGGTCTTCTGGCAGTACCGCAGCTTGCTCTCATCGAGCCGGGCGAAGTCGTCGCGGCCCTCGCGCACCACGCCCTTGCTGTCGCAGACGAAGATGTGCTCGCGGCGGACGCCCAGGCCGACCATCACGTCCAGGCAGGCGATGGCCGCCGCGCCGGCACCACTGACGGCGACCTTGACCGCATCGATGCGCTTGCCGACAAGCTCCAGGCCGTTCAGCAGCGCGGCGGCGCTGATGATCGCGGTGCCGTGCTGGTCGTCGTGGAAGACCGGGATGTTCAGCCGCTCGCGCAGCTTCTTCTCGACGTAGAAGCACTCCGGCGCCTTGATGTCCTCAAGGTTGATGCCGCCCAGCGTGGGCTCCAGCGCAGCAATGATCTCGACCAGCTTGTCCGGGTCCTTCTCGGCCAGCTCGATGTCGAACACGTCGATGCCCGCGAACTTCTTGAACAGGCAGCCCTTGCCTTCCATCACCGGCTTGCCGGCCAGCGGACCGATGTCTCCAAGGCCCAGCACCGCGGTGCCGTTGGTGACGACACCGACCAGGTTGCCGCGGCTGGTGTATTCGGCCGCGAGCGACGGGTCCTGCTCGATCGCCAGGCAGGCATAGGCCACGCCGGGCGAATACGCGAGCGACAGGTCGCGCTGGTTGGACAGCGGCTTGGTCGCGTTGACCGAGATCTTGCCGCGGGTCGGCGTGCGGTGGTACTCGAGCGCGGCGTCGCGCAGTGCGGCTTCAGCCGTCGAGAGTGTCTTTCCTGCCGTGGTCTCCATCGCGGTCTCCTGGGTCGGTCGTGTCGTTCATGTCGTTCGAATGCGACCCCGAAGATTACGCCCGTGGCCGGGGCTCAGCCGGCGGCGCGGCGCTGCAGGATCTCGAACGCCGGCAGCGTCTTGCCTTCGAGCACCTCGAGGAAGGCGCCGCCACCGGTGCTGATGTAGCCGATCTGCGGCTCGATGCCGTACTTGGCGATCGCCGCCAGCGTGTCGCCGCCACCGGCGATGCTGAAGGCGTCGGAAGCGGCAATCGCACGCGCCACGGTCTCGGTGCCGTGGGCGAAGGCGTCGAACTCAAACACGCCGACCGGACCGTTCCAGACGATGGTGCCGGCCGCCTTGAGCTGTGCGGCCAGCACGGCGGCGGTGGCCGGTCCGATGTCGAGGATCAGGTCGTCGGCGGCCACGTCGGCCACCGCCTTGACGGTGGCCGGCGCGTCGGCAGCGAAGCGCGTGGCCACGACCACATCGGTGGGGATCGGCACCGCGGCGCCGCGGGCCTGCATCGCGTCGATCACGGCGCGTGCCTCGGCCACCAGGTCGGGCTCGGCCAGGCTCTTGCCGATCGGCAGCCCCATCGCGAGCAGGAAGGTGTTGGCGATGCCGCCACCGACGATCAACCCGTCGACCTTGGCGGCCAGGCTTTGCAGGATCGTCAGCTTGGTGCTGACCTTGCTGCCGGCGACGATGGCCAGCAACGGCCGCTTCGGGTTGGCCAGGGCCTTGCCGATGGCGTCGATCTCGGCGGCGAGCAGCGGCCCGGCGCAGGCCACCGGCGCAAACTGCGCGATGCCGTAGGTGCTGGCCTCGGCCCGGTGCGCGGTGCCGAAGGCGTCGTGCACGAAGACGTCGCACAGCGCGGCCATCTTGCGCGCCAGGTCCTCGTTGTTCTTCTTCTCGCCCTTGTTCAGCCGGCAGTTCTCCAGCAGCACCACCTGCCCCGGGGCCACCTCGACGCCGTCGACCCAGTTCGCGAGCAGCGGGACCTCGCGGCCCAGCAACTCGCCCAGCCGCTTGGCCACCGGCGCCAGCGAGTCCTCGGGCTTGAACTCGCCCTCGGTCGGGCGACCCAGGTGGCTGGTGACCATCACCGCCGCGCCGGCGTCCAGGGCCATGCGGATCGCCGGCACGCTGGCGCGGATGCGGGTGTCCTCGGTGACGTTGCCGGCGTCGTCCTGCGGCACGTTGAGGTCGGCACGGATGAAGACCCGGCGGCCGGCGATGCGGCCTTGGGCGACGAGATCGGAGAGGCGCAGGATGTTCATGGAGCGTGATTGTCACCACGCCGGACGCCGCCGACGCGCGCCCCCGTCACCAGCCCAGGCCGAGCTTGAGGGGCAGCAGCACCGCCATGCCCACGACGATGGTGCCCAGGATGCCGCGCCGCCACCAGAAGTACAGCCCGGCCGCCACCACGGCAAACAGGCGCGCGTCCTGCCAGGTCGAGATCAAGGTCCCGGCGGGGGTCAGCACCACCTGCGGCACGACCACCGCCGCCAGGGCCGCCAACGGCGCGTAGCGCAAGCCCTGCTGCAGCCACGTCGGCAGTGGAATCTCGCGCTCGCTCAGGAAGAAGAAGCAGCGTGTCAGCAGGGTGATGGCCGCCAGCCCCAGGATGCCGAGCGCTGCCCCGCCGTTTTCGGCCAGCCAGGTCATGTCTTGTCGTCCACCGCCACCGCCGGCCGCGGCGCGGTGTGGTCGAGCAGCAAGCCGACGGCCACGGCCGCAGCGATCGCGACCACGATGTTCAGCTTGAACGGCATGGCATACGCCGCCACCGCGGCACAACCCGCCACCACCGCCGCCACCGAGGTCGCGCGGCCGTTGACCAGCGACGCCGCCACCCCCAGCAGCGCCAGCGTGCCGGCGAATCCCAGGCCCCAGTGCAGCGGCACGGAGCCGGCCAGCGCGATCCCGAGCAGCGACGGAATCTGCCAGGCGACCCAATTGGTGACCGCGCCGCCCCAGAAGTACGGCAGCTGCGCGTCGGGATCGGTCTCCGGGCCCGGGAAGCGGCGCATGAACATCACGTAGTTCAGGTCCGCGGTCAGATAGCCCAGCGTGAGACGCTGGCCGCGTGGGTAGCGCAGGAAGTAGCGCCGCCAGCCGGCACTGAAGATCACGAAGCGCAGGTTCACGCAGGTGGCCGTGGCCCACACCACCCACAGTGGCGCGCCGGAGGCGAGCAGAGGCAGCGTCGCCAGTTGCGCACTGCCGGCGAAGACCACCAGCGACATCAGCACCGCCAGTTCGATCGGCAGGGCCTGGGCCATCGCGACGCCCGTGATCAGCCCCCAGGCTGCGATGCCCGGCGAGGTCGCCGACATCTCGTGCGCGCCGAGCCGGAATTCGGGGTCGCGCCACATCCGGGCGCAGGTCTTTGCAAACGACACCGGCCGGATTCTCGCCGGCCGGATGCGGTCTTCAGCGCTTTCTGATGCTGCCGCTGCCGGCGACCGAGCTCTTGACCGTGGCCTCGCCGCTGTAGAGCACGTCGCCGCTGCCGGCGATGCTGACGTCCAGCGTCCTGGCCGCCTGAACCTCGGCATCGCCACTGCCGGCGATCCTGACCTTCACGTCGTCGGCCCGCAGGTCGGCGAGCTTCACATCGCCGCTGCCGGCGATGCTGATGCCGAGTTTGCCGGTCTTGCCGCTGCCGTCGATGTCGCCGCTGCCCGAGATGGCCGCCGTCAGCTCATCGCTCGTCACCTTGTCCATCACGATGCCGCCCGACCCGGACACCGCCAGCCGCAGCGGGCCGGTCGTGAACGATTCGATTCGCGCGTCGCCCGAACCGGAGATCGCGACCACGCTGAGCTTGGGGATGGTGACCGTGACCAGGATCTTGCTGCGGCTGCTGTAGCTGGTGCCGCGCTTGGTGCGCACCTCCAGCACGGGGCCGTCACGGCCGTTTTCGACCACGGTCTCGATGATCGCCAGCAGGTTGTCGTCGGCCTCGACCTTCACGGGCGCCTGCGGACCTTGGCGCACCACCACGTCCATCGAGCCCAACACCGACACGCCCTGGAAGTCGCCGACGTTGCGCGTTTCGCTGGCGGCCTTGCCCGAGCCGACCACGCTGTTCTTGCCCCAGGCCAGCGCCGGGGCCGGCGGTGCGAACAGCGCGGTGGCCAGCAAGGCCGGGGTCACGAGCGCGGCAAGGCGCTGGAACAAGGTGTTGGACATGGTGGCGGCGCTCCTGGCGGTGGCATCGGTGAATCGATGACCGCGACTGTGCCGCGACCGGTCGCGCCGGTCCTGCACCGCGCGACGAAGTGTCAGCCCGCGCGACGAGACGCCGTCAGGAGTCCTTCTTCCTGCCCTTGGCCGGCGCAGGCTCGCCGTCCGGGGCCGCTTCCTTGGCGGCATCGGCCACGGCCGGCGGCTCCGCCGCGGGCGGGATCGGCTGGATGTTGTTCTCGCGCATGTAGTCGTTCATCTCGCGCCAGCCGGTGAACACCGCGGCCCGGTCGGCACGCTTGTTCTGCTCGAAGCACTGCTCGATGCTTCGCGCGGCATGGCGGCAGGCACCGCCGATGGCCTTGCCGTCGGCATCGCGCTTGGCGGCCTGCTGCGACGCCGTCTCGATGCCGAGCAGGTCGCAGCCGGACAGGGCGGCGACGAGCGGCAGCATGGCCAGGCAAAGGCGGATCGGGCGCGTCATGCCCTCCATATCGGCCACGCCGAAGGCGGCTTGAGCCGAAAACACGGCTCAGCTCAGATGCGACGGGACGCCCAGACCTGGACGGGCGGCGAGGAACTCGGCCGCGTCGACCCTACGGCCGCCCGGCCACTGAAGGCGGGTCAGCGCCAGCGCCTGCTCGCCGCAGGCCACCACGAGTGGGCCGTCACCGGCAGCCAACACCTCACCGGGCACGCCGTTCATGGGGACGACCTGCGCACGCCAGAGCTTGGCCAGTTCGTCCTGGAACGCGAAGCTGCACCCCGGGAAGGGGTCAAACGCGCGCAGCCGGCGCTCGATCTCCGCCGCCGGCCGCGTCCAGTCGATCCGCGCCTCGGACTTCTCGATCTTGGCGGCATAGGTCACGCCTTCACCGGGCTGAGGTATCGCCTTCAGCGTGCCAGCCGCCAGAGCATCCAGCCCCTGGAGCATCAGCTTCGCGGCGAGGGGCGCCAGCCGGTCGTGCAGGCTGGCGCTGGTGTCGTCGGGCAGGACCGGCTCGGTGGCGGTGAGCAGCATGGCGCCGGTGTCCAGGCCGGTGTCCATCTGCATCAGCACGATGCCGGTCTGACGGTCGCCGGCCTCGATGGCGCGCTGGATGGGGGCAGCGCCACGCCAACGCGGCAGCAACGAACCATGCAGGTTCAGGCAGCCGTGGCGGGGCAGCGACAACAGCCAGGCCGGCAGGATCAACCCGTAGGCGGCCACGACCATGGCCTCCGGCGCGGCGGCCTCCAGCGTCGCACGCGCCGAAGCCGCGTCGTCGCTCCAACGGCCGTCGAGCCTGAGCCCGCGCGGCTGCGCCACCGCAAGCCCATGCTCAAGCGCGAACTGCTTGACCGGCGAGGCCTGGAGCTTGAGCCCGCGACCGGCCGGACGGTCGGGCTGGGTCAGGACCAGGGGAACGTCGTGCCCGGCGCCGTGCAGCGCCTCCAGTGCGACACGGGCAAACTCGGGCGTCCCCGCGAAGGCGATGCGCATGCCGGGCCTTTTCAGGCCCGGCGCGGCGCCTGCTCCTCGCGGGTCTTCTTCAGCATCTTGGTCTTGATGCGGTCGCGCTTGAAGGCGCTCAGGTACTCGACGAATACCTTGCCTCGGAGGTGATCCATCTCGTGCTGAACGCAGACCGCGGTCAGGCCTTCGCATTCGAGCTCGAAGGTCTCGCCGTTGCGGGCCTGGGCACGCACCGTGACGCGGGCATGACGCTGCACGGATTCGTAGATCTGGGGCACCGAAAGACAACCCTCTTCAGCCGTCGCCATCTCGTCGCTGGTGGCCACGAGTTCGGGGTTGATCAGCACCACCGGCTGCTTGCGACCCTCGCTGGTGTCCATCACGATGACGCGCTCGTGCACGTCGACCTGGGTTGCCGCCAGGCCGACGCCGTCGTTGGCATACATCGTTTCGAGCATGTCGTCGCAGAGCTGGCGGATGCGGGCGTCGACCCCTTGCACCGGCTTGGCCACGGTATGAAGGCGGGGGTCCGGATAACGCAGGATGGTCAGGCAGGGCATGATCGGAACGTGCGCCGTAACGGCAAGTTTCGTTGCGGCATCAAGGGTTTAGGGGCAGAATCTGCGAAATCAATTGAACATTGATGCAGAGCTCCGCGGCCGAAGCCCCGGATTTTGCACCGCACCCGAGCTGGGTGGGTGGACTGCACCTGGAGATCCCCCTCGATGAGCCTGCGCCCTGTCGCCCCGATCCGCGCCGTCGCCGGTACTGTTGCTGCGGCCCTGCTCGGGGTGAGCCTGGCCTCGCTGAGCTGGGCCCAGTCGGCGGCCAACCTGCCGATCACGGCCGGCCAGCGGGACACCGCACAGCGGGTCGCCCAGACCGGCGTGCCGCTCGAAGATCTGGCGCCCAACGCACCGGCCTCGCACACCGTGCAGCCCGGCGACACGCTGTGGGACATCTCGACGCTGTTCCTGAAGACCCCCTGGCGCTGGCCCGAGCTCTGGGGCATGAACCTCGAACAGATTCGAAACCCGCACCTGATCTATCCGGGCCAGGTTCTGGTGCTTGAAAAACGCGATGGCCGCGCCACGCTGCGTCTGGCCGGTCAAGACGCTACCGGCGAGCCACCCAGCAACACGGTGAGGCTGTCGCCCCGGGTGCGTTCGTCGCTGCTGGACAACGGCGCGATCGCGGCGATCCCGACCAACCTGCTGGGCCCGTTCCTGAACGAGGCCGTGATCTTCGACGCCAACGAACTGGCCAACGCACCGCGGATCGTCGCGACCCAGGAGGGCCGGGTCATGGTGTCGCGTGGCGAGATCGCCTATGTGCGCGGCGAACTCGGCGGGGCCAAGGACTTCCGGGTCTTCCGCGAGCCGACCCCGCTGCGCGACCCGGTCACGCGCGAGGTGCTGGGCTACGAGGGCCGCTACGTCGGCACGACCGAACTCGTACGTCCCGAACAGGGCACGGTCAACGACGGCGGTGTCGCGCGCGTCGTGCCGGCGACCTTCCGCATCTCCAGCACCCGCCTGGAAGCCAACATCGGCGACCGCCTGTCGCCGGTGCCGCAGCAGGAACTCGTGGCCTACGTGCCGCGGGCCCCGTCCGGTGCTGTCGATGGCCGGATCGTGTCGGTCTACGGCGATGGCATCAAGGCTGGCCAGAACCAGATCGTGGCCCTGAACAAGGGCCGGCGGGACGGCCTGGAGCGCGGCCATGTGCTCGCGCTGTGGCGCGCCGGCGAGCGCGCGGTCGACGCCACCGTGGCCAAGCGCGTGGCCCTGAAGCTGCCCGATGAACGCCATGGGCTGCTCTTCGTGTTCCGCACCTTCGACCGCGTGAGCTACGCGCTGATCCTGAACGTCCAGGAACCGGTGCGCGCGGGCGACCGCTTCACTCAACCCTGAAGCTGACGCCCCACGGCGCCCAGGAGCCGCCGTTGAGCGACGACGAGTTCGCCGACTGGTATCGGCTGCTCGCCACCCCGGGGCTGGGTCGGGCAGGCGCGCGTCGTCTCCTTGCGGCCTGCGGCTCGCCCGAACGGGCTCTGGCGGCGCCGCATTCGCTGTGGCGCGACGTTGCCGGCAACGCAGCCTTGAAGGGTCACCTTCAACCCGATCCTGACTTCGCCGAGCGCTGGCAGGCCGCACAGGCCTGGCGCCGCGACGGCGAGGACCGCCACGTGCTGGTGCTCGGCGACCCGCGCTTCCCGCCGGCCCTGCTGGAAACCGCGGATCCGCCGCTGCTGCTGTACATCCAGGGCGACCCGGCCTGGTTGAGCCGGCGCTCGCTGGCCATCGTCGGCAGCCGCTCGCCGACGCAGCAAGGCGTTGCCCACGCCGAGGAGTTTGCCCACACCTTGGCCGACGCCGGCTGGACCGTCGTCTCGGGCCTGGCCCTGGGCATCGACGCCGCGGCGCACGCGGGTGCCCTCGCCAGCATCGAGGCCCGAGCACCGTCCGGCGGCAGCACGGTGGCGGTGGTGGCCACCGGCCTGGACCGGGTCTACCCGAAGCGCCACCTGGCCTTGGCGCACCGCATTGCCGCCGCGGGTGCGCTGGTCAGCGAATTCGCGCCGGGGTCGCCGCCGCTGGAGCGCCACTTCCCGCAACGCAACCGAATCATCGCGGGCCTGGCCCAGGGCACCCTGGTCGTCGAGGCGGCCCTGCAATCGGGATCGCTGATCACCGCGCGATTGGCCAGCGAGGCCGGGCGCGAGGTGTTTGCCTTGCCAGGCTCGATCCATTCGCCGCTCGCGCGCGGCTGCCATGCCTTGATCAAACAAGGGGCCAAGCTTGTCGAGTCTGCGTCTGATGTCCTGGAAGAGTTGACCCCGGCACTTCGGTCGCTTCGACCCGCTTCTGATTCCACAAAGGTTCCAGAGCCATCGGTCACGGACCTGGAACTGGCGGACGACCCGGTTCAAGTGGCCCTGGGCCACGACGCGACCACGCTCGACGGCCTGATCGACCGCACCGGCTACAGCGCAGCCGAACTGTCGGCGCGGCTGTTGGAGCTTGAACTCGCCGGCAGGGTCGAGCGCCGTCCGGGCGGGCTGTACCAGGCCATCCGTCGGGGCTGATCCCCGCTCCGAGGGGCATCCCGATCGGCGCAGGCCCTCGGGTATAGTGGGTCGATGTTCGAAGTCCTCGTCTACCTCTACGAGAACTATTGGCGGCCCGATGCCTGCCCTGAAGCGCCGCAACTGCAGCGCAAGCTCAGTGCCGTCGGTTTCGAAAAGGACGAGATCCGGGAGGCCCTGCAGTGGCTCGACGGGCTTGCCCATACGGCCCAGGCCGGTGCCGTCGGCACCCCCGGCGAGCCAACCCCTGCGGCCAGTGACAGCCTTCGGGTCTACACCACCGCCGAGCATGAGCTGCTCGGCGAGGCCTCGATCGGCTTCATCAGCTTCCTGGAGTCGGCAGGCGTGCTGCCCCCTGCGATGCGCGAGATGGTCGTGGACCGGGCGATGGCCGTCGGCGAGCGGCCGATCGAACTCGAGGACCTGAAGATCATCGTGCTGATGGTGTTCTGGAGCCTGGGCGAAGAGCCCGATGCGCTGATCCTCGACGAGCTCTTCGTCGATGCCGAGGACCGAGTCATCCACTGAACCCTGACCGCCCCCCTGGGCAGGCCTCGGTTCAGCTCAACAGCTGCGTCGCATTGACGTCGAGCTTGGCCAGCGCCGTCCGTGTCGCGCGTACCGTCAGCGCCTCGTCCTGGGCCGGCAGCAGCAGGCCGGCTTGCAGATAGCTCGCCAGGCGGTGCTGCTGGAACAGCACGCAGCGGCCCTGCGGCGTCACGAACAAGGACAGCTGCTTGCGCAACCCGTGCCATGACAGCTGAACCGGCTCGCTGCGGCCGTTGCGTTCAAGCATGTACCAGCTGCCGACCTGCAGTTCGCGCGCCCAGGACACCATGGCCGGCGTCGGGGTCGAGCCCCCTTCGAGCACGACCTCAAGCTCACTGTTCTGGTAGCCCGAAAGGTCGAGCACCATCGACTCGTCGATGTCGATGTGCTCCGCCTCCTCGGGCAGCAGTTCTTCGAGAGATTCCAGCCGCTCCATCAGCTCGCGCAGTCGGTCGTCGGGGATCACGGCGGCCTTGGCGGTGAAGGCAGCGGCCAGCGAGTTGTTGACCTGCTGGATGTGCTCGTCCTGCTTGGCGGCATCCATGCCGGCGGAAGCCATGCCTTCACGCAGCCCCTTCAGCAACTGAGGCAACCGCCGAAGGACCTCGGCGCGCTCCTCCCGCGTGACCTTGGCGCTCGCGCTCCAGATCAGGTCGGCAGCGGCCTTCTTCATTGCCCGGGTCGGATCGCTGTTGGTGCCGTAGCGCACGGCCGTCGTCGCCAGCACGTCGGCCCAGACGTGGAACAGGAACTGGCGCACGCCTTCCTGCACCGGCACTTCGTTGAGCATCCGGCGCAGCTCGATGGTGTACTGGATGGCCATCGTCTCGCGCTGCTCGACCTGCTGGGCCAGCGAGACCCCACGCTTGGTCACTTCGTTCTCGGTGCGGAAGTAGTGCTCGAGGAACTTCTCGAACTCCACCAGAACGGTCGAAAACACGCGTCGCCCGGTGTCGGGGTAGGCCTCGACCACCTGCACGATGCGCTTGATCTCGCGTTCGAGCGCGTCACCCACAGTGCCGCCGACCTCGAAGCCCATCACGCACGAGCCCATGCGGTCGATCAGCCTTCGTGCCGGGTGGTCGATGGTGGCGAAGAAATCGGGTTCGGAGACCGCCACACGCAGCACCGGCATCTGCAGTCGGGCAAACCACACCCGCACGGCCGCCGGAATCCGCTCTTCGGTCAGGATGCTCTGGAACAGAAGCGCGACGATCTCGATGGTCGCGCGCTCTTCGGGCGAGGCAGCGGCCTTCTTGAGCGCCTGCTTGCGCTGTTGCAGGTCCTCGAGCAGCGCAGGCGCCGTGACGACCGCCTCGCCACCGCCGCCGCCCGGGGCGTCGTGGAAGTGCTGGCGCACGCCTTGTTCGGCGCTTGCGATGGCCCGGGCCAGACCAGGCGAGACCGGAACCGGCGGCCCGGGCGGCAGGTTCTGTGCCCGCGTCGACGCGCCGAAGCCGGGCACGTGGCGGCCGATCAGCTTGTTCAGCCGCCCGAGTACCGCCTCTGCCGTCTCGCGGCTGCGGGCCAATGGCGAGGCTCGCGTCATCAGCCGGGTCTCTTCTCCCACCGTACCGGGCTTCGGCGCCGGTCGGACCCCGCCTGCCGATCCGCCGGGACGCGGCTCCAGGCTCAAGGTCGTCGGCGAGCGGGCGAACGTCGGGGGCGAATGCGCGGCGTTGGGCCCGTAGCTGCTGTCGTACCCCGGGTCTCCGGGGTGGCTGATCGGCCCGCCAGATCCGCCGGAGTGGCTCCCGTAGCCACTGCTGCCGCCCACCACCGAGGCACCTCCGCCACCGCCCGAGCCCATGCCGGACTGCCAGCCCAGCGGCGCGTTCGGATGGGTGCGCGACCTGCGGATGAAGGGCCGCAGGTCGACCTCGGGCAGCACGCCCCGGGAGACGAGCCAGTCGTTGGTGTCGTGGTAGGCCTCTTCGACCAGGTGCGCAAACTCGTCGTGCAGCAGGGTCTGCACTTCGCGCCAGCCGTCCAGCGTCAGGCCGATCCCGCGCCAGGCGTCGAAAACGATGCGCGCCATGACATGCGCTCGCAGCAGGTCGTGCGCCTCAAGCTCGCCTCGGCCCTCGAGGTGGGCCACGCGCGAGCGCAGGTCTGAAAACTCCCAGGACGCCCGGTCCGTGATCGCCAGCGCCAGGCGCGAGGTCACGATCTCCAACTCGATCGTGTCGTCGCTGACCAGGCTGAACTGCTCGCGGCCGCTTCCGGCGCCCGGCAGGTCGCCGATCCGCGAGGCACTCACGCCATGCAGCAGTGCCTGGCGCAGGCCCGTCACCATGCCCCGGTGCCAGCCCTGGGCGCCGCTGTTCAACCCCTGGAACAACTCGCGACGCCGGACCCAGGACGCATGTTCGCTGGGCTTGTCGTAGAGGTTGCGGACCCCATCGAGCAGCACCTGGACGACCGGCGTCAGGCCCTTGACCAGCTGTTCGGTGTAGTGGCGCCGAGCCTCCTTGGCCAGTTGTTCCTGCTCGGGGCGGGTGGCCATGTCAGCCGGTGCCTTCGTGGTGGGGTGCTGGGACGGATCGTCGATTCACTCTACACCACGGCCCCGGCGTTGGGGTCGTTCGGGTCGGTCTCCTTGCTGCTGGCCTTGACCAGGTCCTCGCGCTTGACACCCAGCCACATCGCGATGCCGGCGGCGACGAAGATCGACGAGTAGATGCCGAAACAGATGCCGATGGTCAGGGCCACCGAGAAATGGTGCAGCGTCGGCCCGCCGAACAGCAGCATCGACAGCACCATCAGCTGGGTACTGCCGTGGGTGATGATCGTGCGGCTCCAGGTGCTGGTGATCGCGTGGTCGATGACCTGTTCGGTGTTGAGCTTGCGGAACTTGCGGAAGGCCTCGCGCACACGGTCGAAGATGACCACCGACTCGTTGACCGAGTAGCCCAGCACGGCCAGGATCGCGGCCAGCACGGCGAGCGAGAACTCCCACTGGAAGAACGCAAAGAAGCCCAGGATGATGATCACGTCGTGCAGGTTCGCGATGATGCCGGCGACCGCGAACTTCCACTCGAAGCGCAGCGCGAGGTAAGCCATGATGCCGATCACCGTCACCAGCAGCGCCAAGGCCCCGTTGGAGTAGAGCTCGGCGCCGACCGAGGGGCCGACGAACTCGGTTCGCGTCAGGGTCAGCGGCTCGTTGCTGACGCCGTCGGCTCCGGGTTGGCCGATGACGCAGGCCTGGCGGCTGACCTGCTCGCCCTGCGGCGTCGTGTAGGCCTTGGCGAGCACGGCGCCGCCTTCGACCTTGCACAGCTCGGCAAACACGTTGCCGGCGACCTCGGTCTGCTTGACGTCCGCGCGGATCGGCAGCCGGATCAGCACGTCGCGCGAGGTGCCGAACTTTTGCACCTGGACCTCGCCGAAGCCCATCTTCTCGACCGTCTGGCGGGTCCGCTCGATGTCGGCGACCTGGGTGTACTGCACCTCGACCAGCGTGCCGCCCTTGAACTCGATCGACAGGTACAGGCCCTTGGTCGCGAGAAAGTAGACCGCCGCGAGGAAGGTGAGGAACGACACCGCGTTGAACCACAGCACGTGGCGCATGAACGGGATGTCGCGCTTGAAGCGGAAGAATTCCATGGCTTGTGACTCCTGCCGCTTCAGACCTGATCGGGCTTGGGTTCGGGACGCGCCTCTTCGGGGCGCCAGATCTGTCCGATCGACACCGACTTCAGCCGCTTCTGGCGGCCGTACCAGAGGTTGACCAGCCCACGCGAGAACATCACGGCCGAGAACATGCTGGTCAGGATGCCCAGGCAGTGCACGACGGCAAATCCGCGCACCGGGCCGGAGCCGAAGGCGAGCAGGGCGACACCGGCGATCAGCGTCGTGATGTTGCTGTCCAGGATCGTGCCCCAGGCCCGCTCGTAGCCGGCCTGGATCGCCATCTGCGGGCTCGCGCCGCCGCGCAGCTCTTCGCGCACGCGTTCGTTGATCAGCACGTTGGCGTCGATCGCCATGCCCAGCGTCAACGCGATCGCGGCCATGCCCGGCAGCGTCAAGGTGGCTTGAAGCATCGACAACACCGCCACCAGCAGCAGCACGTTGAAGCCCAGCGCCAACGTGCTGAAGACGCCGAACAGCAGGTAGTAGGCGCACATGAAGACGGCGATCGCGGCAAAGCCGTAGAGCACGCTGTCGAAGCCCATCTGGATGTTCTCGGCCCCCAGGCTCGGGCCGATCGTGCGCTCCTCGACGATCTCCATCGGTGCGGCCAGCGAGCCGGCGCGCAGCAGCAGCGCCTGGTCGCTGGCTTCCTGCGCCGTCATGCGGCCCGAGATCTGGACCCGGCCGCCGCCGATCTCGGTGCGGATCACCGGCGCGGTGACGACCTCGCCGCGGCCCTTCTCGAACAGGATGATCGCCATGCGCTTGCCGACGTTCTCTCGCGTGACGTCGCGGAAGATCCGTGCGCCCTTGGCGTCGAGTGCGAGGTTGACCACCGGCTCCTGGGTCTGCTGCTCGAAGCCGGGCTGGGCGTCGGTGAGGTTGTCGCCGGTCAGCGTGACCTGGCGGAACACGATCAGCGGCTGGCCGTTGCGCTCGAGGAAACGCTCGCTGCCGAACGGCACCGGACCCTCGCCGCGTTCGGCGGCGCGGGCCTCGGCGCTTTCGTTGACCATCCGGATCTCAAGCGTCGCGGTGCGGCCGATGATGTCCTTGGCCTTGGCCGTGTCCTGCACGCCGGGCAGTTGCACGACGACGCGGTCCAGGCCTTGCTGCTGGATCACCGGCTCGGCAACGCCGAGTTCGTTGACCCGGTTGTGCAGCGTCGTGATGTTCTGCCTGACCGCCTGCTCCTGAACCGCGCGCGCGGCTTCGGGCTTGAGGTTGCCGACCAGGCGCAAGGCACCGGCCTCGCCGCTGGTGTCGGTGCGCTCCTCCCAGGCCAGGTCGGGGAAGCTGTCGGTGAGCAGATTGCGTGCGGTCTGCGCTGCCGCAGCATCGCGGAAACGGACCTCGACGCTGTTGCCGTCGCGCACGATGCCACCATGGCGGATGTTCTTCTCGCGCAACAGGGTGCGCACGTCGCCGGTCAGCGATTCGGCGCGCTTGGTCAGCGCCGACTTCATGTCGACCTGCATCAGGAAGTGCACGCCGCCGCGCAGATCCAGGCCCAGGAACATCGGCAGCGCGTTGAACTTGCGCATCCACTCGGGTGAGCGCGACACGAGGTTCAGCGCGACGATGTAGCTGGGGTTGGTCGGGTCGGGGTTGATCGCCTTGGAGATCGTGTCCTTGGCCTTGATCTGGGTGTCGGTGTCGGCGAAGCGGGCGCGCACCGAATTGCCCTCGAACTGGACGAAGTCCGCCTTCAGCCCAGCCGCCGCAAGGGCCGACTCGACGCGGCCGCTCATCGCGGCGTCGATCTTCACCGTGGCCTTGCCGCTGGACACCTGGACGGCCGGCGCCTCGCCATAAAAGTTGGGCGCCGTGTACAGCGCCCCGACGATCAGTGTGACCAGCAGGATCGCGTATTTCCACAACGGGTAGCGGTTCATCGGCAGAGGCCTCGGAAGATGGTGCGCAGCGGGCGGATGGCGGCCAGGACAGCCTGGCTTGGCCTTACTTGTAGGTGCCCTTGGGCATCACCTGGACCACCGCCTGGCGCTGCACCTGAAGTTCGACGCCATTGGAGACCTCGATGCCCAGGTAGCTGTCGCCGACCTTGGCGATCTTGCCGAGCACGCCGCCGGCGATCACGACCTCGTCGCCCTTGGCCAGGGCCTCGACCATGGCCTTGTGCTCCTTCTGCTTCTTCATCTGGGGCCGGATCATGATGAAGTACAGGACCACGAACATCAGCACCAGCGGCAACAGGCTGAGCATCGACGACGAGGTGGACCCTGCGGGGGCGGCGGTCTGGGCGAAGGCTTGGGAAATGAACACGGCGGGGCAGTCCTGCGGTGGGTCGGGGTGGCGCTGGATGGAAACCTGTCGCGGCATCTGCCGCGGCGGACCAGCCGGCAAGGGGTGGGCCTGGAACGTGCAGCCGAGCGCAGGCCGTCAACATCAGGGAAACCGCGCATTTTAGCCGGCGCCCACAATCCGCCTCGCCCATGAATTCCCTTCGTCGAGCCGCACTGGGCGCCGCATTGGCCGGCGTGCTGCCGCCGTGGGCCCAGTCAGCGCCCCTTCCGGTTCCGACTCCGGCCTCGGCTCCGGCTCCGGCTTCGCGGCCTGGCGGCAGGGTCTGGCGGATCGCCGCCTCGAACCATGGACAGGACTTTGCCCGCGCCCTGGCCGAAGCGGGCGACGGCGACACCCTCGAGTTGGGCCCGGGCGTGCACCGCGGCGCGGTCGGCGTGGTGCGCCAGCCACGGCTGACACTGCGCGCCGCCACGGGCGACGACGCCTGCGTTCTCGACGCCGACGGCCGCGACGCCGAAGGCAAGGCCATCCTGGTCGCCAAGGGCCGCGAACTGCACCTCGAGGGCCTGGTGCTGCGCGGCTGCCGCGTGCCCGACGGCAACGGAGCCGGCGTGCGCCACGAGAGCGGCCTGCTGTCGGCGCACGGTTGCCGCTTCGAGGACAACGAAAACGGCATCCTCACCGGCAACGCCCCGGGCCTGGTGCTGCGCCTGGAGGGCTGCCACTTCGGTCGCCCGGCGGCCAGCGCGGCCCGGCTCAAGCACCTGTTGTACGTCGGCCGCATCGACCGCCTGGAGTTGCGCGACTGCAGCTTCGGCCCGGGCGACGGGGGCCACCTGCTGAAGTGCCGGGCCCGCGCCAGCGAGATCGCCGGCTGCGTGCTGGCCGACGTCTGGGCCGGCCAGCCCGCCGGTCGGGCCGCCTACGAGCTCGAGTTCGCCGAAGGCGGCCAGCACCGCGTCGAGGGCAACCTGATCGTGCAGTCGGCCGGCAGCCTGAACCCGACGCTGCTGGCCTTCGGCGCCGAAGCCTGGCGACTGCCTGCCGGCAGTCCGCCGGCACGGCTGGAACTGGTCGACAACACCTTCGTCAACCTGGGCGACGCCGGGGCGGGCTTTGTCCGCGTCTGGGCCTCGCACCTGCCTGCGGGCAGCGGCTGGACGGCAGCCAACAACCGCTTTGCCGGACCCGGCCGGCTGGTACTGCCCAGCGCAACCAATGCAGGAGGCAACCGACGCATCGCCTTGTCGGAGCTGCGTGGCTTCGAGCCGCTGGGCTGGCGGCTGCCCCCCGGAGTGCCGGCTCAGTAGCTCACCCGCGCCAGCCAGGTCGCCTTCGACGCCTCCAGCGCCTGGCCGAGCGTGACGATGCCCTGGGCCCGCAGCAGCGGCAGCATCCTGGCAAAGACCTCGGCGGTGACGATGGCGTCACCCAGAGCGGTGTGACGCCCGAGCACGGTCACGCCCAGTCGCTCGGCGATCGCCTCCAGCCGGTGCGAGTCCTGCTGTGGGTGGAGCACGGCCGACAGCAGCAAGGTGTCGAGCACCGGTTGCTCGAACCGCAGTCCGGTGCGGCCTTCCAGCAACTGCAGGAAGCGCATGTCGAACGCGGCGTTGTGGGCCACCAGCACGCTGTCGGCGGCAAACGCATGGAACGCCGGGAGCACGGCGACGATGTCCGGCTGGCCGCGCAGCATCTCCTCGGTGATGCCGTGGATCGCGATACCGGCTTCGGGCAGCGGGCGCTGCGGGTCCACCAGCTGCTCGAAACACTCGTCGCGGCGCAGTTTGGCAGCGACGATCCGGGTCGCACCGATCTGGATGATCTCGTCGCCCTCGCTCGGCGAGAGCCCGGTGGTCTCGGTGTCGAAGACGGTGAAGCTCAGCTCGGCCAGCGGTGTGTCGGCCACGGCCGGGAGTCCCCGGGCGGCAAAGAGATCGAAGTCGTAGAACTCCGGTCGGCTGCCCGCCTGCGCGCGCACTTCGGCCTGCAGCGGTGCGTTTGCGGCGGCCAGCGGAAGCAGCAGCCGGAACATCGCCTCGCCACGCGGCCGGTCGCGTTCGAACCAGAGCGTGCCACCGTGGCGGGCGAGCACGTCGCGCACGGTCAACGGGCTGGCTTCAGCGCCAGCCTTCAGTGGCTCGGTCTCCCAGGCCGTGACGAGCTCGGTGCTCAGCGCCTGCACGGCCCAGACCAGATCGAGCCTGGCCCGGGCGGCTCCTGCACCCGGCGCGGGCTCGGCCGCGGCCAGCCGCAATTGCAGCCGGGAGATGCCGTACTCGTCGACCAGGCGGTCCGCCAGATGGGCCAGGGCCTGGATCAGCGAGTAGCTGTCGACGCGCAGCCACAGCCCGCCGTCGGTCTCGTGGGCCAGCACCGTCACGCCGGCACGCAGCGCCTCGATGCGGCGCGCTGCGGCGGCGACAAAGTCGGCACCGAGCATGTCCTCCAGCGGCCAGCGGGTGGCGAGCGCCTTCTGGCCCTGCGTCGCGGCGTCGTTCAGGCGGCGCGACATGCCGGCGATCTCGTCACGCACGACACCGAAGAAGCGGGCCCGGGTGGGCTCGTCCAGGCCCGGATCGTCGAGCAGTTCGACGGCCATCTGCACCGTGCCCAGCGCACCGCGCGAGCCTTCGGTCAGCAGGTGCAGCAGGCGGTCGCGCTCCTGGTCCTCGGCCAGGTCGCGCGTGATGTTCTCCAGCATCAGCACGAAGCCGCTGGTGGCGCCCGCCCGGGCGCCGTCGCCTGTGCCATCGCTTGCACCGTCGCCTGTGCCGTCGCCCGTGCCCTTGGTCGCCCGCACCGGCGTCAACTGGACCCGCAGCAGCTGACCGCCTGGCGTGCCGGTGACGAACTGCGACGACGCATGCGCCACGCCGCGGGCCAGACGCTGCTGCACCGCCTCCAGCGCGTGGGCGACAAGACGGCGGTCGAGCAGGGCGTAGATCGAGCGCCCGAGGCCGATCGCCTCGGCTCCCCCGATCGCAGCGCCGGCAAGCGCCCGGAACTGAAGGCGGGCCCGTGCGTTGAAGAGCAGCACCCGACCCTCGAGGTTGCAGACGACCACGCTTTGGGTCAGCTCGGCCATCAGCGCCGCGAGGCGGTTGCGCTCATCGGCGACCGCGCGGCTGCCTTGCGCGATGCGCTGGTCGATCTCGGCATGCAGTGCCGCGCGGTCGGCCAGCAGGCCGTTGACGGCTCGTGCCAGCGAGAGGCTGCCGGCGCTGGCGGCGTCCTCGGGCAGGCGCAGCCCACCGTCGGCCTGGCCAACCAGGATCCGCACCTGCTCGGCCAGCCGCCCGGGTGCGGCGCCGTGCTGCAGCCAGACCCGACGCGTCAGCGTGCCCAGCACCGCTGCAGCCACCGCGAGAACCATCACAACCAGCGCCAAGCGCGGCTCGATCAGCGCCCACAGCGTCGCCCGCTCGGCCGCATCCAGCGTGCCGGCCAGCACCGCCGCCAGCAGACCGGCCAGCACGGCGAGGGCCAATGCCGGGGCGAGGGCCGCAGCCCATTCGCGCTTGTCGATTCCGGGGCCGGGCATGGCGGGGTCCGCAGGCGTCAGCCGGCCAGCATCCCGCGCACTCGATCGGCGAGCTCGCGGGTCGAGAACGGCTTGGTCAGGTAGCCGTCGGCACCCACGCCCAGGCCCTGCGCGACGTCGGTGTCGCGGCCCTTGGCGGTGAGCATCAGGATCTTCACGCCGGCCAGCGACTCGTCGGCGCGCACCTGCTGGCAGACCTCGAAGCCCGACAGCCCCGGCATCATCACGTCCAGCAGCACCAGATCCGGCCTCTCGCGCCGGATCGTGTCCAGCGCTTCGGTGCCGGTCCTGGCGAGCAGCACGCGGTGGCCCTCGCGCTTCATCAGGTACTCCAGCGAGATCAGGATGTTGGGCTCGTCGTCGGCCACGAGCACGAGCGCGGCGGGCGCCGGTGCAGGGCCTTGCGGCGTGGGTTCGCTCATCGCGGGGTCTCCTCGGCGGCCAGGGGCAGATCGAATCCGAAGCATGCGCCTTGCCCGGGCGCGCTGCGCAACCACAAGCTGCCGCCGAAGTGCTCGACGATGCGGCGGCTGATCGGCAATCCCAGGCCGGTGCCCTGGGGCCGCTGGCGGGCGTCGCCGCCCTGGCGGAACTTCTCGAACACCAGTGCCTGCTGCTCGGGCGCGATGCCGGGGCCGTTGTCCTGCACCTCGACGCGCACGGTGCCCGGGGCCCCGGCCAGGCGCTGCAGACGCAACTCGACACGGCCGCTGCCGGCGGGCACGAACTTGGCCGCGTTGGACAGCAGGTTGATCAGCACCTGCAGCAGGCGGTCCGGGTCGGCCTTCAGCCGTGGCAGCGGTTCGCTGCTGCGCTGCAGGGACACCACCGCACCGCGCTCGCGGAACAGCTCGGCCGTCGTCGCCAGCGCCTGATCGCACAGTGCGCCCAGGTCGACCTCGGCGCTCTGCCAGTCGGCATGACCGGACTCGATCTTGGCCATGTCCAGCACCTGGTTCACGAGCCGCGACAGCCGCTCGCTCTCGGCCACCACGAGCCCCAGGAACTGCTGGCGCTGTGCAGGTGCCATCTCGGGGTCGTCGCGCATCAGCTCGGTCATCGCGCGGATGCCGGTGAGCGGCGTGCGCAGCTCGTGCGTGACGCTGCTCATGAAGTCGTCCTTCAGCCTGTCCAGGCTCTGCAGGCGCTCGTTGAGCTGGCGCAATGCCGACGCCTCCTCGACGACGCGCAGCAGGTCCGCGGTCTCGAGCCGGTCCTCCTGCACCACCGAGGCGACCATCACCCGCGCCGAGGCGCTGCCGATCGCCCCGGCGAGCTGGGTCTCGGCAAACGGCACCAGGCGCGGATCGGCGTCGGCTTCGTCGTCCGGGGGACGCGGCGGCAGTGCCAGTCGGCGCGCTTCGGCCTCGAAGGCGGCAGCGGCGCGCTCGCGGCCCAGAAAGCGGCCGAGCAACTCGACCAGGTCGACCACCCGCGCCCGGCCACGCCACACCGCGCCGGCCTCGCGACCGGCCCCGAAGACGTCGACGAAGCGCATCGCCTGTGCGGCTTCGGCGGCGCTCGGTGGCCGCAGCAGCGAAACCCCGACGTACAGGCCGGTGTTGAGCAGCAGGCTCCAGAACACCGCATGGGCCATCGGGTCCCAGCCGCTCAGCCCGAGCAGCGCCTCGGGCCGGGTCCAGGCCCAGCCGAAGGCGCCGTCGACCAGGAAGCCGGCGTCGATCCAGCCGCTCTTGGCGACGGCCGGCAGCAACAGCGTCCACAGCCACAGCAGGGCCCCGGCCGCCAGGCCGGCCAGTGCACCGGCCTGGGTGCCGCCCTTCCAGTACATGCCGCCAAAAAACGCAGGCGCGAACTGCGCCACCGCGGCAAAGCTGATGAGTCCGATGCTGACCAGCGCGTAGGCCTCGCCCGCAACGCGGTGGTACAGCCAGCCCAGCAGCAACAGCAGCAGGATCACGACCCGCCGGATCACCAACGGCGTGCGGCTGTGGTCCCGCGCGGCCAGGTACCGCGAGCGCAGCAGCAGCGGCAGCACCAGGTCGTTGCAGACCATGGTCGACACCGCCGTGACCTCGACGATGACCATGCCGGTGGCCGCCGACAGGCCCCCGATGCAGGCCAGCAGCGCCAGACCCTCGGCGCCCGCGGCCAGCGGCAGGGTCAGGACGAAGGTCTCGGCCGCCCCGCTGGTCGCCGCACCGGGGCCGAACACCAGCAGCCCGGCCAGCGCGATCGGCAGCACGAAGAGGTTGATCGCCAGCAGGTACACCGGGAACAGCCAGGCGGCGCGCCGGATGTGGGCCTCGGACACGTTCTCGACCACCATGACCTGGAACTGGCGCGGCAGCAGCAGCACCGACAGCCCGGCCAGCAGCACGAGCGCAAACCACTGGGCCGCGTCGAAGGCCGGTCCGCCGGTGGCCGGCGGCGACACCAGGCGCGCGATCTCGGGCACGGCCAGCGCCCGGGCCATCAGGTCGCCGGGGCCGGCAAACATGCCCCAGCACACGAACACGCCGACCGCGACAAAGGCCAGCAGCTTGACCACGGACTCGAACGCGATCGCCGCGACCAGGCCTTCGTGCCGCTCGGTGGTGTCCAGATGGCGCGTGCCGAAGGCCATCGCAAAACCGGCCAGCACGAGCGCAATCAGCAGCGTCGCGTCGACGACACCAGCGCCCACCGCCGCGCTGTGCACAGGGGTGCCGGTCAGCACCGCCAACGCACTGGCCACCGCCTTGAGTTGCAGCGCCAGGTACGGCAGAACGCCGACCAGTGCGAGCAGCGTCACCGCCCCGGCCAGCGTGCGACTGCGGCCGTGGCGGCTGGCGATGAAGTCGGCGATCGACGTGATGCGCAAGGTCCGCGCGATGCGCACCATCTTGCGCAGCACCAGCCAGGCCAGCACCATGGCCAGCGTCGGGCCCAGGTAGATCGGCAGGAAACCCAGACCGCTGGTCGCGGCCCGGCCGACGCTGCCGAAGTAGGTCCAGGCCGTGCAGTAGACGCCCATCGACAACGCATAGACCCAGGCATTGGCAACCACGCTGCGGCCCTGTGCCGCACGGCGGTCGGCCCAGGCCGCAACGGCAAACAGCAGCAGCAGCCAGGCCATCGCGGCGCCCAGCACCAGCGCGGCCGGCAGGCTGGCCAGCGCCGGAGCGGACGCCAGTGCCAACAGGGGAGCCGGGGTCAGGCTCACCCGTCGCCCCGCTCCAGCAGTGCGGCCAGCAGCCCGATCACGCCGGCCCAGACCGCAAACACGCCAAGCGCCGGCCCCCAACCCGGGCCGACCCACCACCACAGACCGACCAGCGGCAGGTTCAGCAGCACCAGCCCGAGCGCAAACAGGGCCAGCAGGCGTGGCCGCAGCATCGGTTCGGACTTGTCCATCGGTGTCTCCTGCTCATCGTTGTTGTCGTTTTTCTTGCGGGCGAGCGTCGCTACAGGCTGTCGAGGCGGAAGCGCTGGCGCAGCAGTGCACGGAAGCGGCGCACGATGCCCAGCGCGTCGTGCAGCGTCTCCCGTTCCAGCGTCGAGAGCGCCGACGGCCGGACCTCGTTGCTGGCGGCCTTGCCGTCGCGGCGCTGCGCCAGCTGGTGCGTCAGGCGCACGCCCATCAGGTGGTGCAAGGCCTGGCCCAGGTCGAGCGCCATCGTCGGGTCGAGCCGGTCGGCACGGGCCAGCGCATCGATGCGCGCCAGCGTGCCCGTGGCGGCCACGCCGTGGGCCAGGGCCAGCGAGCGCACGCCGTGCACGATGGGGAAGGTTCCCAGCTTCTTCAGGTCCAGCGGCTGTTCGTCGCGCGCCATGTGGGTCAGCCGCGTGAACCAGTTGCCGGGCTCCGGGAACTGATCGGCAGCTGCCGCGAACCGCGCCAGGAAGGCGTCGCTGTCGGTCGTCAGCCGCGCCAGGTGGGCGCGCGCCTGCGTCAGCAGCGTGGCGTCGCCCGCCACCACCGCGGCGTCGCAGAAGATCGCCAGCCGCATCGCCCCATCGCCGCCCGCCGCCTGCGCGCCGGTGCCAAAGCTCGCCCAGCCGGAAAGCGTGTCGCAGAAGGCCGCGAGCGGCTGGCGCCAGAGCGGGTTGCGGGCCATGATGTCTCCAGGACACGCGGGCCAGCCCATCATCACCAGTTCGTCGTTGAAGCGCTCGGTCAGTCGGTCCAGTCCTGGCCCTTCGAAGCCGTCGCGGACCAGCAGCGCGTTGTCCTGGTCGGTCTTGATCAACTGCTCGCCGCGGCCCTCGCTGCCCATCGCGATCAGGCAGGTGTTGGCCAGCACCTCGGCGGGCACGATCAGCGTCCACAGCCGCCGCATCAGCCGTGTGTTCAGCTCGCTGACGAGCCGGGCGATGCGCTCGATGCGGATGCCGCTGTCGTGCAGCGTCGCCACGGCCTCGTCGACCTGGGTCGACGCCGCCCTCAGGTCGGCCGGTGTCTGCGCCTCGTCGATCTGCAAGGCGACGATGTGCGAATGGCGGGCGACGAAGCTCACCAGGTCCAGCTGCCCGAGCACGCCGAGCACCGGAGCGTCGGCGGCGTCGCTGGCACGTACGACAAGGCGGTGGACCCGGTGCCTCGTCATCAACCACAGTGCCTCGAAGACGTCGGATTCAGGCGTCACGCACACCAGGTCGAAGCGCGCCACTTCGCGCACCGCCAGCGCGCCCGGTGCCTGCTCGCGCAGCAGCGCGTCGCGCAGGTCGGTGTTCGTGAACATGCCCAGGCGCTCGTGGCCGTCGGGGCCGGTGTCGCGCACCAGGGCGTGGCTGGCGCCACGCGCCTGCATCTCGCGGCAGACGCTGACGAGGTCAAGCCCGCCTTCGACGAAGACGGGCTTGCGCAGCGGCGTGTCGCCGACCCGCGCGGTGACCAGGCTCAGCAACTCGCGCTGAGCTCCGCGGGGAGGCTCGCGCCCGGTCTCCGCGGGGGTCGCAGCGGGCTCAGTGGCCGGAGGCACCCGCAGCCCCGATGCCGGTCTCGGACCGCACCTGCTGGGCCAGGAAGCCGGCCCGGTCCTGCGACGCGCGCTTGCTGTTGTCCAGCACGCTGAACAACCAGATCGAGAAGAAGGCCAGGGTCATCGAGAACAGCGCCGGGCTGGCGTACGGGAACAGCGCCGAGCCCTTGGCGTTGCCGAGCGTGACCTCCCAGACCGCAGGCGACACGACCGTCAGCGCCACCGAGCTGACCAGGCCGAAGAAGCCGCCGATCACGGCGCCGCGAGTCGTGCAGCCCTTCCACAGCACGCTCATGATGAGCACCGGGAAGTTGGCCGACGCCGCGATCGCAAAGGCCAAGCTGACCATGAAGGCGATGTTCTGCTTCTCGAACGCGATGCCGAGTCCGACCGCGATGACGCCCAGGCACAGCGTCGTGATGCGCGAGACCTTCAGCTCGCTCGCGCCGTCGGCCTTGCCCTTCTTGATGACGGTGCCGTAGAGGTCGTGCGACACGGCCGAGGCACCCGACAGCGTGAGGCCGGCCACCACCGCCAGGATGGTCGCGAACGCCACCGCCGAGATGAAGCCCATGAACACGTTGCCACCCACCGCATTGGCCAGGTGGACCGCCGCCATGTTGTTGCCCCCGATCAGGCCGCCCTTGGCGTCCAGGAAGCCAGGGTTGGTCAGCACGAAGGCGATGGCACCGAAGCCGATGATGAAGGTCAGGATGTAGAAGTAGCCGATCCAGCCCGTGGCCCAGGCCACCGACTTGCGCGCCTCGCGGGCGTTGGGCACGGTGAAGAAGCGCATCAGGATGTGCGGCAGGCCGGCGGTGCCGAACATCAGCGCCATGCCGAAGCTGATCGCCGAGATCGGGTCCTTGACGAAGCCGCCCGGGCCCATGATCGAGAAGCCCTGCTTGGCCGCCTCTTCAGGGCTCTTGCCGGCGGTGGTGGCCAGGCCGGTCTTGATCTCGACCGCCTTGGCGAACATCGCCTCCGGGCTGAAGCCGAACTGCCACAGCACCATGAACGCCATGAAGGTCGCACCGGCCAGCAGCATCACGGCCTTGATGATCTGCACCCAGGTCGTGGCCGTCATGCCGCCGAACAGCACGTAGACCATCATCAGGCCACCGACGATGATGACCGCCATCCAGTACTCCAGGCCGAACAGCAGCTTGATGAGCTGCCCGGCGCCGACCATCTGCGCGATCAGGTAGAACGCGACGACGACCAGCGTGCCCGAAGCCGCGAACAGCCGGATCGGTGTCTGCTCGAAGCGGAAGGCCGCAACGTCGGCGAAGGTGAACTTGCCCAGGTTGCGCAGCCGCTCGGCGAGCAGGAAGGTCACGATGGGCCAGCCGACGAGAAAGCCGATCGAGAAGATCAGGCCGTCGAAACCCGAGACCATGACCGCAGCCGAGATGCCCAGGAAAGAGGCCGCCGACATGTAGTCGCCGGCGATCGCCAGGCCGTTCTGGAAGCCGGTGATGCCACCGCCGCCGGTGTAGAAATCGGCCGCGCTCTTGGTCTTGGCGGCGGCCCACTTCGTGATCCACAGCGTGAAGGCCACGAAGATGCCGAACATGCCGATGGCCGTCCAGTTGGTGGCCTGCTGGGTGGCCTGGCCGAGGTCGGCGCCGGCGGCGTAGGCCACGCCCGAAGCCAGCGCAGCCGCCAGGGCCGCGATCGCGGCGGTGGCCAGCAAGGGGGTGCGGACCCCGAGGATGCTGCGGCTCATGACCGGCCTCCCTTCTTGGCGACGCTGGCCTGGACTTCAGCGGCCAGGCGGTCGAAGTCGCTGTTGGCACGGCGCACATAAAAGACCGTGATGACGACCGTGAACACGATCACCGCCAGCCCGATGGGCATGCCCAGCGTGGTGACACCCTCGCCGATGCGCGTCGCGAGCAGCGGCTTGTTGAAAGCCACCAACAGGATGAAGCCGTAGAACACCACCAGCATGGCCACCGTGAGCCACAGTCCCAGCGCGTTCCGGCGCGACTTCAGCGCCTGATAGCTGGGGTGTGCCGTGACCTGCCGCACCAAGTTGTCGTCCATGATCTTGTCTCCGCTTGTTGACCGTTCGAACCGAGGCGACCGCCGCGCCGGCACCGACAACCCCAGTGTGCGTAAGGGCTCTGACCGCGTACTGACGTGAATCAAACAGAAGCTGACTCGGAACGGACACCAGGCTTACAACAGCGGTTTTGTTCTTCCACTGCAGATCGGCGCCCGAGACAGGCGTCACACAAGCCATGACTGCTCTGCTCGATGCCGGCGCCTTTCGCGCCGCGCGCGACCTCCTGCTCGCGCAACGCCTGAACCGTGACCGTGCCTGTGCCGACTTCCGCTGGCCGCGGATGACCCACTTCAACTGGGCGCTGGACCACTTCGATGCGCTGGCGCGCGAACATCCCGACGCGCCGGCCCTGTGGATCGTGGCCGATGGGGGCGGCGAGCAGCGGCTGACCTTTGCCGACCTCACGCGACGCAGCGATCAGGTCGCGAACTGGCTGCGCGCCCTGGGCGTGCAGCGTGGCGAGCGCGTGCTGCTGATGCTCGGCAACGAGGTGCCGCTGTGGGAGACCATGCTCGCCTGCATCAAGCTCGGCGCGGTGCTGATCCCGGCCACGCCGCTGCTCGCGCGCGACGACCTGATCGATCGCCTCGACCGTGGCCGCGTGCGCGCCGTCGTCACCGCCGCCGGCAACGCCACGCGCTTCGACGGACTGGAGGTGCACGCGCCCGGGCCGCTGTTGAAGATCGCCATCGACTGCGGCGCTGCACCCCCCGTCGGCTGGCACGACTTCGACACCAGCCGGGCGGCCGACGCAGCCTTCGTGCCGGCACAAGCCACGCGGGTCGACGAGCCGCTGCTGCTGTATTTCACCAGCGGCACGACCAGCAAGCCCAAGCTCGTCGAACACAGCCACCAGAGCTACCCGGTCGGCCACCTGAGCACGATGTTCTGGACCGGCCTGCAGCCGGGCGACATCCACTGGAACATCTCCAGCCCCGGCTGGGGCAAACACGCCTGGAGCAGCTTCTTCGCGCCCTGGAACGCCGGGGCCTGCGTCTTCGTCTTCAACATCGACCGCTTCGACGCCCGGCGCGCGATGCAGATCCTGGCCGAGAAGAAGATCGACACGCTGTGCGCGCCACCGACGGTCTGGCGGCTGTTGATCCAGCACGACCTGGGCGCCTGGCCGGTGCGCCTGCGCGAGGCGTTGTCGGCCGGCGAGCCGCTGAACCCCGAGGTCATCGAGAAGGTGCGCACGGCCTGGGGCGTGACCATCCGCGACGGCTTCGGCCAGACCGAAACGACGGCGCAGATCGGCAACCCACCCGGCCAGCCGTTGAAGTACGGGTCCATGGGTCGGCCGCTGCCGGGCCACCGCGTCGTGCTGCTCGATGCCGAGGACCACGAGGCCGACGAGGGCGAGATCTGCCTCGTGCTCGACGACCCGGTGCTCGGCCGGCCGATGGGGCTGATGGTGGGCTATGCCGATTCGGCCGAAAAGACCACCGAGGTGATGCGTGGCGGTCACTACCGCACCGGCGACGTGGCGCGGCGCGACGCCGAGGGTTACATCACCTATGTCGGCCGGGCCGACGACGTGTTCAAGGCCAGCGACTACCGGATCAGCCCCTTCGAGCTGGAAAGCGTGCTGATCGAGCACCCGGCCGTCGCCGAGGCCGCCGTCGTCCCGAGTCCCGATGCACTGCGCCTGGCGGTGCCCAAGGCCTGCGTCGTGCTCGCGGCCGGTCATGCCGCCGACGCGGCAACGGCGGCGTCGATCTTCAACTTCACACGCCAGAAACTCGCGCCTTACAAGCGCATCCGCAGAATCGAGTTCATGGACCTGCCCAAGACCATCAGCGGCAAGATCCGGCGCGTCGAACTCCGGCGGGCCGAGGCCGCGCGACCACTGCCCGCGGTGGCAGCCGAGGGCGAATTCTTCGACGGCTGAGCCGCCACCTTGCCCACGGCCTTGCCCATGAACCCAGGACACACGATGCGACGACGTCAACTGCTGCTGGGTCTGGCCGCCACCGGCACGCTGGGGCCGGCCGTGGCGTGGGGCCAAGTCGGCGGTGCCGGCGTCGGTCCGGTGCGGGACCTGGCCTGGACCGACACTTCGCGCCAGCGCGAGCTGCCCCTGCGGCTGCGGCTGCCCGCGAGCGAGGGCCGCGTGCCGCTGGTGCTGTTCAGCCACGGCCTGGGCGGCAGCGTCGACGCCGGCACCCAGTGGGCCCAGGCCTGGGCGCGGCTGGGAATCGCGACACTGCACCTGCAGCACCCCGGCAGCGACCGCGACACCTTGCGCTCCGGCCTGCGTGAACTGCGCCAGGCCGCCAGCGGCCAGCAGTTGATGGCCCGCGCCACGGACGTGCGCTTCGTGCTCGACGAACTGGCCCGTCGCCAGCGCAGCGGCGAGCCGGACCTGGCCCGCCTGAACCTCGACGCGATCGGCCTGGCCGGCCATTCGTTCGGGGCCCACACCACGCTGGCGATCGCCGGCCAGGCCTTCGGCCGCGGCGGTGCGCTCGACAGCCTGGCCGACCCCCGTCCGCGGGCCTTTGCCGCGTTCAGCCCGTCGCCGGGCCACGAACGGCGTTCAGACCCCGCCCGTGCATTCGGCGGCATCCGGCGTCCGGTCTTGTGCCTGACCGGCAGCCTGGACGGCGACCCATTCGCCCGAGGTCCGGGAGGCGCCGCCGAGCGCGACGGCCAGGGCGCCTGGCGCCGAGCCGTCTACGACGCCTTGCCGGCGGGCGACAAGGCCGAACTCTGGCTGGACGGGGCCGACCACATGAGCTTTGGTGGCCAGGACATCGCCCGCCCTGGCGGCGGAGCCATGTCGCGCGCCATGCAGCGCCCGGCCGCTGCGCTGGAGCCGCAGGCCCGGCACCGCGCCCTGATCGAAGCGACCAGCAGCGCCTGGTGGTGGGCGCAACTGGCGGGCGACAACGCGACCCGTGCCGCCCTGGCCAGGCCGCCCGAAGGCCTGGGCCCGCGGGACGAGTGGCGGCGCGGCTGAAAGCGCGGCACCTCTATCGGCTTCGAATCGGATCTAGACGATCGCTGGGGCGACCCTGTCCCCGCTCGCGGGGACAGGGCTTGAGTGAGGAGCGCGTTTCGCCATGGATTCCCACCGGTCCATCCCTACGTCCCTGGGGAACGCCCCTGCCGCAGCGCCGAGGTGATGTGGCTGAGCGGTTCATCCCCACGCCAGTGGGGAACGTGTGGTCTGGTCCGTGCGGAACACCTCGATGTTCGGTTCGTCCCCACGCCCGTGGGGAACGCCCGATCTTGACCACCGACGCCGGCTGCGCGTGCGGTTCATCCCCACGCCCGTGGGGAACGCTTGCCGAAGTCGCATTCAGAGCCGCCGCCGAACGGTTCATCCCCACGCCCGTGGGGAACGCCTCGGCGCAATGCCGAGTTTTGCCCCCGGTGTGCGGTTCATCCCCACGCCCGTGGGGAACGCTCCTCATGCGTCAGGCCGCAGTGCTGCCGGATCGGTTCATTCCCACGCCCGTGGGGAACGCAACATGGAACTGACCGGGCGCCACTGGTGGCACGGTTCATCCCCACGCCCGTGGGGAACGCCCACTGCGCTGCGTCAGCGGTGGCCGGGAACGCGGTTCATCCCCACGCCCGTGGGGAACGCGCGTCGGGTGGCGGCGTCATCGGGTCGGGGAACGGATCATCCCCACGCCCGTGGGGAACGCGTACTACGAAGGCGCGGCAAGCGACACGACTACGGTTCATCCCCACGCCCG
>JAJTGU010000059.1 GCA_021297985.1 Rubrivivax sp.
AGGTCGCCATGCAGCTCCATCGCCACCAGGCCCTGCGCCTGCAGCACGGCCACGAGGTCATGGCATTGCTGCTTGGTGTTGCAGAAGGCCAGCGTGCTCTCGGGGCGGAAGTGGTTCAGCAGCAGGCCCACGGCGTGCAGCCGTTCGGCCTCGGCCACCTCGTAGCAGCGCTCGTGGATCAGGCCCGGCGCGTGGCGCTCGGCCAGCTTCACCTCCACCGGCTCGCGCAGGTAGCGCGCCGCCAGCTGCGCCACGCCTTCGGGGTAGGTGGCCGAGAACAGCAGCGTCTGGCGCTTGCCCGGCGGCGGGCACTGCTGCGCGATGGCGCCGATCTCGTCGGCAAAGCCCATCTCGAGCATGCGATCGGCCTCGTCGAGCACCAGGGTGTTCAAGGCCTCCAGCAGCAACGACCCGCGATTCAGGTGGTCGAGCACCCGTCCCGGCGTGCCCACGACGACATGCGCGCCGTGGGCCAGGCTGGCCGTCTGGCCCCGCAACGGCACGCCGCCGCACAGCGTGACGAGCTTGATGTTGTCCTCGGCCCGCGCCAGGCGCCGCACCTCCTGCGCCACCTGGTCCGCCAGCTCGCGCGTGGGACACAGCACCAGCGACTGCACCCCGAAGTGCCGCGGGTTCAGCCGCGCCAGCAGTGCCAGCGCAAAGGCCGCAGTCTTGCCGCTGCCGGTCTTGGCCTGGGCGATCAGGTCCTTGCCGGCCAGCGCCAGCGGCAGGCTCGCCGCCTGGATCGGCGTCATCGCCTCGTAGCCCAGGCGCTGCAGGTTGGCGAGCACGTGGGGCGCCAGCGGCAGCGTCGAGAACGCCGGGCCGGCCGTTGGAATCAAGGCGGGGGAGGGCGCGTGGGCGTCGGCCGAGGGCAGGGTCATGCGGCCATTGTCGGTGCCGCCTGTCGGTCGGGGCCGAGGCGCTCTCGCTCGTCGAACACGAAGCAGTCGCCACGCCAGTGAGGCGCATCGCGGGTGGCCTCGAAGTAGCGCAGGATGCCGCCTTCGAGTTGCAGCACGTTGTCGATTCCGGCGCGTTGCATCCAGAGCGCTGCCTTCTCGCAGCGGATGCCGCCCGTGCAGTAGCTGACCACGGTCTTGCCCCGCAGCGACTCGCGGTGCTGTTCGAGCGCGGCCGGGAAGTCGCTGAACTTCGCCAGTCGCCAGTCGAGCGCCCCTTCAAAGGCACCGGCATCGACCTCGAAGCCGTTGCGTGTGTCCAGCAGCACCACCTCGCGGCCGGCGTCGTCGCGCCGGCCCTGGGCGAGCCAGCGCTGCAGCGTGGCGGCGTCCACGGCCGGGGCGCGCGCGGCCTGCGGGCGCACCACGGGCTGGTTCATGCGGATGATCTCGTCCTTCAGCTTCACGCGCAGACGCTGGAAGGGCAGGCGGTCGTGGGCATGGCGCTTGATGTCCAGGCCCGCCAGCCGCGGATCGGCTTGCAGCGCGGCGAGCCAGTCCTCCAGCGCCGCGGGCGTGCCGGCCAGCGTGAAGTTGAGGCCCTCCGGAGCCACCAGCAGCGTGCCCTTCAGCCCTGCCGCGCCGGCGCTGGCCAGCCACCGCTCGCGCAGCGCAGCGGCCTCGGGCAGGTCGACAAAGCGATAGGCGGCGGCAACAGCAAAAGCAAGGGCAGGCATCGTGGCGATTCTAGGAATCCGGCCCGCTAGACTGGCACCATGCTCGACAAGCTCAATCAACTCTCCACCTCCCACGGCGAACTGCGGACCGGCAAGGGCCTGGTCTCCGGCGTCGTGGCGCTTTCGCTGGCCATCCTGTGCTTCCTGGGGGTGCTGGCCTTCCACTTTCCGGAGTACCTGACGACGCCGCAGCTGCGCAAGAGCTACGACGTCGACCTGCTGCGCAAGGTGCTGTACGCGGCACTCGTGGTGGCCGGCGCGGTGGCGCTGTTCAACATCGTCACCGGGCGTCGGCGCTGGCTGTCCACCGCGGCCTTCGTGCTGGTGGCCTTGAGCGTGGCGCTGGGCGGCCACAAGGTGCCGGTGAACGACTTTCCCGACGGCACGCCCTACATCGGCCTGGACTGGTTCATCCTCGACCTGCTGGGCAGCACGCTGATCTTCATCTTCATCGAGAAGCTGTTCCCGCTGCGCAAGGACCAGCCGGTGTTCCGCCCGGCCTGGCAGACGGATTTCCAGCACTTCATCGTCAACCACCTGCTGATCGGCTTCATGCTGCTGGCGGTGAACCTGCTCGTGCACCGGCTGTTCGGCTGGGCTGTTCACGGTGCGGTGCAGGACTGGGTGCGCGGGCTGAACTTCTGGGTGGCGCTGTTCCTCATCATCCTGGTGGCCGACCTGGTGCAGTACGCCACGCACCGTGCCTACCACGAGGTGCCGATGCTGTGGCGGCTGCACGCCGTGCACCACAGTGCCAAGCACATGGACTGGATCGCCGGCTCGCGCCAGCACGTGCTGGAGATCATCCTCACGCGCACGCTGGTGCTGGCGCCGATCTTCGTGCTGGGGTTCTCGAAGGAAGTGATCGACGCCTACATCATCGTCGTCGGCTTCCAGGCCGTGTTCAACCATGCCAACGTGAACGTGCGCCTCGGACCGCTGCGCTACCTGATCGTCACGCCCAACTTCCACCACTGGCACCACAGCCAGGACACCGAGGCGATCGACCGCAACTACGCGGCGCACTTCGCGTTCATCGACCACCTCTTCGGCACGGCGGTGCAAAGCCCGCGCGAATGGCCGGCACGCTACGGCGTGCAGGGCGACTACGTGCCCGAGGGCTTCTGGGCGCAGTGCAGGTTCCCGTTCGTCTGGCGGCCTTGATCGCGTCCGGCGCTTGAACCGCGCCCTTTGGGAGTCTTTCGGGAGCAGAAAGCCGCCGTCACCGGGTGAACCTCCAACCTAGGAGGCCGGCACCGGCGCGCCGGCCATCACGCGCGGGATCAGGAGGGCCAGCTCGGTCTTCGTGTAGGGCTTGCACAGCCTGCGTAGCCGTCGCAAGGGTTCAGGCACGCTGTCGGTGTCGGAATAGCCGGTGGTGACGATGGTCGGGATACCGAGTTCGATCAGGCGTTGCGCCACCGGCTCGCTGCTGTGGTCGCCCAAGTTCACGTCGAGCAGCACCAGCCCGATCGACTGCTGGCGCAGCTGCCGCAATGCGTCGTCGGCGGTGCCCACGGTGATGACGTGGCTGCAGCCCAGCTGCTGGAGCATGCTCTCCGCCAGAAGCGCGATCACGAGATCGTCCTCGACCACGAGCGCCGTATCGGGCATCGGTGCTGCATGCAGCTCGGCGGCGGGCGGGTCGATGCGGGGGGCGTGCGGCCTGCGCGTGGCGGGCTTCCCGGGTTGCGGCACGAAGCCGCGCGGCGTCCACAGGCGCACGTGCACGCCGGAGGGCTCGAAGTCGATGGTCGCGTGGCCGTGCAACTGGTGCTCCAGCCCCTGCCGGATCACGCGCGTGCCGAAGCCCTTGCGCTCGGGCGCCGTGACCGCCGGGCCCCCGGTCTCGCGCCAGTCGACCTGCAGACCGCCGTCTGCCGAAAGGCTCCACGAGATCCAGACGCGCCCTTGCGGCACCGACAGCGCCCCGTACTTGCGAGCGTTGGTTGCCAGCTCGTGGATGACCATCGCGAACGACAGGTAGGCCTGCGGCTCCAGCAGCACCGGGCTGCCCTCGACGTCGAGTTGCCCCGGTTCGCCGAAGGCGCCGGTTTCCTCCTGCAGCAGCGCTGACAGCGAGGTCGGCTGCCAGTTGGCCTTCTCGACCTGCGTGTAGGCGCGCGCCAGAGCGTGCACGCGGTCGTGCAGGCGGGCCGTCAGGTCCTCCACCGACGACGCGTTGCGGGCGGTCTGCTGAACCAGCCCCTTGATCAACCCGAGCATGTTGCGGACGCGGTGGTTCAGCTCGCGGACCAGAAGCGCCTGCTGACGCGCTGCCTGGCGCGTGCTTTCGATCACCCGTTGCTCGCGGCGGCCCGCCAGCACCTCGATCAGCCGGGTGCGAACCACGTTGGCCAGCTCCTGCTCGGCCACGGTCCAAGGTTCGCAATGCCCCTTCACTGACGCCAACCAGGTCGCGAAGCTGGACCGGGGCGACAGCCGCCCGTCGGGCCGTCGTTGCAGTGCCTTCCCCGGCTCACCGGCCCAGCGGACGTGGCGTTCGACCTCGTCGCGCAGCAGCAGCACCCAGTCGCGGCCCTGGCCGCCGAGCGACAGCGCCAGCAGCCCGGCCACGGCGGGCGTGAGCCGGCCGAGGTCGGCCCGCAGGCCGTCCAGTGACTCCACGGCGGTCACGGGACGAGGGGAGGTTCCTGCCAGTGCGGTCAGGATCTCTCCGGTTTGCGCTTCCGTGGGCGCTCGCCCCCAGCTTCGGACCTGACCTTCGATCTGCGTCACGACGCCCGTGAGGGCCATCATGCGGCCGATCGACACGCAGGCCGAGTCGTGGCCAGCCGGGTCGTGCCCGGCGTCGACCAGGGGATCGACGCCGTGCGTCGACAGCAGCAGGCCGTGGATGTCGCGCTCGAGCGGCTGCCGATCGGCCCGCGACAGCGCCAGGCTGAACAGACGCCCGAGCGACTCGGCCATCGCCCGGCATGCGAGCGAAGGGCGCACTGGCCGGCGGTGGTGGCAGGCGATCAGCCCCCAGAGGGCGCCATCGACGATCAGCGAGATCGACATCGAAGCCGCGGTGCCCATGTTGCGCAGGTACTCCAGATGCACCGGCGAGACGCTGCGCAGCGTGGCCAGCGAGAGGTCCAGAGGGGCGCTGCCGCGCGTCAACACCGGTACGCCGTCGTCGTGGGCATCCGCAATGACCCGGATGGGATTGCGCAGGTACAGCGCCCGCGCCTGCGGAGGGATGTCGCTGGCCGGATAGCGCAGCCCGAGATACGAAGGCTGTCCCCGCGCCCTGTGCTCGGCAATCACGGTGCCGCTGCCGTCCGCCGAGAAGCGGTAGACCATCACCCGGTCGTAGCCCGTCAGGCTGGCGACGGCGGTGGTCGCCGAGCGCGCCAGTCCGTCGACATCGTGGTGGCCGGCGAGATCGCGCGCGCAGCGCTCGACCGCGAGCGTCGCCCCAGGCGGCGAAGCGCCCGCGGGTTCGGCCTCGACGACAACGAGCCCTCCGCTGGCGTGCACGCTCACGTCGGCGCCGCCGGCGCGTCCGGGCCAGGCGACGTGGTGGAGGTTCTGCGCCTGCCCCGTCGCGGCGGCCACCTTGGCATGCGCGATGGCGGCTGCGACAGCGCTCGCCGGAAGCACCGCATCGGCCCGAGAGTCCAGCAGCGAAAGGGCCTCGCGCCCGCACCAGTGCCGCGTGGTGTCCGAGGCCGCGACGATTCGCCGCCGGTCGTCGAACGCGATCAGGACGCCGAACGACTGGATACGTCCGAGCAGGTGGATGGGTTCGCTCGCGCACTCCGCAAGCGCGGCGTCGGTGGGCACGGTCTGCATCATGTCGCAACGATGGCGGCTGTCTCGCCAACGCGGCTTGACAAAAGGCAAGACGGTGCACCTTTGCTCCGCTGCCGTCGGCCGAGCGTTGTCAGGCTTCGACACAGCCTTGAAAGTCGACAGGTATCCTAGGCGCAACGCTTCCGAGCTGCCAAGCCATGACCCCGCTGACGCATCGACTGCGCGAAGCCACGCACGAGTTGCATCGCGAGGCTGAAGCGACCGGCCTCATGCAGGCACTCCTGAAAGGCCGGCTGCCGCTGGCGGGCCACCGGGCCTTGCTGGCCGAGTTGCTGCCGCTGTGCGACGCGCTGGAGACCGCGCTGCGGTCCCAGGCGAATGCATCGTGGTTGAGCGGCCTCGACCTTGTGGCGCTCGAGCGTGCTCCGGCGTTGCGCGCGGACCTGCACGGCGGGCCCACTCCGGCGGCTCCGATGCCGGCGACTGCGACCTATGTCGCACGCCTGCAGTCGCTTGGGAGTCGTGGCGACCCGGCCCTGCTGGCCCATGTCTACACGCGCTACCTGGGCGACCTGCACGGCGGCCAGATCCTGCGCCGTGTCGTCGAGCGCTGCTACCCCGGACAAGGGGCCGCGTTCCACGACTTCGGCAGCCCCGAGCGAGTGGTGCAACTGCGCGAGCAGGCGCGCCAGGTCCTGGCGGACGCACCGCTCGCGCCGGCCGAGCATGATCGAGTCGTCGGCGAAGCGTGCTGGTCGTTCGGGCAGTACCGGCGGCTGTTCCACGAACTGGCGGCCGCATGATCGGCGTCGAGTGGATGCGCTGTGCTGGAACCGCGCGGACCACGAGGTGCCCATGCTGAACGTGCGCCTGGGGCCGCTGCGCTAAGGGGTCGCCAGGCCCGACTCCAGTCGAGGGCTGCGCACGACCGCCAGCCGGCGCGCGATCTCGGCCTTCAACCAGAGAGCGTCGTGCCCGGGTACCACCAGCTGCAGCCCTTGCGCCAGCATGTCGCGGGCCATTTCGGCGCTGCCGCACCAGATGCCGGCGACCTTTCCCGCCGCCGTGCAGGCGTGTTGGATGCGGGCGATGGCCGCGGCCAAGGTGGGATGGGTGTAGGCCGCGCCCGGGCCCAGACCCAGTGCGATGCCCAAGTCACTGGGGCCGATGAAGAGACCGTCGATCTGCGGCACGGAAGCGATGGCCTCGACCGCGTCCAGCCCGGCCTGGGTTTCGATCATCGCCAGCGCCAGCATCTCGGTGTTGGCGTGCTGCGGGTAGTCGGCGCCGCCCACCAGCAGCCCCCGTGCGGGGCCGAACGAGCGGTCCCCCTCGAAACCGTCCAGCGGGTAGCGGCAGGCCCGGCCAAACGCGACGGCGTCGGCCACCGAGTTCACCAGCGGACAAATGACGCCATACGCGCCCGCATCCAGTGCGCGGTTGATCTCGCCCAGGCTGTTCTGGCTGACCCGCACCAAAGGCACCGCGGGGGTGTGCGACAACGCCTGCAACATGGCCAGCATCTGGGCGTGGCCGGACATGCCGTGCTGGCAGTCGATGACGACAGCGTCAAAACCACTGGCGCCCACCAGCTCGGCCGCAAAGGCTGAGTCGATGCTCATCCAGCCTGCCACGGCAGATTGGCCGGCACGGAACAGGTCCAGCAGTCGGTTGGACTTCATGGGCAGTGATCCTTCAAGCGGTGCAGAAATGCGTTCAGGTGGACAGCGGCCAGGGCGGGCTGCTGCATGGGGAACAAGTGGCCGGCGCCGCCCAGGCAGCGGTGCACCGCGGGGTGGGGTGGCTCCACCAGCGTCATGATCTGGTCACTTTGCGTGGGTGGACACAAGCGGTCGTGTTCGCCGCTCAGACACAGCACGGGTACGCGCAGCTGCCGTCGCGGCGCCAGCAGGCCTGGGCGTTGCCGAGCGTAGGTCAACTGGTGCGCAAAGCGCGGCAGGCCGACGGCTTCGGCCTGCGCCACCAAGGACGCCAGCACCGTGTCGTTCTCAGCCAAGCCGTAGCCCGGAGCGAGCTTGCTGTGCGCGAGGGCATGCAGGCCTTGCTGGCTGGCCAACGCCCATTGCGCATCACGCCGGGCCTGGCTGCTGTCGCGCCCGTCACGGGCATTGGCTGCCAGAAGCACCAGCGCGGCCACCTTGGCTGGATGGCGCATCGCCAGGTGCAAGGCCACGATGCCACCCAGTGAATGGCCCAGCCACACGGCAGATCCAGGTGCGTAGGTGGCCAGTCGGTCCACCTCATCGTCCAGCGAAGCGGCTTCACCCAGGATCAGGGTGTGTGCATCAACGCCATGCAGCACCGCGGCCAGGCTGCTCCCGTCCAGCAGGGTGCCGGGCAAGGCCAGGAGCGGACGGGCGTTCAAACGGTCATCGCGGGCGGCAGCAGGCTCAGCCGCGCGAGCCGGCCGCCAGCGTCCAGGGTTACGTCAGCGCGTGCTGCAGCCGCGTGCACGGCAGCGTCGAAGTGCGGCGTCTTGTAGGCATCACCCGCCACCACCAGCAAGGCGTGGGCATCTTCATGGCCGGTGTTGACGAACTGACGCCGACTGCCGGCCGGCATCGACAGCGTGTCCCATGCGCCCAGCTGCGTCCGAAGGCTCTCGGCGCCGAGGTTGAAGTCCACGGCCAGCGGGCCGTCGGCATGCACGAGCACCGCAGCTTCCTGCAGCGCGAATGGCGCGCTTCGCTGGCCGGCCGGCACCTTGAGCCACTCCAACGAAAAGCCCTGCGGGTCGGTCACGGCGGGCCGGTGTTCCCGGTGCTGGCTCAGGCCCCACCCGATGACGGGTGCGACTTGCCAGGCATGGCCCGGCAGGGCAGTGTCCAGTGTCGCAGCGCGAAAGTCCCGCTGTGCGGGGCGCACGCAACGGGTCATCAACTCCTTGGCCGACCAGCGACGCAGTGCCGCCACTTCGTCTGCCGGCATCAGGGGCAGCAGCTGTTCCTCATTCGGCGGGGCGTGACCCAAGGTGACGTCGATCAACTGGTTGTCGCGCCCCAGGTACATGCCGGTGGCGCGGGCGCGGCGCATCACATCGGGGCTCCAGATGATGCCGCCGGTGTCGTTGCCGCCCAGCACGGTCATCAGGAAGCCGTGTCTGCTGCCGCTGTTGGAGAAGCCGCGGAACATCCACGTCGGCATGCAGATCACGTCGCCTTCTTCCAGCACCGCTTCACCCTCGTCACCCGCCGCACCCCAGCGCAGCGTGAAGCGGCCTTCGCAGGCAATGAAGACTTCAGACGTGAAGTGCAGGTGCAGGTTGTTGGTGATGCCCGGCGCCAGACCGGCCGCGCCGATGTTGAAACCGTGCGGCTCGCGCAGGTTCACGACCTGACTGGCGTTTTGAGTCACGCCCGGGCCGACGATGGAGTAGTTCTCCTTGGGCGTGCTGCCGGGCAGGCGGACATCGATGAACGCGTCGTCGCAAGAAACGTAGTGCGCGCGACGGATGTGGCGGCGTTGCAGCTCTGCGGGAGTCAGGATCATGGTGTCGGTTGCAAGGTTCAGCCTTTGACCGCACCTTGGGTCAGGCCGGAAACGATCTGCTTCTGGAACAGTGCCACCAGGATGATGAGCGGAATCGTGATGCTCACCGCCCCGGCCACGCCTTGCATCAGCAAGGCGTCGCTTTCGGCCGTGATGGCGCCGGCGATGGCCGCCGGCATGGTCATCTTGTCGGCATTGGTCAGTGCCGAACTGAGCATGAAGTCGTTGTAGGCCAGCAGGAAGCTGAACAGGCCCGTGGTCACCACGCCCGGCCACATGACGGGGATGATGACGCGTCTGAAGGCCTGCAAGCGCGTGCAGCCGTCCACCATGGCGGCTTCGTCCAACTCTTGCGGAATGTTGACGAAGAAGCTGCGCAGCATCCAGATGGTGAAGGGTTGGTTGATGGCCACCAGCACGAAGATCAAGGTGATGGTGGTGTTGCGGATGCCCATCGCGTCGAACAGGGCATGGAAGCTGGGCAGCAAGGTGGAGTGCGGCAGTGCGCGGAACACCAGCGCGATGATCAGCAGCCAGAAGCCCAGGCTGCCCCGGTACCGCGACAAGGCGTAGCCGGCCAGGCAACCGACCGTGAGCGAGATGCACACCGTGCCGAGTGTGACGATGGCCGTGTTGTAGAAGTTTCGATAGAACTCGCGGTCGATCCACAGGCCGCGGTAGTTCTCCAGCGTGATGGGGGCCAGCCATTTCAGCGGCGCCGAGAAGGCGTCGACATAGGTCCGCAGCGAGATCACCACCGTCCACAACACGGGCAGCGCGGCGAGCACCAGCCACACCGCCAGGCCGGCGTACAGCAGCGTTTGACCCAGCGGTGACTTGCGCATTCAGTGGCCCTGCCTTTGCTCGCGCCAGGTCTTGCGCAGCAGCGGGATCAAGAGCAGCGCGATGCCGATGATGGTCAGCACCGATGCAGCGCTGGCCTTGTACGGGTTGTCCTCCTGCAGCAGCACGTGGTAGGTCAGGTACTGCACGCTGGTGGTGAAGGCGCCTTGCGTGAGCACCATCACCGGCTCGAAGACGCGGTAGGCGTCCATCAGGTGCATCATCAGCACGAACACCACGAGTGGCATCAGGTGCGGCAGCGTCACGTAACGCAGCTTCTGCCCGTTCGTCGCGCCGTCGATCGTGGCGGCTTCCAGGGCGTCCTGCGGCACGCCTTGCAAGCCGGCATAGAAGACGATGAAGGCAAAGGGCAGCACGTGCCAGATGCCGTAAAGGATCACCAGCAACTGTGCCGACCAGGCCTGCGCCATCCAGAACACCTCGATGCCCATGCCGCCCAGCACATGCGGCACCAGCCCGTTGTCGCGGAACAGCCACTTGATGGCCAGCGCGCCGACCACGGGCGTGATGATGAAGGGCAGCAGCGAAGCCGCAATGAACACCGCCTTGAGCCTTTGCGTGACGCGGTTCATGGCCAGCGCCAAGGCCAGGCCGCCGCCCAGCACGAATGGCGTGGTGGCCGCGACGTAGAGCAGGGTGAAGCGCAACGCCGAGAAGAACTCCGTGGGCTGGCCGGCCGGTGAAGGAACGGCGCCGGCTGCACCAGCACTGCCTCCGGCCCCAGCGGCAGGCTTCTCCAGGCCCAGCACCTTGCGGTAGTACTCCAGGCCCACCCACTGGCAGGTCTGCACCGCCTGGCCGCTGGCGTCGACCTTGGCGCGTTGGGTGGTCACCTCGTGCGCGCCGAAGGGGCCTGTTTGCTGCACGGTGACGAGTTCCATCTCCAGCGCGCAGTTGCGCATCGAAAGCACGACCGTCATCAACATCGGCAGCGCCAGCAAGGCCAGCATCAGGAAGACCGATGGCCCGACGAAGCCGGCAAAGCTGCGCAGCTTCATGCGGTGGCCCCGCGCCTGATGAAGCCCTTTTCCGTGGCTGATCGCAGGTAGGCCGCAGCCGCAGCGTCGAGCACGGCCTGGGGCGTACGCTCACCGGCAAGCGCTTCGGGCAACAGCTTGCCCACCTCGCCATGGGCCAGGCTGAAGAAAGGCTCGCTGGGCCAGACCGGTGCGCCGGCCCTCTGCGACAGCGCCACGCCGGTGCCAAAGCGCCCGGGGCTGTAGACGGACCGCACCCAGATGCCCAGGTCGTTGCCGGTCTTCACCGCGGCCTCGCTCAAGCCCTCCATCAGCACATGAAAAGTGGCTTCGCGCTGGCGCGGGTTGTTGCGGGGCAGGACCACCGCATCCCACCACAGGTGCGCCGCACCGCGCCCACCTGCGCGCGCGGCCGGTGCGGCGGCAAACGCCATCTGGCCGACGACCTTGGATGCCGTCGCATCGTCCATGCGCGAAGCACGGCTGGCCCACAGCACGCCCATCGCCGCCTTGCCCTGCTGGAACTGGTTGACGACGTCGTCTGAATTGCTGGCCAGCGCATTGGGCGTCATGTAGGGCATGAGCGACCGCATGACGGCGACGGCCTGCACGCCGTCGGCGCCGTTGAAGGCCGGCAGCGCGCCGCCGGGCTGGAAGAAGCGCCCGCCGAGCCCGGCCAGGATGTTGGTGAACTCGGTGGCGCAGTCAAAGCCCTTGGCGAACCCTTGCGCGATGGGGAAGGTGATGCTGGGTTCCTGGCGCTGCAGCACGGCAGCGGCCTGCACCATCTGAGCGTAGTCGGCGGGCACGGCCAGCCGGTGCTTGGCGAACAGGTCGGCGCGGTAGTAGAGGTTCTGCGTGTTCTGCATGAAGGCGATGGCCATGACCTCGCCGTCCACGCGTACCAGCATCTTCTCTTCCAGCCGGTAGCGCGAGCCGAACGTCTGCACCAGGTCAGACAGCGGCTGCAACTGGCGGCGCGCGTAGAGGTTGGAGAACACGCCCATGGACACCACCGCCGCGTCGAAGGGCGAACGGCCCTCGGCTCCGAAAGCCTGCTCGGTTTCGACTCTGGCCTGGGGGGTGAGCTTGAACACCACCTTGAAGCCCGGGCGTGCGCAGCCTTCGGCGATGGCGGCGATGTGCGCCACCGCCGGAAAGCTGTTGCCGATCAAGTGCACTTCACCCGTGCCGCCGATGTTCGGGCAGGCCAGGCCAGAAGCCCGTGTACCCAGGTGCGCGCCCGCGGGTGCGGCGGCGGTGGCCAGCAGCAGGGAGCGGCGGCGCAGGGTCATGCCGGGGCCTGTTGTGCGGTATGTTGCGCGACGCGCAGTTCGCTGCTGGCGTCAAACAGGTGGCAGCGTGCAGCGTCCACCATGAAGCCAGCCTGCGCACCCATGGCGCTGCGGTAGTCCTTGCCCGCCTTGGCCGTGACCATCAGGTCGCCGAGCTTGATGGTCACCAGCGTGGCGTCGCCCGTCAGCTCGAATGCAAACACCTCGGCCGCCATCGCGGCGCTGCCCATGTCCTGGCTGGCCAGCACGCTCAGGTCTTCGGGCCGCACACCCAGCACGACCTTGTCGACATCGGGCGCGGTGAAGCCGGTGATGCGCACGCCGGGAGCCGTGAACACGCCACCGGCCAGTCGGCCCGGCACCAGATTCATCGGCGGTGACCCGATGAAGCCGGCCACGAACAGGTTGGCCGGGCGTTCGTAGATGTCCTGCGGCGTGCCGATCTGCTGGATGCGCGCGCGGCTCATCACCACCACGCGGTCGGCCAACGTCATGGCCTCGATCTGGTCATGCGTGACGTAAATGGTGGTCACGCCCAGGCTGTGGTGCAGGTGCTTGATGTGCGCGCGCATGGTCACACGCAGCTTGGCGTCCAGGTTGCTCAGCGGCTCGTCCATCAGGAACACCGCCGGCTGCCGCACGATGGCGCGTGCCAGCGCCACCCGCTGCCGCTGTCCGCCCGAGAGTTCCTTGGGTCGGCGCTGAAGGTAGTCCATCAGCTCGACCTGCTGTGCCGCCTTGTGTACCGCAGGCTCGATCTGCGTCGCCGGCAGACCGCGGATCTTCAGCGGGAAGCCGATGTTCTCGGCCACCGTCATGTTCGGGTACAGGCCATAGCTCTGGAACACCATGGCCACGTCGCGGTCCTTGGGCTCGAGCTTGTTGACGCAGCGCTCGCCAATCCACACCTCGCCTTCGCTCGGGTCTTCCAGGCCCGCCACCATGCGCATGGTGGTGGTCTTGCCGCAGCCACTGGGGCCCAGCAGCACCAGGAACTCGCCGTCGGCGATGTCCAGCGACATCGGTTCGACCGCGGTGGACGCACCCCAGCGCTTGGCGATCTTCTTCAGCTGGATGCGGGCCATGGCTTGTCGTGGAATCGGGTCGGTTTCAAGGACTCAGGATCTGCATCCACAAGGCCACTTCGTCGACCAGCACCCACTCGCGCAGGATGCGGCCGCGGGCATGGTCGACCTCGGCATGGGTGATGCCCAGGATCTCGATCGGCCGCTGGGTGGCCGTGCCGAAGCGCCCGCCGCCCGTGTGCCGGCCCGTCAGGCGCCAGCGCATGGCCACGCGCGGCGTGCGGCCCGGATCGATGCGTTCGGCCAGGCTGTCGATGTGCAGCACAGCACCGTTGAAGGCGGCCGTGTAGCCGAACCAGAAAGCCTCTGCCGCACCGACACCCAGCGTGGCCTGGCCGTTGGGCAGTTGCAGGGCGATCGCCTCGTCGGCGTGCTGCCCCAGCGTGGCGAGGTCGCCCGACCACCGCGCGCGGTAGCTGGCGGCCAGCAGCCCGGCGCCTGGGCTGTCGTGCATCGGGTCTTGCCACGGCAATCCGCCCAGCACCGGTGCCGGCGGCTGCAACAGGGGCAGCGTCGGCCGGCCCTTGCTGTCCAGCCACTGGCGCGCCAGGGCCTGCGGCGTGGTGCCCAATTGCAAGGCGATGGCGCCCTGGTCCCGGACCAGCCACTCGTGCACGATGCGGTTGTCGATGCACACGCAGTCGGCCACGGTGCGCACCTGCACCGATCGGCCCGTGGCGGGCCCGAACGCACCGTCGCCCTGATGCGTCATGGTCGAGGCAATGCGGTGCGACGACAGGAAGCCGTGCCGCGCATCGCCCGCGATGACGATGTCCTCGCACAGCAGCCGCCGGTCGGGAAACTGGTGCAGGGTCTCCAGGGTTCCGCGCACGACGGTGTCCACGCCCTGGCTGGTGCCGCCGGGCGTGATCACGGCACAGTCGGCGCCGTAGTAGCGGTGGATGGCATCCACCTGCCGGCCTTCCCAGATGCGCGCGGTGATGACGCGGATGTAGTCGTCCAGGTCGGTGAATTCGGCGTCGAAGCCGGTCAGGGCCGTGTTCACTGCGGAAGCCTTGCCGAAGAACGCACCACCAGTTGCACCGGCACCACCACATGGTCGCGCGTGACGGCATCGTCTTCCAACTGCTGCAGGAGCATCTGCACGGTGGCTTCGATCATGGGCACGGCGCTTTGCTCCACGGTGGTCAAGCGGTAGGCGCCCCAGTCGGCCTGGGGCACGTTGTCGAAGCCGACGACGGACACGTCCTCGGGCACGCGAAGGCCCAGGGCGCCGCGAAGGGTGTCGATGGCGGCAAAGGCCATGTGGTCGCTGGCGACGAACAAGGCGTCGGGACGCTCGGCGCTGGACACCAGGCTGCCGAAGAGCTCTTGCGTGGCGACCGCGGCGCGCTCGAATTCATAGTTTCCGACGGCGCGCGCCACCACGCGCAGGCCGCGCTCGGCCAGGCCTGCGCGCAAGCCTTCTTCGCGGTCGCGGTTGGTGGACGAATCCTGGGCTCCGGCGATGTAGGCCACGCGCTGGTGTCCCCCGTCGGCCAGGAAGTGCGCCACCGCCCGTCCACCGCCCTGGTTGTCGGAGCTGACCGTGCTGATCCGTCCTTGTTGACTGGTGCGGTTGAACATCACCACCGGAATGCGCGCATCGGCAATCTGTTGCGCCAGACCTGAGGACAGGTGGGTCGAGGCCATGACGATGCCGTCGACCTGGTAACGCAGAAGCTCCACCAGCAGTTCGTCGGCGTCTTCGGTCTCGGTGACGAACAGCAGCACGTGATAGCCGTCCTTCTGGAGCCGCTGCGACAGGGTCTCGATGACCACCGGATAGAACTGGTTCTGCAGGTTCGACAGCACCACGGCGATCATGCGGCTGCGCCGCGAGCTGAGCGTGCTGGCGATGGCATTCGGGCGGTAGCCCAGCTTGCGGGCCGCTTCCATCACGCGGGCGCGGGTGTCGGGCGAGACGCTGGCACCGGGCGTGAAGCTGCGGCTGACGGCCGATTGCGACACCTCGGCCAGACGGGCCACGTCGATGGAAGTCACGTTGTGTCTGCTAGCGGGCATGGAGGAACGGCGAGAGCTCGAGCGGGCCAGCATCATGACGCCGTCCAGCCCCCGTCCACCATCAGGGCTGAACCGGTGACGAGCGCGGCGGCGTCGCTGGCGAGGAAGAGCACAGCGCCCATCACGTCCTCGACACGGCCCACGCGACCCAGCGGTATCTTGCCCAGCACATGGTCGCGGAACGCGGGTGTCGTCAGCCAGTCATGGGTCAGGGGCGTGTCGATGAAGGTCGGACAAAGCGTATTGACGCGGATGCCAAAGGGCGCCAACTCGACGGCCAAGGCCTTGCTCATGCCCTCCAGCGCGTGTTTGCTGGCGCAGTAGACGCTGCGGTTCGCGCCGCCGACATGACCCATCTGCGACGACATCTGCACGATGCTGCCCGGCAGGCCTGCCGCCTTCAGGCCGCGGGCCACCGCACGGGCGACGAAGAACGCCGCCTTGGTGTTCAAGCCCAGCAGCGCATCCACATCGTCTTCGGTGACGTCCTCAAAGGGCTTGGGCCGGTTGGTACCCGCGTTGTTCACCAACACCTGGAATGGGCCGTGTTCGGCGACGGCGTGCTGAACGGCTCCCGCGTCGGTCACGTCCAACACCATGCCGTGAGCGCGGTCGCCGCGTTCGCACAGTGCTGCGGCAGCTGCCTGCACTTCAGTTGCGCTGCGCGCCGCCAGCCACACCTCGGCACCCGCCTCGGCCAGTGCCGCGGCGCAGGCCAGGCCCAGGCCGCGTCCGGCGCCAGTGACCAGCGCACGCCGGCCATCCAGCCTGAAGCTGGGCGTGCGGGGCAGGGCCGGCGCTGTGCTCATGTCCGGTGGGCGTTGTTCAGTCGCCCGCGGCCACCGGCTGGTACCAGGGCAAGTCGGGCCGCTGGCCGTAGCGCCGCACGCGCAGGTTGGCCTGCTCGCCATGGCCCGCAAAGTTCTCCATGTGGCACAAACGCGAGCACACCGCGCCGATGGAGGCGCTGGCTTCGTCGGTCAGCACCCGTTGGTAGGTGCAGGTCTTGATGAACTTGCCCACCCACAGGCCGCCGGTGTAGCGCGCGTTCTTGTTCGTGGGCAGGGTGTGGTTGGTACCGATGACCTTGTCGCCAAAGCTCACGTTGGTTCGCGAGCCCAGGAACAAGGCGCCGTAGTTCGTCATGCGCTGCAGGAACCAGTCCGGGTCGCGTGTCATGACCTGCACGTGTTCGCTGGCGATGCGGTCGGCCTCGGCCAGCATCTCTTCGTCGCTGTCGCAGACGATGACTTCACCATGCTCGGCCCAGGCTTGCCGCGCAATGCCCGCGGTGGGCAGGATCTTCAGTTGGCGCTCCACCTCGGCGAGGGTGTCGTGTGCCAGCCTCTCGCTGGTGGTCAGCAACACGGCCGGCGATGTCGGTCCGTGCTCGGCCTGGCCCAGCAGGTCGACGGCGCACATCTCGCCGTCCACGCTGTCGTCGGCGATCACCAGGGTCTCGGTCGGACCGGCGAAGAGATCGATGCCGACCCGGCCATAGAGCTGGCGCTTGGCTTCGGCCACGAACATGTTCCCCGGGCCCACCAGCATGTCCACCGCCTGGACGCTTTGCGTGCCGATGGCCATGGCGGCCACGGCCTGTACGCCGCCCAGCACCAGGATCTGGTCGGCGCCGGCGAAGTGCATGGCCGCGACGATGGCCGGGTGCGGCGCGCCCTGGTAGGGCGGGGCGGTGGCGACGATGCGTGGCACGCCAGCCACCTTGGCCGTGAGCACGCTCATGTGGGCAGATGCGATCAGCGGGTACTTGCCGCCCGGCACGTAGCAGCCCACGGCATTGACGGGAATGTGCTTGTGGCCCAGCACGACGCCGGGAAGCGTCTCGACCTCGACATCCTTCATCGAATCGCGCTGGATCTGCGCGAAGCCACGCACCTGTGCCTGTGCGAAGCGGATGTCCTCGACCTCGCGCGGGCTGAGCTGCTTCACGGCCGCTTCGATGGCAGCCTGCGACAGCGTGAAGTCCGCCGGATCCCATTGGTCGAACTGGCACGAGTACTGCCGCACGGCCTCGTCGCCACGGGCTTCGATGTCCTTGAGGATGACTTCGACGGTGGCGCGCACCTTGGCGTCGGCGTCGGCATGGGCGGCTGCGGTCTGGCCGCGTTTGAGATGGCGGATCATGATGGATGAGTCGGTCCAATAGCCAGAAGCTGCATACGCATGCAATGCTGACGGCGACCGGCATGCCTGTCAACCAATGTCAACCCTGGCAAGGCCCAGCGAGGCCCTGTTGGGTCGCTCAGTCCGCGCGGAGCCGGTCCATCAGGTCCACACCCATCTGCAGCATCAGGTGCGGCAGGTCGATCAGCACCCAGTTCTCGGTCAGCTTGCTGCCGTCATTGCGCCACCAGTCCATCACCCGCATGCCGATGGGCTGGCCGGTGGCCGGAACGCCCAGGTAGTCGCCGGTGAAGGTGGCGCGCACGCTGGGCCAACCTGTGGATCCGACGAACGGTCCTTCGGCCACCCGCGCGCGATGTCCGCGTGGACCCAGCGCGGGGCTGCTGCGGTCGGGGAAGGCATGCAGGAAAGGGGCTTGGTGGTGGCGCTGGAATCCCTTGACGCCGCGCGACGTGCCGATGCCACAGGGCCCGTACCACATCATGTTCGGATGCCAGAAGCGCGGCATGTCCATCGAGTCGAGATTCTTGCCATCAAAGGCGGCAAGGCCCGAGAACATGGCCAGCGTGATGCGCATGCTTTCAGCGCCCGCGGCCGGGTCCGTGTCGCCCAGCAGCAGCCCGTCGTGAGGGGCCGGGCCTGGGACCATCAGTTCCAGGCCGCTGCTGGGTGGCAGGATGCGCCGGCCCGCCTGACGCGCCAGATCCACGAGGTCCAGCAGCACCCTGGCCTCGGTGATCTTGCACGTGCCGTCGGGCTGCGGCTGCCAGCGGTAGAACTCGCCAAAGCGCAAGGCGGCGGGCTCGCCCGTGGCCGGGATGCCCAGCCAAGGCTGCTTGAACGTGCCCAGATAGTGGCCATGGGTGGTGACCCAGTACCCTTGCCCCGCAATGTCCCCTGGAGCGTGGCCGACCGCACCGGCAGGCGGGTTGATCCAGTCCCCACCAAAGAACAGGTCACACCGGCGTTCCAGGTCAGGAAACGCGGCTTGCAGCGGGCCGTAGAACTGCTGTGCCACCGCTTGTGGGCCGACCAGTTCGTTCAGCGGATGCGACACGTGCCAGGTGGCCTCGCGCGTGAGTTGCTCGCTCAGCGCGCGGGCCATGTCGGGGCCGGGCAGGCGTTGCAGAAGCCGCCACACATCGGACTTGGCGGCCGCCAGGAGCTCTGCAGGGGTCAATCCTGCAGTGACCGTGTGGGCAATGGCAGACGGAGGGGGCTGCAACATGAATTGGGCAGTGCCAGCAGGCTCGAGACCGGACCGCGATTCTGTGGCCAGCACGCACCAAGGCGGGCGACATCAGGGTTTACCTCGGCCTCAGTTGTTGCAAACTTGCATACGCTTGCAATGCCGCAGCCCGTTGCGGCCTGACCTCTTCATCTCTTGATCCGGAGAAAACCGATGAATCCCTCAGCCTGTGCCCCGGTCCTCGCAACCACGCGGCTGTCGCGCGCCTTGGCGCTGGCGTTCGGCGCCTGGGGCCTGATGGGTGTGGGCGTTGCATCGGCCCAGGGCGCGTCGGCCGCGCCGGCGGCAGACCGCGGCGAGCTCACCACCATCACCATCACGGCCAACCGTCGCATCGAGGACCAGCAGAAGGTCGGCGTGTCCGTCACCGCGCTGTCGTCAGAACGGCTGGCCGAGCGCAACATCGTCGACCTGTCGCAGATCGAAGGCCTGTCGCCTGGCTTCACGTTCGGCAAGTCGGGCGTGGACGCGCGTCCCGCCATCCGGGGTGTGCGCACGGAGAACGTGGCCGTCAATGCCGACACCACCATCGGCTTCTTTGTTGACGGCATCTACAAGTCGCGTGCCCAGCAGGCCATGCTGGGCTTTGTCGATGTGGGCCGGGTGGAGATCCAACGGGGGCCCCAGGGCACACTGTTCGGCCGCAACACCTTCGGCGGCAACATCGTCATCTCGACCAACGCGCCCGATCCTGGCGCTTTCGAGGCCAATGGCAACCTGACCTTGGGCAGCTTCGGCAAGAGGCGTGTTGACGGAGCCGTCAACGTGCCGGTTTCGGGAAGCACGGCGTTCCGGCTGGCCGCAGCGATCGAAAAGTCCGACCCCTGGGTCAAGAACGACTTCAACCCCGGCGCGGGTCTGTTTGACCAGGACCTGACCTTCGTACGGGGCAGCGTGGGCTTCAAGCCCATGAAGGGCCTGGATGTGGTGCTGCGAGCCGACAGCACGCGGCAGAAGGGCAACGGCGGTTCAGCCTTTGGCTACAAGCTGGTGGGCACCTATGTGCACACCCCTTCATGCCAGCAGCTCTTCAACACCACCTTCACGCCCATCAACTCGCGCGGCGGCAACCGTGACGCGGTCAACGACTGCACCCGCACGCAAGGCGCCGGTGACGGCACTGGCGGCAATGCCACCGGAACATCGGTGGACCTGGGTGTCCCGCTGTACAAGCCGGGCCAGATGGACCGCATCAACAATGACTACCAAAGCTTCCTGAAGCTGAAGGACACCAATCTGTCGGCTGACGTGAGCCTGCGGTTGCCGGCCTTCACGCTGAAGTCCATCACCGGCTACGCCGACTTTGACGCCGAGCGTTCACAGGACACCGACTTCTCGGCCTCCACCATCGGGTTGGACTACCAGCGCACGGCCGCAAAGACGCTGTCGCAGGAGTTCCAGATCCTGTCCGAAGGCGCTGGCGCCCTGGGCTACGTGGCCGGCGTCTACCTGTTCAAGGACGAACTGACGGGTCTGTTCATCAACCAGCAATTGCCGCGCACGATCCGCTCTGAAGCCTTGGTCGCGCCTTTGTCGTTGGCGCAGAACGGCGGTGGCTTCTACGACCTGCAGAAGCCGGAAACCGACTCCACGGCGGTGTACGGGCAACTGAGTCTGCGCGCTTCAGATGCTCTGACCGTGACAGCCGGCGCGCGCTACACCCGGGACAAGAAGTCCTTCCGGTTTGCCAATGCCGACTCCGTGCTGCCACTCAACGCTTCAGGCGCACCCAATGGCCTGCTCATCGGCTTGGGCACGCCAATGCCGGCTGACTCGGCGTTTGGCAGCGCTGGCGTCACCAATTGCACGGGCAGCAATGCGCAGCCAGGCTTCAACTGTCTGCCGGGCACCAACACCCGGGTGGGCGGCACCTACAGCGACGCCACCTTCAGCAAGGCCACCGGCCGCCTGGCGGTGGACTACAAGCTGTCGGCCAGCCAACTGGTGTTTGCAACGGTCTCCACAGGCTTCCGCTCGGGTGGCTTCAATTCCGGCCAGGCCCTGGAGTCGGTGCGCACCTTCAAGCCTGAAGAGGTGACGGCGTTTGAAGTCGGCTCGAAGAACCGCTTCCTGGGCAACACGTTGCAGGTCAACGCTGCGGTTTACAGCAACCAGTACACCAACCTGCAGGAGCAGCGCCAGGTCGCCATCGGCGCCACCACGGTCTCCGTGATCTTCAACGCCGCCAAGGCCAAGGCCAACGGCTTCGAACTCGACACCGAATGGCGCGCCACGCCGCAGCTCACGCTGGGCGGTACGCTGACCCTGCTGGACGCCAAGTACACCAGCTTCCCCGACGTGGCCTTGCCCTTTGGCACGTCCATCCTGGTGGCGGATCCTTCGTCGAACGCGCCGCAACTGGATGCCAACGGTGTCGTCATCGCGCCGGCCGGCCAGCGCCGCTTGTTTGCGCCGGGCTACCAGTGCGGCGTGGTGCCCGGCACCGGTGGCGCAGGGCAACCGGCCGCCGCCTTTGGCTGCGATCTCAGCGGCAAGCGCCTGCCTTACAGCCCCGAGCAGCAGGTGTCGGCCTTCGTCAAGTACGACATCAACCTGGGCAAGATGGGGGTCATCACCCCGCTGCTGGCCGTGAACTACTCCAGTGGCTTCTTCGGCCAGCCCAGCAATGCCAATGTCGAAAAGCAGGGCGCCTACACCAAGGCGGACTTCAAGCTGAACTGGAAGGTGAGCGAGACCATGGCCGTGCAGGCGTACGTCGACAACCTGACGGACAAGCAGACCATCAACCGCTTTGTCTGGGGCGGTGGCGGTGCCTTGCAGGCCAGCGGTGCCATGCCGCGGACCTTCGGCCTGCGCTTGTCGTACGCGCTGTTCTGACCCCGCCTTGACCGACCGACCTGTGGCCATGCCGCGCTTGCAAACCACCCACGTCGGCAGTCTGCCGCGTAGCCAGGGCGTCGTTGATCAGATCTTTGCCCGGGAGAAGGGCGAGCCGGTGGATGAGGCCACCTTCGACGCCATCATGGCCGCGGCCATCGACGCTTGCGTCGCGCGCCAGGTGGCGGCGGGCGTCGACATCGTCAGCGATGGCGAGATGAGCAAGATCAGCTACGCGACCTACATCAAGGACCGCTACACCGGCTTCGACGGCGACAGTCCCCGGCGCACACCGGCTGATCTGCAGGACTATCCGGGCTTTCTGGAGCGCTTGCGCACGAGCGGTGGCACGCCGACCTATCGCCGCCCGTGCTGTGTGGGGCCCATCGCGGTCAAGACCCTGGAGCCGCTGTACAAGGACATTGCACACCTGAAGGCCGCAGCGGCAAGGCATGGCGCGCGACAGATGTTCATGAATGCCGCATCGCCGGGTGTCGTGGCGCTGTTTCAACCCAACCAGCACTACGCCGACGACGACGCCTATCTTGAAGCGCTGGCCCATGCGCTGCGCCACGAGTACCACGCCATTGTCGATGCCGGCCTGATCCTGCAGATCGACTCGCCGGACCTGGGCCTGGGTCGGCACATGATGTTCAAGGAACTGGACGAAGCGGCCTATCTGGCCCGGATCGAAAAGCACGTCGAGGCCTTGAACTTTGCGCTGGTGGCGCTGCCCGCCGATCGGGTGCGCATGCACGTGTGCTGGGGCAACTACGAAGGTCCGCACCACAAGGACGTGCCGCTGGCCACCATCCTGCCCACCGTCTTGAAGGCCAAGCCGCAGGGTTTGCTGTTCGAAACCGCCAACCCGCGGCATGGACACGAATGGGCCACGATCCGCGACATGAGGGCGTCGATCCCGCAGGACAAAGTGCTGGTTCCTGGCGTGCTGGATACGACCACCAACTTCATCGAACACCCGCAGCTCATCGCCCAGCGGCTGCAGCGTTTTGTCGACGTTGTCGGAGCCGAACGGGTGATTGCCGGCAGCGATTGCGGCTTTGGCACCTTTGCCGGGTTCGGCGCGGTGGATGAAGACATCGTCTACGCCAAGCTGGCCGCCATGGCCGAGGGCGTCTCGCGGGTGGCTTGAGGCGGTTTCGAGGCGAAGCGGCTGAACGCGGGGTTCTTTCCGTCGTGCCGGGACCCGCCAAGGAAGTGATCAACGCCGGCAACATCGTCGCCCGCTTCCGACGGGCGTGCGGTCACGCCAACGTCACCCGCACCCCCGCATCGAGCCCGACCTCATCGCAGTCCTCGACCGGAGCCCGGCGCTCGAGCACCGCCCATGGCCCGTCGTCCAGCGCCAGCAGGCCGTGGTGCCAGGTGCCCGCTGCAATGCGAATGCCTTGCTGGCCATCGCTGACGAAGGCCAGGCAGTCTTCGGCGCATGGCGTGGCGACGGTTGCCGGCGCGACGAGCAGCACGCAGCGGCGAGGGCCGCCCAGCGGCAGGAAGACCTGGTCCGACAGGCGGTGGCGTTCCAGCACCTGGGCGTCGAACGGAAAGCGGCGCGCCCGCGCCTCGTAGACCGCCAGCACGGCCCGGCCCGTGTCGCGATGCAGGTCCAGCGCCGGCACGGCCTCGTGGCGGCGCGAGCTGCCGGCATTGACGGCCTCGCCGCCTGCGGCAGCCGCAACCACCGAGCCGAAGGGCGCAAAGTCCGCGGCGACCAGTGGCCGCGCGAGCAGCCGGATCACGCGGCTGCGTGGCCCGCGACGGCCGCAACAGCAGTGGGGCTCATCTCGGGCGGCCTGCCGGCCTCAGCGTCCGAACACCTGGGTGCCACCGACGAAGCTGGAGCCCGTGTTCAGGAAGGTCGAAAACAGGATCCCCGCGGCGTCCTTGCCGGCGAAGGTGCCGGCAAAGTTGCTGCCCGCCGGCAGGAAGGCCAGGCAACCGGCGCAACTGCCGCCGGTGTAGTTGCCCCGGAAGCTGCCGGCCGCTGAATTGGCCGCCCATTCGGCCTGGCCGCTGAGGTTGCTGAAGTTCAGGTCGCCGATCCGGAACCCCAGGGTCTGGAGCAGGATCGCGCGGTTGGCGAAGTCGACCCGGATGCTGCCGCTCACGTCCTGCAGGCTGCCGCCGCGCGGCGTGAAGCTTGCGGTGCCGCTGCCGGGCATGCGCGGGGTGGCTTCGGCAAACATCGTGTCCACCGTGCCGAGCACCGGAGCGACGACGTTGACGCCGTTGATGCGCACGCTGGCCGATGCACCCGGCGCCGAGTTCCACTGGCCCCACTGCACCCGGGTGCCGTCGGCGAGGCTGGTCTCGCCCGACGCCACCGCCTGCGCACCGCCGCGCAGCGCCTGGAATTCGCCGGCCTCGCCCACCGCCTCGAGCACGTTGTTCGCCACCCGGAAGCGTTCGTTGCGCCACTCCTGGTTGTTGTCCAGCGTGACCGGCACACCCCCGTCGGCGGTGTAGCGGTAGGCCAGAGCCACGGCCAGGTTGGGGACGAACTGGCCGGTCGCGCCGGCTGGGTTGCTGGTGTAGGCACTGTCGTTGGCGCGCGCGGTCTCGGTGGGCGGAACGACGACGACGTTCTGGCCCGCCTGCATCGCCGCGACGGCGCGGCTGGCGTCGATCGCGTAGGTCTGCTTGCCGCGATCCACTGCGGCGCCCGCGGCGGCGGCAACAGCGGCCCGCAGCTGAACGCTGCCCCCGATGTTCACATCCGGCATGGCCTGCTGTTGTTCAACAGCCAGCGCGAAGTTCGGGTCCAACTGGGCGGCCCGCCGGAACGACTCGCGGGCCTGGGCGTATCGGCCCTGGTCCTTCAGCGACAGGCCTTCGGAAAACGCGCGGAAGGCCTCGAGGTTGGTGGTCTGGAAGCGCTCGATGCGCTGGCGGATGTCGGGTGGCAAGGACTCCAGCGGAATGCCGGCGGCCCGCAGCACGCCGAAGGTGACGGCCTTCTGGGCCCGGAACAGCGCGGCGATCTCGCCACGCTCGCTGGTGACGCCCAGGTTGCGGCCGGTGGCACTGTCGAGCACGGCGCTTTCAAGCGCAAAGCTCTGTGCCGATGCGGGGCCGGCAAGGACGGCTCCCAGGGCGGCCACCAGCGAAACGACCCAGGTCTGCAGGGTGTTCATGTCATTGCACCTCGAAGTTGCCGACGATGACCTTTTCGGCTCGCAGAAGCTGGCCGGTACGCACCGCACTGCGCGGATCGGCGATGCCGCTGGACCCGAGCCTGGCTTCGTCGACCAGCAGCTGGACCTTCTCGCGCTCCAGGACCTTCAGACCCGGCACCTTGGACAGGTCGGCGATGATCATCGCGGCCAAGCCCTTCGCCATCGCCGCATACGCGTCGCGGCTGGCCTCTGCGCTTGGGGTGCCGCCGGCGCGCGACACGAAGGCCTGCACGGCGATGCTGCCCGGCTCCGGAGGCGTGCTGGCGATCTCGCGTTCGCGCGCCACGGCGGCGCTCACTTCCTGTTGGAGCTGGTTGCTCGACAGCAGGGTCAGCGTCTTGGGCAACTCGCGTTCGGCGGCGCCGGCCGGGTCGTCGCGCGAGTACTGCTGCAGCAGGGCCAGCGCGTTGGCGGTGTCTTCGCGCCGCAGGGCAATCAGGCCGAGGTAGTAGCTGAGGATCGCCTCGCCCGGCGCCGCGGCCTGGGCCTTGCGCAGCAGGGATTCGGCGGCGTCGTAGCGGTTGTCCTTGAAGGCGTCCAGCCCCTGCTTGATCTGCTCGGCTGCCGCGGCGCGGGCGGCTTGCGCTGCGGCCTGCAGTCCCAGGTCTTCGAGCAGCGCCGGCGTGCGCGCCAGGACTTCCGGCCGTTGCGACGCGTCGGCCCAGCGGAAGCTGCGGTTGCGCAGCACGCTGCGCCCGCCGGAGAACTCGGCCACCGCCTCGCCCAGGGCGCTGCGGCCGTACAGGCCCGCCGGCGCGGCGCAGCCCAGCGCGGCACGGCAGTCCTGCAAGCGCAGGTAGCCCGCGGCGCGCAGCAGCGGGGCACGGCTGTTGCCCGCCGCCGGCCCCTGCAATTGCCACGCACCCGCTGCACCGCTGGACAACAGCAGCCCGCCTTGGCGCAGCTGCAGGCTGCGCTCGCCCAGGGTTGTGCCTTCGGCAGGCCAGCGCAGCTCGGTGTTGGGTGGCAGCTGCAAGAGGCTGCCGTCGTTGCCCTGGAGCTGGATCTGGCCTCCGGCGCCGGTGCGCAAGACGCTGCCGCTGGCCAGCGCAGACCCGGCGTCGAGCGGCCGAGCGGCGCCGCCCGCCTGCACGCTGGCCTCGCCGCGGCTGTAGGTCACGGTCCAGGCAAACGGGGCCGCGGCGGTCTGGGCCATTGCGGTGCCGGTGGCCCAGGCCAGCAGCAGGGACGCGGCGACAGTGGCGCCGTTGGAGCGACGGGCCAGCTTGGGGGGCGGACGGAGGGTGCGGGACATGGACTTGGAGACTCCGGGTGCAGTCAGGGCCAGGGCTTCAAGGCTGGTAACGCGCCTTCAGCGCAAAGCTCTGGCGGCGGCTGTCGTACAGATCCTGGTTCGAGCGGTTGATGCTGGCCTGCCACTCGGCACGCAAGGTCCAATGGCGCGACGCGGCCCAGCTCGCGACAAGGTCGAGGTTGGCCGACGTGTCCTGACGAACGCTGTTGAAGACGACATCGACCGCGCGGTAGCGCGACTGCGCCAACGCGACGCCGCCGTTCAGCCGCCAGTTGGGCGCCGGGCTCAGGCCGACGCTCAAGCGCAGCTGAGGGCTCTGGCGGCTCAGGTCGCGGCGCAGACGCACGTTGTCCTCCTGCGTGTAGCCCGCACGCAGCCCCAGGCTCCAAGCCAACGCACCCCCGAGGCTGCGGTTGGCCGACATGGCCAGCGTCGAGCTGCGCGAGTCACGCACTTCGTCGGCGCGGTTGTTGCGCAGCTCGCCGTACTGGCCCAGCAGCCCGAGCTGCCAGCCGTTGGCCAGGGCACGCTGCCACTCGGCACCGACGGCGAAGTTGTCGCGGTTGTGGCTGCCGCCGACGGCCAACGCGTTCCAGCCCAACGTGGTGCGCCAGAGGCCTTGTTCGACGAGCTGCGTGAAGCCCATCTGCACGGTGGCGCTGGTGAGGTCGAACTCGCGCTCGTCGACGTTGGCCTTGTGGTCCAGGTCGGCGCTGGCAAACACCGAAAAGCGCGATGTCGCGACCCACTGCCGTTGCGCCCCGAGCGCAAACTGGGCAAAGCTGTCGGCCCGGCCTTGCGACGAGCTGCCGCGGATGTCGACGGTGCCGAAGACCAGCGGCAACTGGTCGCGAAAGGTGCCGCTGTTGACGTTGCTGTCGTGGCCGATGCCGGCCTCGGCGTAGAAGCGCCCGCTGGCCCGGCCCTCGGTGCTGTCGCGCAGCTGCATCGCGTTCAGGAAACCTTCGATGTTGGCGCGCACCGCCGGTGGCGGGTTGTAGCGGAGCACGAATTCGAACTCGACACGAGCCCGCGCAAACTCGCCGAGCAGGAAGTAGCCCCGCGCGAGTTCGAGCCGGGCGCGGTCGTTGGCCGGCACAACGGCCAGGTGGCGTTCCAGCGCCAGCAGGCCTTCGGGCACCCGGCCCGTGTTGACGGCCGCGATGCCGTACAGGAAATCGAAGTGCGGGTCTCCGGCGCGCCGCGGGCTGCCCTTGGCCAGCGTGTAGGCGGCGTCAAACTGACTGGCCTCGACCAGCCGGCGCAGTTCAGACAACGGGTCGCCCTGGGCGAGTGCAGTCCCGACGCTGGCGGCACTGGTGGCCCCGGCCAGCAGCCAGGCGGCAGCCCGCAGGCGCCAGCGCCTGCGGTGCGGCGTTTCGGATCGGATCGAGGTGAAGGGGCTCATCGAGGAGAAGTGTTGCCGAACATCAGGCGGCGCAGTTCCGGGTCGTAGGACAAGAGCGGCAGACGCAGCAGATCGGCCAGGCGGATGCGCGTGCTGCCGTCGCTGCTCTGGACCATCAGGCCCGCCGCGTCGCCCAGCCGTGATGACAAGTCCGACGAAGGCGAGGGGGCGTTGGCCGGGCCCACCGGGTCGTTGGCCGCGCCCTGGCGCAGCAGTTCGCCCAGGGCACGTTCGATCTCACGGGCGTCGATGTTCAGAGCGAGCTGTCCATCGCCTCCTCCACCCGCGCTGCCGGCTCCGTCGTCGGTCCGTGGGGCCTTGGGCAGCACGACCAGCAGGCCGTTGACGTAGCGGATCGAATAGTTGCTGGCGGTGCCCGCCGAGAACTCGGCGTTGCTCGGGACCAGGGCGATCACGGTTCCTCCCGGCGCGCCGGTGCTGTCGCGGGCTTCGACGACCGTGCCGCCAGCGACGGTGTCGCCGTTGACCAGGTCGCTTGCCGCGGCCTCGACCAACAAGGGCGACGGGTTCGGCGAGCCGGTTTCGCGGACCACGCTTTGAGCCGTCACCGTCAGAGGCCGTGGTGTGACGGCCAGCGAGCCGTCGAGCAGCGTGATGCGGTAGTTCGCGGGGTCGAAACTGCCGCCCGAGACACCGCTCGCGACGATGCGGTAGGGCAGGGCCGACACGCCAGCCCGGGCGGCGGCACCTTCGCTCGACAGGCTGGCCTGGCCGATGGTCTCGCCGACCACCAGACCCGAAGTCGTGAACTCGGTCCCGGTGAAGCTGAAGCCATCGCCATAGACCTTGGCCAGGTTGTTGGCCCGGACGACCAGATCCGCCGGTGTGATGCTGGCGCGCAGTTCGATGCGGTCCTGGCCCAGGCGGTAGTTGCCGGCGTCGCTGCCGGTCAGCGAGAAGCCGGACACCGTCACGAGCTTGCCGATGCCTGCGTTCTTGTCGGCAAAACTGCGGTCCGTGGCAGCGACCTCCAGGGTGTCGCCGGACAGACGGTTGTCGGCCAATCCGACGCTGGCCAGGCGTGTGCCGTCATAGACCTTGTCGAGCACGCTGGCGGTCAGGCTCAGGTCGCGCGGCGCGATGTTCACCCGCAGGCTGTCGGCGCCCTGCACGCTGTAGTTGCGGGCGTCGGCCCCCGCGAAGCCCAGGCCTTCGATCGTGACGGGCTTGTCCTGGCCCACGTTCTTGTTGGCCATGCGCGCGGTGAGGGCACCGCCGCCCAAGGCGAAGTCGTCGCCCGCCAGTACGCCCGAGAGGCTGGGGTTCAGTGCGTCCAGCTGCACGAGGGTCGTCGCGTCGTACACGCGGTCGCGCGCCGTCACGCCGCTGAGCTGAACCGAGCGCCGGGCGATGTTCACGCTCAGGCCGGCGGTGCCGATGATGGTGTAGTTCGCCGCATCGGCACCGGCGAGCGTCAGGCCGTCGACGGCCACGGTCTTGGCCTGACCGGCGTGCTTGTCGACCATGGTGCCCGTCGTGGTGCCGGCGGCGCCGCCGGTGACCGTGACCACGTCGCCCGCGATCAGGTCGCGCGGATCGGGGGCGATGCTGCCGGCCGCGCCGACATTGACGACCACCGTCCGGGTGCCGTCGTAGACCCGGTCCACCGCACTAAGGCCTCCGAGCCCGGTGACGGTGATCCCGCGCGGGGTGATGCTGGCTGTGGTCGCGGCGCTGTCGGACCGCAGGCTGTAGTTCAGGCTGTCGGCGCCGGTCAGGGCGATGCCGCTGACGGCCACCGGCTTGTTGTCCCCGGCCATCCTGGCCGATGCGCCGGTGAAGACCGCGGTCTGCGCCAGATTCAGGACATCGCCCGCCACGAGGCCGTCGACAACACCGCTGACCGGGGCCACGGTCGTGCCGTCGTAGACCCGTGTGCCACCGGTGTAGACCGCGCCGACCTCACGCCGCGAGATCGTCGCGCTGGCGCTGCCGCTCGGGTTGGCCAGCGTGTAGTTGCGGGCGTCGAGCCCGGAGAGCTGGCCGGCGCTGACCGATATGAGCTTGCCGACTCCGGCGTTTTTCGCGCCGTCGCCGGTGAACACACCGCTTCCGGCGATGGTCAGCAGGTCGCCGGCGAGCAGATCGAGTCCGGCCCCGATGACGCTGGCCGCGGTGCTGCCGTCATAGACCTTGTCGACGCCGGTCCAGCTGGCGGTCAGCGGCCGTGTCGCGATGTTCACCGTGACGTTGGCCGTGCCCTGCAGGCTGTAGTTGGCGGCGTCTGCACCGGTGAGGACGAGACCGCTCACCAGCACCGGCTTGGCGCTGCCGGCGTGCTTGTCGGCCATCGTGCCGCTGGTCGTGCCGGCGCCCGGCAGGCTGACGCCGACCACGTCGCCCGGCACCAGGTCGGTCGGGTTCGGCGTGACGGCTCCCTGGGCGCCGACGTTGACGGTGACGGCGGTCGTGCCGTCGTAGACCCGGTCGACCGCGGAGATGCCGCTCAGGCCCAGCAGGCCCAGTGGACGCGGAACGATGCTGGCCTGGCCGACCACCGTGGTCGCCGCAAGCTGGTAGTTGCCGGCATCCTGGCCATTGAGCGTGATGCCGGTCACCTCGACCGGCTTGTCCTGGCCGACGTTCTTGGCGCCTGCCCCCGTGAAGCGCGCGGTCTGCGACAGACCGGCCACATCTCCTGCGACAAGGCCGTCCAGGGTGCCGGCGACCACCGCGTCGACACTGCCGTCGTAGACCTTGCTGCCGGTGGTGTAGCGGGCATCGACCGTCTTGCGCAGGATGTTCGCGCTCGCGGTGCCCGTGTTGCTGTCGAGTTGGTAGTTCCCGGCGTCGGCACCGGCGAGCTGCACCCCGGTCACATCGATCGGCTTGTTGCCGCCGGCGTTGCGTGCCCCGACACCCGTGAACACGCCGCTGCCGGATATGGCGAGCACGTCCCCCGCGATCAGCCCGCCACTGCTGCCGGTGACGCTGGCCGCGACGGTGCCGTCGTAGACCTTGTCGACGCCCGTGAAGCTGGCGGCGATGGTGCGCCGGGAGATGTCGACCGTCACGCCGGCCGCTGCGGCAATGCGGTAGTTCCCGGCGTCGGTACCCGAAAGCGACAGGCCGTCGACCGTGACGGCCTTGTTCAGGCCGGCGTTCTTGTTGGCGATGGTGCCGGTGCCGGCGCCGGCCTGTGGCACGTTGACGACGATGCTGTCGCCCTGGATCAGATCGGCCGGATCTGCGACGACCTGACCCGACGCCGCGATGTTGACGACGACCTGGGTCGTCCCGTCGTAGGGCCGGTCGACCGCCGTCACGCCGGTCAGGCCGAGGATGCCCACCGGCCGCTGCTCGATGGTGCCGGCCGTCGACGCGGTGGTCTGCGACAGCCGGTAGTTGAAGGCATCTCCACCCGCCAGCCCGATGCTGGTGACGTTGATCGCCTTGTCGTTGCCGGCGTTCTTGTTCGCGAAGCGGGCGGTCTGGGTCAGGCGGACGTCGTCGCCGGCGATGAAGCCCGAGCCGCGGTCGCTGACGGTGGCCGTGGTGGTGCCGTCGTAGACCTTGCTTCCGCCCAGGTAGGACGGCGTGATCGCGCGGGGCGAGATGCTGCCGGTGGCGGTGCCCGCAGGGTTGAGCAGAAGGTAGTTGCCACCATCCACACCGCCCAGGCTCGCGGTCAGGACGTCGATGGCCTTGTTGTTGCCGACGTTCTTGGCGCCAACGCCGGTGAACACACCCTGGCCGCTGAACGACACCACATCGCCCGGCAGCACGCCAGCGCTGGACCCGCCGATCGAGACTTGCACGGTGCCGTCGTAGGCCCGGCCCTGGCCGCTGTAGACCGCCGAGATCGGACGCGGCGAGATCGTCGCAACGATGCCGCTGGTGCCCAGGATCGAGTAGTTGACGGCATCGACCCCGCTCAGCAGCAGGCCGTCGACGCGCACCGGGCGGTTGACGCCGGCGTTCTTGTTCTGCAGCGTGCCACTGACGACCCCGTTGCCGGGGACCGCGACGGTCACGTCGTCGCCCGCGATGATGTCGTCGCTGCGCGGAGTCAGCGGCACTCCGGCCGGCACATTGACGGTCACGACATTGGTGCCGTCGTAGACCCGGCCTTGCGCGACGACCTGTTCCAGACCCGCGACGGTGATCGGCTTGGGCGTGATGCTGGCCGTGGTGGTGGCGGTATTGGTGTCCAGGCGGTAGTTCGCGGCGTCGTCGCCGGCCAGTGCGATGTTGCTCACCGACACGGGCTTGTTGTTGCCGACCCGGCGCGCCGTGGCGGCGTCACCAGTGAAGACCGCGCTCTGGGTCAGCGTCAGGTTGTCACCCGCCACCCGGTTGCCGGCCGTGCCGGTGACGAACGCGGCCGCAGTGCCGTCGTAGACCTTGCCCTGGCCGACAAACGAGACGGTGGCCAGTCTTTGCAGGATGCTGGCCGTGGTGCTGCCGGTGCTGTTGGACAGCAGGTAGTTGTCGCGCTCCAGCCCGGTGAGGAAGCCGCCGCTCACCGAGACGGCCTTGTCGGCCCCTGCATTGCGCGCCCCGGCGCCGGTGAACGCGCCGCTGGCCTGCACGCCCAGCCGCGCGAGGTCGGCCGCGAGCACGCCGTCGAGCGTGCCGGAGACGGCCGCATCGGTGCTGCCGTCGTAGACGCGGTCGACGGCGCTGTAGGTCGCCGACACCGGCTTGGGCGTGATGTTCACCGTGGCCGTCGTGCCGGCGAGCATGTAGTTCGCGGCCTGCGCGCCGGTGAGGCCGAGGCCGTCCACCGCCACCGGCTTGTTGGTGCCGGCATTGCGATCGGGCCGGCCGTCCAGCACCGCGGTGCCCGTGGTCAGCGGTTGGCCGGGCAGCACGACATCGACCTGATCGTTGCCTACGCGGGCGTTCGGATCGACGACCACGTTGCCCAGCGTCACCTGGACCGTCGCCGTGCCGTCGTAGACCCGGTTCTGCGCCGTGATCCCGCTGACCGCGACCGGCCGGCGGGTGACGCTGGCGGTGGTCGTGGCGGTGGTGGACTGCAAGCTGTAGTTCGCGGCATTGGCGCCCGTGAGCGCGATGTTGCTGACGTTCACCGGCTTGTCGTTGCCGGCCGAGCCGTCGCCGGCAAACACCGCGGTCTGGCTGAAGCCGACGATGTCGCCGGCCACGAGCTGTGGCGAGGTGCCCTGCACGGGCGCCGTGAGATCGCCCAGGCCGTTGTAGACGCGGCTGCTGCCCAGGTAGGCCACCGTGATGCCTCGGGCCGTGATGTCGGCGAAGGTCTGTGCGGTGGTGTTGGCGAGCAGGTAGTTGGCAGCGCCGGCGCCTCCTAGCGCGATGTTGCTGACGGCGATCGCCTTGTCCTGGCCGACGTTGCGCGCTCCGTCGCCGACGAACACCGCGCTCTGCGAGATCGTGACCACGTCGCCGGCGATCAGGTCGGCCGTGCTGGACGTGACCTGCGCCGTGACGCCGCCGTTGTAGACCCGGTCGATGCCGGTGTAGGCCACGGTGACCGGCCGGCGTGCGATGTCCACCGTGATGCCACTGCCGGAGGCGTCGATCAGGTAGTTGCCCGCCTGCTGACCGGCGAGGCTGAGGCCGGTCACCGTCACCGGCTTCGCAAGGCCGACGTTCTTGTCGGGGATGCTGCCGGTCGTGAAGCCGCCGGCGGGCGGTTCGACACGCACGTCGTCGCCGGCGATGAATCCGCTGGAGCCGACGTTGTTGCCTTGCACCTGCACGAGCGTGGTGCCGTCGTACACGCGGTTGCTGGCCGCGATGCCGGACAGCGTCACCGCCTTGGCGGTCACGCTGGCGGTGGCGACTGCGGTCGTCGCGACCAGCGTGTAGTTGCTGGCCCCGGCACCACCGAGCGCGATGTCGGAGACCGCCACGGCCTTGTTCTGGCCGACGTTGGCACCGCCACCGGCCACCGTGAACACCGCGGTCTGGGTCGTCGTCACGACATCGTTGCCGACGATGCCGCTGCCCCCGCGGTTCAGGCTCACCGGCGCCTCGGTCGACCGGTCGTAGACCTTGGTGCCACCCGTGAACGCCACCGTGATCGGCTTGGGCGTCACGTTGGCGGTGGTCGTGCCAGGATTCGAGAAGTTGCCGTTCAGCAGCACGTAGTTGCTGACGTCGGCACCGGTCCAGAGCATGTCCCCAGTGACGGAGGCCGCCTTGCCCTGGCCCACGTCCTTTGCATTGGCCCCGCTGAAGGTGCCGATGCCGCAGTTCCCGAGGTTGGCGCCGCAGGCGTTGGAATACAGCGTGACCTGGTCGCCCGGGAGGACGTCGCTGGTCGTCGAGGTGACGTTGACCCAGGTCGAGCCGTTGTAGATCCGATCCACGCCGGTGTAGACCGAGGTGATGCCCTTGGGCGCGATGTCCACACGCACGCCGGCGCCACCGCCCAGCGTGTAGTTGCCGGCATCGGTGCCGGTCAGCGACAGGTTCGGGACGGTCACCAGCTTCTGGGTGCCGGCCCGCTTGTCGGCCATGGTGCCGACCACGGCGCCGTTGGCTGGCACGCTGACGTTGACGACATCGGCGCCGATCACGCCGGCGCGGTCCACGTTCGCATCCTGGACCAGGACGTCGACGTTGACGTTGCCGTTGTAGACCCGGTTGACGGCGCTGACGCCGGTCAGCGTCAGCGGCTTCGGGCTGATGCGGCCGGTGGTGGTGGCGCTGGTGCTGCCGAGCACGTAGTTCGCCAAGTTGGTGGCGTCGCCGCTGAGCGCGAAGTTGCCCGCCGTGATCGTCTTGAACGCCGGGTTGCCCTGGTTGTCGTACAGGACGTTGCGGTTGTCGTACTGCGCGGCGTCCGATGTGAAGGCGATGTTGTCGACGGGATAGACGAAGCTCACGCTGGGCGAGACGCTGGCGCTGGTGGTGCCGTCGTAGATGCGGTCGGTGCTGCCGGTGCGCGACAGGAACGGCGTGACCGTCCGCCGGGCGATGTCCACGTTGACGGCGCCCGAGGTGACGCTGTAGTTTGCGGCTTCGCTGCCGCGCAGGTTGAAGCCGCTCACCGTGACCGGCTTGTCGTTGCCGGCATGCCGATCGGCCATCTGGCCGGTGAGAAACTGCCGTTGCAGCACCACCAGGTCGCCGGCCACGACACCGCTGAGGGTGGCCGTGTTGGTGTTGACGCTGACCGAGGTATCGGCGTTGTAGATGCGGTCGCTGGCGACGATGCCGTTGGCGACGATGGCCTTGGGCGCGATGTCCACACGCAGCGTGTCCAGGCCCGCGATCGAGTAGTTGAGGGCATCGGCGCCCGTGAGCTGCGCGCCGCTGACCAGGACCGGCTTGGCCGTGCCGGCGTTGCGGTCTAGCATGACACCGACATCGGCGCCTGCCAGCGACACCCCGACCTGGTCGCCGGCGATCACGCCTTCGATGGTGTTGCCCGGCGTGACCGTCACCTGCACCGTCTGGGTCCCGTCGTAGGTCCGTGGCACGGCCTGGAAGCTGCCGACCGTCACCGACTTGGGCAGGATGGCGCTGAAGGTGAGGCTCGACGCCGGAATGCTGTAGTTCGAGGCCTTGCCCCGCGCGCCATCGGCGATGGCGTAGCCGGTGACGGTGACCTCCTTCTCGCCCCCGACGCGCTTGTCGGCAAACGTCGCGACCACGTTTGCGAGGTTGACGCCGAGGTCTTCGCCCGGCACCAGGCCTTGCGGCTGGCCGCCGGCGAGCAGCGTCGCCGTGGTGTTGCCGTCGTAGACCTTGGGGGCGACCACACCGTCCAGGGTCAGTGGCCGGGGCACGATGGTCAAGGTGGCGCTGCCGGCGGCAGCGATGTCGTAGCCGTCCTGTGTCGACCACAGGTTGGCCGCGGTCACGTTGCGTGCACCGACGTCCACGCTGCCGAAGTCGGCCAGGATCCGCTCGGGGTTCTGGACCGGGCCATTGGCACCGACCACCACCGCATCGCCAAAGGAGTTGCTGCCGTCGTAGGTCTTGCTGGCGTTGGCCAGGTTCAGCGACAGCGGCGTCAGGAAGCCGCGAAGCAGCGGCGTCGTTCGGCCTTCATAGAGGCGCCAGATGGCGCTCGATCCCGCGGCGCTGGCCAGGTCCCAGCCGGTGAAGGTCGCGGCCTGTTGCAGCTGGGACCCGGTGCGGGCGCTGCCCTGTGCGCTGATGTTGATGTTGCTGGTCGAGGTGTTCCAGAAACTCCCGACCGCGGTGGGCGCAGCGCCGCTGCCGATGGTGCGCGTGACCAGGCCGCCAAGGGTGACGCGGTTGCCGGCCGCCGCCTGGATCGTGTTGCTGGCGTAGCTGTTCGAGATGCTGACGCCCGAATCCGAGATCAGGCCGGCCGCCGACACGTTGCCGTCGAGGACCGTCGGTACCAGGGTCACACTGGCGGAGGAGTAGCTGTCGCGCACGCTCAGTCGCGTCCGGAGGTTGCTGGAGTCGGCGTAGCCGATCAATCCCCCGGCACGGAGGTTTTCGCCGCTGACCACGCGGGTGCTGTCGCCACCCAGGACCACTGCGCCATCCGCGTAGCTGCGCTGCACGCCGCCGGTGTCGTCGGTCGCAAAGTTCTGGAGCTGGCCCACCAGGCCGCCCAGGTAGACCGTACCGCTGGCGCTGATGCTGCGGCTGACGGTGCCCGAGGCCGAACTGCTGTCGATCGGGTCGTAACCCAGGTACCGACCGACCAGACCGCCCACTGCAATTCGCCCGGCGACATCGCCGGTCGCGCTGCTGTTGGCGATGCCACCGCCGGCGGCGGCGTTGATGTCGTAGAAGTGGCCCACCAGGCCACCGGCATAGCTGCGCCCGTTGACGTTGCCGCTGGCCTGGCTGTTGGTGATGCCGGTGTTGCGGGTGTTGATGTCCGGAACAGTGCTGTAGTAGTACCCGACCAGGCCGCCAAGCTCCACACTGCTGCCGGTGCTGCTGACGTTGCCGCTGGCCCGGCTGTCGTTGATGCCGCTGTCGGCGTAGTAGGACTGGTGGTAGCCGACCAGGCCGCCGCCATAGCCGTTCGTCCCGGTGACCACCACATCGCCGCTGGAGGAGCTGTTGGCGATGCCGCGGTACTGCATGTAGCCGACCAGACCGCCGGCGTAGCCGGTGGCTGAAACGCGCCCCGTCGACGCGCTGGTGTCGATGCCCGAGTCACCGACGTAGTAGCCCACCAGGCCGCCGCTGTAGAAGCCGCCGCTGACCGGGCCGTCATTGCGGCTGCCAGAGATTCCAGTCGTCCGGGTCGCGTAGCCGATCAGTCCGCCGGCGTAGCTGTTGTTGACGGCGCTGGATCCGACACGGACGTCGGACTCGGAGACGCTTCCCGACAGCCCCAGCTGGGTGTCGCTGTAGCCGATCAGTCCGCCGGCGAAGATCGAGTTGCCGTCACCCGAGACCGTCGTGGAGCTGAACAACGTGGCCGTCAGACTGGACTCGGCATAGGCGTAGCCGGCGATGCCGCCGATGAAGATGCTGCTGCTGTCTGGCGACACCGCAGCCACCCGGCCGCCGGTGACCCGGAGATTCGTGAATCCCAGCGCGCGGTCCATGCGCCCAACGATGCCGCCGACGTAGCCACTGCCTCCGACGATGTCGGGAAGCACCATCGTCAGGTTGGAGATCGTCGCCAGCGAGGCGTAGCCGAAAAGACCGACGTTGCTCTCGTCGGGGCGGCGAATGCTCAGCCCGAAGATCGAATTGCCCAGGCCGTCGAAGCGGCCGCGGAAGACGCCATTGCCATTGCCGATGGGCACGAACCCCAGGCCGCCGTTGGTGTTGGCGGTTGCCGTGGCGTCGATATCGGTGACCAGCGCGTAGCGGCCTTGCAGCGTCACGTTGCTGGCGCGGATGGCGTCGAGCCCGGCCAGCGAGTTGACGACCGTGTAGCCCAGTCCACCGATGCTGAGCGTCGGCGCGCTGCCGAGCAGCCGGACCTTGCCACCCACCCCGAGCCGGTGGCTGCCACCGGCGCCGGGATTCAGCACCAGGCCCGCGTTGTTGCCCGAAGCCGTGATGACGGAGTCGATGTCGATGTGGCGCAGCGCGGTCAGCGTCAGCGTGGTGCTCGCCGTCCAGGACACCGGCGCCAGGATCTTGATGTCGCCGGGTTGCGTCCCGGCGTTGCCCTGGCCGTCGCTGGCCGCGGCAGCCAGCGTGACGTTGCCGAGCTGGAGGTTGCTGGACAGCGTCGAGGCCCCGATGCCCGAGAGGCCTTGCGCACCGGCGCCGGCCGAGACCGTGAAGTCGAACGGGTCGATGGTCCAGGTGCCGTGGCGGCCGGTGCCGGCGAGTGTGCTGACCCGGGTGTCGCCGTCGATGCTCACTTGCGCGGCCGAGGTCTCGACCTGGCCACCCTGGCCGCTGCCAGGCGACTGGGCGTCGATGCGACCGGCCACCTGAACCGAGCCGCGACCCAGGTCGCCCATCACGACGACCCGTCCCGCATCGCCCGCACCGGCGCCATTGGCCTCGATGCGGCCGGTGGTCGCGGCGTGGTCGCCGGTGATCCACACCTCGCCGCCGCGCTCGACGATGGCGTTGGCGCGGACCAGGCCGCTGTTGTTGACCAGGGAGCCGGCCAGCGCCTGTGCCGAATGCGCCTGCATGCGCACCGTGCCGCCGTCGGCCAGCAGGTCGCCGCCGTTGAGCACCTGGCCGGCCACGCTGCCCGGCGTCACCGCGGCCGAAATCAGGCCGTGGCCGGAGAGGCTGACCGTCGCGGCTTCGCCGGAAGCCAGCAGCACCGTGCCAGCGTCGACACGGATCTCGCCCGTGTTGGCGACATCGCGGCCAAACAGCGCGACATAGCCGCCACTCGTGGCCCGCAAATCGCCGTCGTTGACCACCGGCGCGGAGGAGCCGCCTGCAAACCGGTAGGTGCCAGCGGCAAAGTCCTGTTGCGACAGGTCCAGCGTCGACGCGACGAGCCCGCCGACATCGACCTTGGCGCCACGCGCGAACAGCACCCCGTTCGGGTTGACCAGGAACACCTGTCCGTTGGCCGCCAGCCGACCGTAGATCTGGCTCGCCTCGTGGCCGACGATCCGGTTCAGCGCGATCGAGTTCGCGTCGGGCTGCACGAACTGCACCGACGCGCCGCTCCCGATGCTGAAGGCCTGCCAGTCCAGCCCCAGCGTCGCCGAGCCTTGCTCGATGCGCATCTGGCCGGCGGCCGGCTCGACGATCCGGCCCTGACCGCTGCGGACGACACCCCCCACCGGCAGCGTCAGCGCCGGCGGTGGCGGCAGGTTCAGGTTGACGGTGCGTGGTGCTGGCGCAGCCGCCGGGGCCGTCTGTCCGAAGGCCAGCGGCACCGGAGCCAGCCAGGCGGCAAGCAGCAGTGCAATCAAGGGCCGCAGCCGGGCCACCCGAAGGCGCCGCCGCAGCGACCGCGGGCGGGGTCGGGGTGAAACCTGCCGGCGCGACCGGCCCGAAGTGGCGAGCATGGACATGGTGGACTCCGTCACGGCAACAGGCTGACCGTGAAGTACAGGCGAGGCTTGCTGTCCCCGCCTTCGGCACTGGGCTCGCGCTTGCCGCGCCAGGCCAGGCTGGCGCCGACCGCAAGGTCGCCACGGCTCCAGTTCAGGCTCAGGCCGGTGCCGGCGAGGTCGGGCTCGTTGGCGGCGCCCGGCGTCGTGCCGGAAATGCTGAAGCGCCCGCTGGCGCGTTCATGGAACAGTCCGGCGCTGAACTGCCCGCCCTGGAAGGCGTGCGCCCAGCGCAGCTCGACGCTGCCGATCCAGCCTTCGTCGACCACTGCCTCGCCCGGCGCGTAGGAACGCACGGCGTAGGGCCCGGAAAGCGCGAGCTTTTCCGAGCTGTCGAGCGGCGAACCCGTCAATTGGCCCTGCCCGCGAAGGCCCAGGCTCCAGTCCTTGGCCAGAGACTGCTGGCGCGCCAGGCTCCATTGCAGCTTGCGCCAGCTTGGCGCCGCGCCGAGCAGGGAAGGGGGTGCATTGCCGAGCTGGCGCAAGGCGCCCAACGATGCCGTGACGCTGGCGCTTGACCCGGCCGCGTTGCCCCACAAGGCGTCACGCCAGTCGGTCTGCACGCCCAGAGCAAGGCTGCGGTTGCGGCGCAGGCGGTTGGTGCCGAGTTCGGGGATGTCGGCCACCACGGTCTCGTCGCGCAGGCGCTTGTCCTCAGCTTCGACCGACAGCCGGATGTTGGCATCGAGCGAGCGGACCAGCGGGTACAGGCCGCGCAACTGCAGCGCGTCGGCGCTGCCGACGGCACCGACGCGGGCAAAGACGCCGCCCAGCTGGTACTGCAACCGGGACAGCGATGCACCGAGCTTCCAGCCGTCTCCACCCACCGGCCACAACATCCCGATGCTGCCGCTGACCAGGCCGCCCTGGCGTCCGACCAGGGCACGGGCGGTGAACAGGTCGCCGTGGCCGAAGACATCGCGGAGTTGCAGCCCGACGCTGCCGCGCAAGCCGCCACTGGACCGGCTGCCGTGGTTGTCGATTTCGAGGCGCGTCTCCAGCGGTTCCTCTTCGAGCACGGTGACGACCAGTTCGGCACCGCCCAATGTCGCGCCGGGCGCCACGGCGGCACGTGCCGTCACGCCGGGCAGGTCGTTCAGCAACAGCATCTGCCGCTCGACCTGCGCCTGCAGGACAGGCTGGCGTTGCGTCAGTGCGTCGGTGTGGGCCTGGACGACTTCTTCTCGCAGGCGGACCTCCGAGCCGGTCACGGTCTGCACCGCTTCGAGCCGGCCTTCGAGCACGGCGATCTCGACCGTTCCCCCGTCGACACGCTGCGCCGGCAGATAGGCGTAGGTCAGGAAGTGGCCGGCCGCCTGGTAGTGGCGCGTGATCGCACCGGCGGCCTCGTTCAGGCCGCGCAGGTCAAGCCGCTTGCCGACCCAGGGCTTGACGAGGTCGGCCAGCAACTCGGGTGGGAACGAAACCGCACCGCTGATGCGGAATGCGCTGGCCAGCACCGTCACGCCTTCGGGCAACTCAACCGTCGGGCGTACCGGCGGCTGGATCAGCCGCGGCGGCGGAGCCGTTGTCGGCGCCGGCGCCGCTTGCGGCCGCGTCTGTTCGAGCAGGCGGCCGGCATCGGGGGCGGTCTGGGCCAGCGCGCCCGCGCCTGCGAAGGCAAAACCCAGCACGAAGAATGACCGGGCAATTTGAAAGCAAAGGTGACTGGGGCTCACTGTCGGCGCATCCGTTCCAAAACACGCGGCACCTGACGTTCCGCCGGCACAAAGCCGGGATGCTCCGCGAGCAGGGCCTGCAAGGCGGTCAGCGCTGCGTCGTACTTTTTCTGTTCGGCCAGCGCCAGGGCCGCATCGAGCTGTCTCCACACAGCCTCAGGATACGCAGCCAGAGCCCCGCCGGCACCCCCCAGAACGCGGATCAGGCGTGGTCCCAAAGCCGCAGACGCGGCCATGGTGTCGCCCGATGGCGCCGTGACTTCGTCCGCATGCTCGATGCGGCCGCTGGCGACGTCGACGAGCCGCAGGTTGATCTGGACCTGGTCCCCCAGGGCAAAGAAGCCCCCGAACACCATGCGCCTGGCGCCCACCAGCCGGCCCAGGCGCAGCCGAGCATCCTGGTCGGCCAACGCGCTGCTGCCCAGTTGCTGCTCGGCCAGCAACTCGGCCACGCGCATCCGGTCCACCAGCACCAGGCCTGGCAACTGGTCGAGCGCCTGCGCGACCTGCTCGCCCAGCGCGCGACGCAGCCAGGCGCGTTCGGCCATCGGCAGCAGGGCCATCCCGGGTGGCGTCTGGTCGTCGAAGTCCCACACCACCAAGCCAGTCGGTGCCGCAGCCGAGTTTGCCGTCGCGGCCCCTGCGCAGGCCCCAACCGCGCCCAGGACGGTCGCGGTGGCAGCGGCAAGCCAGGTGCGGCGGTTCAGGGTCATTCGTTGCGAGCGATCACGCGGAGGTTCTGGGTCAACGGTCCCTTGGCATCCGAGACGCGGGCATAGGCCAGGAGTTCGTCGACTTGCGTCACCGTCACGCGGCCGAGCACGGTGTCGCGATGGCCGAGAACCCGGCCGTTGTGTTCGATCGCCTCGCCCTGTCCCAACACGTTGAAGGCCTGCCCGGCCTTCAGCCCGTGCTTCTTGCCCAGATTGATGATGACCTGTCCGGCCTCGGCGCGGACCACACGCCCCTTCAGGGGGTATTGCTCAGCGACGGCGACCTGGACCTCCTGCGCCATCCCGGAGGCGATCTGCTCCGGGTCGCTGGGCGCAGCCGCACGGCGGTTGCGCAGCAGCGCGACGCGGGTCGTCTCGGTGTCGATCGCACGCACCGAGGCCGACAGCGCGGCGCCGTCGCCGACCAGCGTTCCAGTCACGAGCAGCCTGGCGGCGAGCACGCGGCCCAGGCGGACCTGCGTGTCCTGGTCGGCCAGTTCGCTGGAGCCGAGCTTGGCCTCGGCCATGACCTGGTCGAGCAGGCGACGCTCGACGATCGTGAAGCCGCGCGCCTGCAGCTCCCGCATCAGCGCCTGCTGCAGCACGGCGTCCATCCCGATGCGCCCCGCCAGGCTGGGTGGCGTCTGGTCCTGGAACGGCAGGACCGCGACGGCCAGCACGGGCGAGGTCCAGTCGTCCGCCGCAGCGCCCGTCGCGGGCGCGCGGTTGCGCAGGCGCTCGGCCAACTCCTTGGCGGTGCTGTCGATGTAGGCCTGGCGGGCCCGGTCGTCGCGGCTGGCGAGCGACTCCCGGATCTGACGCGCAAGCGCCGCGGTGGTGGCGTCTCCGGGCGCCAGCGCCTGGGCGCGTTCGATCGCCGCGAGCGCACCCTTGCCGTCGCCGCCGGCGTCGAGCGCGACGGCGAGGTTGCTGATGGCCTCGAGGCTGCGCGGGTTCTCGCGCGACGCGCCCTGGTAGGCGACGGCCGCGGCCTTGGGATCCGCACGGTGCTGCAGATTGCCCAGCGCGACCAGGGCATCGGCCTTCTGCCAGGAGAAATCGGCACTCGTGTTGCGCGCCGCCGCCACCTGCACGGCCTGGGCGCTCTCCTGCATCTGGCCTCCCATGGCCAGCGCACGGCCCCGAATCAGGTAGGCGGTGCTTCGTGTCGGGGCCAGCGCGATGATCGCGTTGGCTTCGGTCAGCGCGGCCTGGGCCTGGCCACGACGCAGGAAGACCTCGGCCAGACCTTCCCGTCCCATCAGCACCACCTCGGGATGTGGTTGCCCGGCGAGCTGGCGGAAACCCCGCTCGGCTTCGTCGAGACGTCCATTGCGCAGCGCCTCGTGGGCGGCCTCGGCGCGGCCGATCTGCTCAATCCCGGGTGGCGGCGGCAGCAGGTTCACGGCCCGCACGCCCGGTGCTTCAGGGAAAAACGCGAAGTCGGCCTCCAGCGAGGTGCTCTCCCATGGCACCTGCGCGCCGTTGCTGTCCAGCCGCACGCCCAGGCGCACGCGCTTGAAGACCTCTTCGATCGGCGTGCCCGGGCGTTCGATGTTCGCCAGCAGATGCTGGGTGTACAGGCCGTTGGCGCCTTTGCCGTCGCTGGCGACGGTGCCCGGCGAGGTGGCAAACGCGATCAGCGACCCGGTGGGTGCGTCAAGCTGCGAAAGCCCCCCTGCACCCTTGCGGCCGTCGGGCACGAAAGGGTTGTCACGGCAGGCGTCGAGGATGACGACGTTGGTACGGTTGCGGGCCGCTGCCAGGCTGTCGAGAACGACCTGCACGTCGACCGTGCGTGCCGCCACGTCTTCTTCACGGCGTACGTCCACACCGACCGGCATCAGGTAGTTGCGTCCCTTGAGCTGCAAGGCATGACCCGCGTAATAGAAGAGCCCCACCGCGTTGCCGCCCCCGGCCGAGCCGCGCACGCGCTGGCCCAGGGCCTGCACCGCGTCCTGCATTTCGCGGCGACCGGCGTTCAGCCGAAGGTCGACGGTGAAGCCGGCGCGCTGGAGGACTTTGGCAACGGCATTGGCGTCGTTGCCGGCGTTGGGAAGGGGCGCCGCCGAATAGCTGCCGTTGCCGATGACCAGGGCGAAACGAGGCTCGGCAGCGGCGTGGGCCGCATTTCCGATGCCGCCCACAATGGCCACCACAAGGGCGGCGAGCCAGGGCACAAGCGACTCGCGGAACTTGGCCGCGCGCGCAGCAGCGGGGGGATGGGCAGAGACATGGACCGGACGCGGATTCATCGGGCACTCCTGGGCAAGACCCTGGGCAAACGTGGCACGCGATGCTGCACCGCCACGAAAGGTTGCAGGATGCCAGACACCGCGTCCAGCGCGGGAACCCGTAAACAGAGGACAAGGTCCCCCGAGGGAGGGACCCTCAGCTGCCGCTGGCGGGCGTCCGCGTGACCTTGTGCCGCATCAGGCGCTGCTTCTCGCGGTCCCAGTCGCGCTGCCTTTCGGTGTCGCGCTTGTCGTGCTGGGCCTTGCCCTTCGCCAACGCGATCTCGGCCTTCACGAGGCCACCCTTGTAGTGCAGGTTCAGCGGCACGAGCGTGAAGCCCTTCTGCTCGACCTTGCCGATCAGTCGCCGGATCTCGTCCTTCTTCATCAGCAGCTTCTTGGTCCGGTCGGCTTCCGGGGACACGTGGGTGCTGGCACTGCGCAGCGCATTGATGCGGCAGCCGATGAGGTAAAGCTCGCCGCCCTTGATCAGCACGTAGCCGTCGGTCAACTGGACCTGGCCTGCGCGGATCGCCTTGACCTCCCAGCCGGCAAGCACCATGCCGGCTTCGTACTGCTCCTCCACGTGGTATTCGTATCGGGCGCGTCGGTTCTCGGCGATGTGGGAGCTTGTCTTGTTCATGGCGGGCCCGTGGGGGAGGGGGCAGGGCCGCTCCTACAATGACTGGATTCTATGAAGCACGTACGGCGCTCGGTTCTGCTGTGGTACTCGCCGGCAGAGATGTCCGGACTGGTTCGCGACGTGCCGTCCTACCCCGAGTTCCTGCCCTGGTGCGACAGCGCCAGCGTGCTTGAGCGGCACGAGGACGGCGTGACGGCGCGACTCGGCCTGGCGTACATGGGGGTCAGGCACGCCTTCACCACCCGCAATGTCCACGACGGTGACCGTGCCGTCGCGGTCCAACTGGTCGACGGACCGTTTTCGAAGCTCGACGGCACCTGGCTGTTCCACCCCTTGGGCCGCCCGGGCAGCGAGCAGCAGGCCTGCAAGATCGAGTTCGACCTGCGATACGCCTTCGCCAGCCCGACGCTCGAAGCCCTGGTCAGTCCGGTCTTCGACAAGGTGGCGAATACGCTGGTCGATTCCTTCGTCTCGCGCGCCGAGGCGGTTTACGGTGCCCGCTGAAGCCGTCCCGGGCCTGCGTGTCGAGGTGCTGTACGGCGCTGGCCCGCATGTGCTGGACAGCACCGCGCTGGTCATGCCGGCCGGCAGCCAGGTCATCGATGCCGTGCGTGCCAGCGGCGTGTTGCAGCGGCATGGCCTGGCGGTGTCGGCGCTGCTGCTGGGCATCTGGAACCGCGGCGCGACGGCCGAGACCCCAGTGCGGGACGGCGACCGGGTCGAGATCTACCGGCCGCTGCAGGTCGACCCGAAAGAAGCCCGGCGCCAGCGTCACGCGCGCCAGATGCCACCGCGCCGCTTGCGCAAGGCAGCACCCGAGGCCGGCTGAAACCGGTCAACGGCCCGGTGTCCGCCGGTGCCGTCCGGTGGGCCGATCAGCGGCAGTCGTTGGCGATCACGTCGCGGGCGCGTGCCACCTCGGCGGCGCGGCCTGCGTCGTCGACGAACTCCTGCTCGCCGCGCTCATTGGTGCGGACCAGCCGCGTGCCGGACTGCAGCGTCGCCAGGCTGCTGCGCGCGCGGCGGCAGTTTTCGGCTCGTGCGGCAACCGCCTTTTCGTCTTCCGCTCTGGCCTTGGCGTCGGCGGCAGCCTTCTCGGCCTGCTTGCGGGCTTCGACCTCGCGTTCCAGTGCCGTGGGGGTCCGGGTCGCCGCTGCGCCGGTCCCGGCCGGGGCGCTGGCCGCCGAAGTGGCTGGCGCCACGGCCACGCCACGCCGGGGGTCGGTCGGTGCCGGACGCTGCAGGATGTCCTTGGCTGCGATGTCGCGCGGGGGTGGCCGGTCGCTCGCGGTGACGCGGCCCTCGGCGTCACGCCACATCCACTGCGCTTGCGCGGGCAGGGCAAAGGCCGCCAGCAAGGCGGCCGCCGTGCACAGGCCGAGGACTTGGGAGGACAGGCGCAACATGGGGCTGGGCATGGGGACTGGCGGCATCAGTGCAGCTGGGTTGCGGCAGGGGAGTGGCGCAGCTTGGAGTGTAGGGCGGTCTCTATAATTTGGTTTTGCGTCTGGAGCTCCATGGTCATGCGCCTCCTTGGCAAGGCCCTCACCTTCGACGACGTGTTGCTGGTTCCTGCGTTCTCTCAGGTCCTCCCTCGCGACACCGACCTCGCCACCCGCCTCACGCGCCGGATTGCGCTGAACCTGCCGCTCGTGTCGGCGGCAATGGACACCGTCACCGAAGCCCGACTGGCGATCGCCATCGCCCAGGAAGGTGGCATCGGCATCGTCCACAAGAACCTCACGCCCGCGCAGCAGGCGGCCGAAGTCGCGCGGGTCAAGCGCTACGAGTCCGGCGTGCTTCGCGACCCGATCGTGGTCGGTCCGATGACCACCGTTCGCGAGGTCATCGCGCTGACCCGGCAGCACGGGTTCTCAGGCTTTCCGGTGGTCGAGGGCGAACAGGTCGTCGGCATCGTCACCAATCGCGACCTGCGCTTCGAGGAGCGGCTGGACGTTCCGGTCCGCGACGTGATGACGACCCGCGAGCGGCTGGTCTGGGTCCGTGAGGGTGCCAGTCTCGAAGAGGGCAAGGCCTTGATGCATCGCCACAAGCTCGAGCGCGTGCTGGTGCTCGGCGATCACTTCGAGCTGCGCGGCCTGATGACGGTCAAGGACATCACCAAGCAGACCGACTTCCCGAATGCGGCGCGAGACTCCCAGGGCAAGCTGCGCGTCGGCGCCGCCGTCGGTGTGGGCGACGGCACTGAAGAGCGCGTCGAGCGTCTGGCCCGTGCCGGTGTGGATGTCATCGTCGTCGACACCGCACACGGCCACAGCGCCGGGGTGATCGACCGGGTGCGCTGGGTCAAGCGCCACTACCCGCAGATCGATGTCATCGGCGGCAACAGCGCCACCGGTGCCGCCGCACTGGCGCTGGCCGAGGCCGGCGCCGACGCGGTGAAGGTCGGCATCGGCCCGGGCTCGATCTGCACCACCCGGATCGTCACCGGCGTCGGCGTGCCGCAGATCATGGCCATCGACAGCGTGGCCCGTGCGCTGGCCGGCTCCGGCGTGCCCGTGATCGCCGATGGCGGCATCCGCTACTCGGGCGACGTCGCCAAGGCCATCGTCGCCGGCGCCGACTGCGTCATGATGGGCTCGGCCTTCGCCGGCACCGAAGAAGCGCCGGGCGAAGTCATCCTTTACCAGGGCCGGAGCTACAAGAGCTACCGCGGCATGGGCTCGATCGGCGCGATGCAGAAGGGCTCGGCCGACCGCTACTTCCAGGACAACGCGGCCAACAACCCCAACACCACCAAGCTCGTGCCCGAGGGCATCGAGGGCCAGGTGCCGTACAAGGGCTCGGTGGTGGGCATCGTGTTCCAGATGGCGGGTGGGTTGCGGGCGTCGATGCACTACTGCGGTTGCACCAGCATCGCGGAGATGCAGACGCGGGCCGAGTTCGTCGAGATCACCTCGGCCGGTGTTCGTGAGAGCCACGTCCACGACGTGCAGATCACGAAAGAGGCGCCGAACTACCGCATGGAATGAACCTGCCCAGCCCCGGGGCCGCCGTGCCGCGCCAAGCGGCCATGCCGTTCATCCTGATCACGGTGCTGATCGACATGCTGTCGGTCGGCCTGATCGTGCCCGTGCTGCCAGCGCTCGTGGGCAAGTTCAGCGTCGACTCGTCCGACCAGGCGCATTGGGTCGGCGTTATCTTCGTCACCTTCAGCCTGGCGAGCTTCGTCTGCGCCCCGATACTGTCGGCCTTGTCCGATCGCTACGGTCGGCGACCGCTGCTGCTGATCGGCTTCTGTGGCCTGGCGTTGAACTTCTTTGCGACCGCGCTGGCCACGTCGATCTGGATGTTGATCGCGTCGCGCATCATCGGCGGTGCGACACAAGCCAACGCCGCCGTGGCCCAGGCCTATGTCGCCGACATCACGCCGCCTGAAGAGCGCACCAAGCGCTTCGGCCTGCTCGGCGCGATGTTCGGCATCGGCTTCATCCTCGGCCCGGCGATGGGGGGGCTGCTCGGCGCCATCGACCTGCACCTGCCGTTTTATGCCGCCGGCACGCTGGCGCTGCTGAACCTGGTCTATGGCTACTTCGTGCTGCCGGAGTCGCTGCCGCCCGAGAAGCGCCGTGCGGTGGCCTGGCGCCAGGCCAATCCGATAGCGTCGCTCAAGCAACTGGCAAAGCTCAAGGGCGTCGGGATGCTCGTCGGTGTGCTGGCGTGTGCGGGCCTGGCGCAGTACACGCTCTACACGATCTGGGTGCTCTACAACACCTACCGCTTCGGCTGGGGGCCGGCCGAAAACGGGGCTTCGCTCTTTGCGGTCGGCATCGTCTCGGCGCTGGTGCAGGGTGTGTTGCTCGGTCGACTGCTCCAGCGCTTCACGCGGGAGCGGCTGGTGCTGTGGGGGCTGGTGTCGTCGGGCACGGCCTACCTGCTCTGGGGTCTGGCAACCGCGGGCTGGATGATGTACGCGGTGATCTTCGCGAACATCCTGGGCGGCGTCGTGGCGGCATCGCTGCAGGGCATCGTCTCCAGTGCTGCCGATGCGCGTACCCAGGGCCAGACCATGGGCGCGGTCAGCGGACTGAACAGCCTGACGGCCGTGGTGGGCCCGATGCTGGCGGCGCCACTGATGGGCATGGTGTCGCATCTGCCGCGCGACGACTGGCGCGTCGGAACGCCGTATTTCTTCGGCGCGACATTGCTGGCACTGGCCTGGCTGATGGCCTGGCTGCACTTCCGACGCGCCGCGCCCACCGGCGGCACGGCGTCGGCACCCTCGGTCTGATCGACGAGCCTTCATGAACCACGACAAGATCCTGATCCTCGACTTCGGCTCGCAAGTCACGCAACTGATCGCGCGCCGCATCCGCGAGGCGCATGTTTACTGCGAGATCCACCCCAACGACGTCGGCGACGACTTCGTGAGGGCCTTCGCGCCCAAGGCCATCATCCTGAGCGGCAGCCACGCCAGCACCTACGAAGAACACGACCTGCGCGCCCCGCAGGCGGTGTGGGACCTGGGCGTGCCGGTGCTGGGCATCTGCTACGGCATGTTCACGATGGCGGTACAGCAGGGCGGGCAGGTCGAGGCCAGCACGCACCGCGAGTTCGGCTACGCCGAGGTGCGCGCGCATGGGCACACACGCCTGCTGCGCGACATCCAGGACTTCGCCACACCCGAGGGCCACGGCATGCTCAAGGTCTGGATGAGCCATGGCGACAAGGTCACCGCGCTGCCGCCGGGCTTCAAGCTCATGGCCAGCACACCCAGTTGCCCGATCGCCGGCATGGCCGACGAGACACGCGGCTATTACGGCGTGCAGTTCCATCCCGAGGTCACGCACACGGTGCAGGGCAAGGCCTTGCTCGAGCGCTTCGTGCTCGACATCGCTGGCGCGCGGCCCGACTGGGTGATGCGCGACCACGTCGCGGAAGCCGTGCAGCGCATCCGCGACCAGGTCGGCAGCGAAGAGGTGATCCTGGGGCTCTCCGGCGGCGTCGACTCCAGCGTCGCCGCGGCCTTGATCCACCGCGCCATCGGCGATCAGCTGACCTGTGTCTTCGTCGACCACGGCCTGCTGCGCCTGAACGAGGCGCAGATGGTGATGAACATGTTCGTCGGCCGCCTGCAGGCCAAGGTGGTTCACGTCGATGCAAGCGCGCAGTTCCTCGGTCACCTCAAGGGCGTGACCGACCCCGAGGCCAAGCGCAAGATCATCGGCCGCGAGTTCGTCGAGGTCTTCCAGTCGGAGGCCAAGAAGCTGCAGAACGCGAAGTGGCTGGCCCAGGGCACGATCTACCCCGACGTCATCGAAAGCGGCGGCGCCAAGACCAAGAAGGCGACCACGATCAAGAGCCACCACAACGTCGGCGGGCTGCCCGAGACGCTGGGCCTGAAGCTGCTGGAGCCTCTGCGCGACCTGTTCAAGGACGAGGTGCGCGAGCTTGGCGTCGTCCTGGGCCTGCCGCCCGAGATGGTCTACCGCCATCCCTTCCCGGGCCCGGGCCTGGGTGTGCGCATCCTGGGCGAGGTCAGGCCCGAGTTCGCCGCGCTGCTTCAGCGCGCCGACGCGATCTTCATCGACGAGCTTCGCGCCTTCAAGGACGAGGCGACGGGCAAGAGCTGGTACGACCTGACGAGCCAGGCCTTTGCCGTGTTCCTGCCCGTCAGGAGCGTGGGCGTGATGGGCGACGGCAGGACCTACGAACACGTTGTGGCCCTGCGCGCCGTGACCACCAGCGACTTCATGACGGCCGACTGGGCCGAGCTGCCCTATGCGCTGCTCAAGAAGGTCTCCAGCCGGATCATCAACGAGGTGCGCGGTATCAACCGCGTCACCTATGACGTGAGCAGCAAACCGCCGGCGACGATCGAGTGGGAATGACGGGCGGAAAAATGCTATATAAATCAATGAGTTGCAAGTATCATTGATGACGTGCGGGAGTCGTCAATGGCGGTAGTGCCGAAGGCGCCGCCTAGCGCTTTCCCACTTCCAGGTGTCAATTCAGAGGCCCGCTTGTCGGTATCGGTGACGGTAGAGCGGGATGGGGGCAAGGGCATGCGATGGTTTGGCCGTCATGGCCTGCCGGGTCTCGTGAGTTGTGGTTAGCAGGCGGCCGGCTCAGCGGCTGGCACTGGTGCAGAGAACAGGGCGGTCGCTTGCTCGCTCGTGCCATGGGTGATGATGAGCGGCGGCCGTCGTTTCCGGCGCAGTCCGGGCGATGGACAGGCCGATTCCAGTTGACCCAAATCAAGGTCTGAACCAAAGGCCCGCAGCGTAGTTCTTCAGAACTATGTGCCCGCCACAGCCCATCGTTCTTCTGCCGCGCCCTGCATAGCCACCGTGCGGATGTTCGCGGGGGCGCTCCGAGCGGACAGTCTCGTCACACCCAAGACGAGTCCGCTCCATGACCACCCAAGCAATCCCCATCCCACGCCAGGCGTGGTCCGTGCTCATCGTCAGCACCATCGCCTTCACCGTGTGCTTCATGGTGTGGATGATGTTCGGCGTCATCGGCATTCCGCTGAAGAAGACTCTGGGACTGAACGCCACGGAGTTCGGTCTGTTGACCGCCACACCGGTACTGACTGGCTCGCTCATCCGCGTGCCACTGGGCATCTGGACCGACCGCTACGGCGGCCGCATCGTGATGACGCTGCTGATGGCCGCCACCGTGCCGGCCATCTGGCTGATGAGCTACGCCACCGCCTATTGGCACTTCCTGGTCATCGGCCTGTTCGTGGGCCTGGCCGGCGGTTCGTTCTCGGTCGGCACCCCCTACGTGGCGCGCTGGTTCCCCAAGAGCCGACAAGGCATGGCGATGGGTGTGTATGGCGCCGGCAACTCCGGCTCGGCGGTCAACAAGTTCGCAGCGCCCGTGCTGCTGGCCATCGGCGGCTGGACGCTGGTGCCGCAGGTGTATGCCGCGGTGATGCTGGGCACAGTCATCCTGTTCTGGTTCGGCAGCAGCAGTGACCCGAAGCACCTGGTGCCGTCGAACGTGAAGTTCAGCGACCAACTGAAGATGCTCAAGGATCCGAAGGTGCTGAAGTACTGCCAGTACTACAGCATCGTCTTCGGCGGCTACGTGGCGCTTGCGCTGTGGATGGTGCAGTACTACGTGGGTGAGTTCGGCCTGTCGATCCAGACTGCCGCGTTGCTGGCCGCGTGCTTCTCGCTGCCGGGTGGCGTGCTGCGCGCCTTCGGCGGCATCTTGTCCGACAAGTATGGCGCTCACCAGGTCACCTGGTGGGTGCTGTGGGTCAGCTGGGTGTGCCTGTTCCTGCTGAGCTACCCGCAGACCGACTTCACGGTGGTGACCGTCAACGGCCCCCGCACGTTTCACATCGGCCTGAACGTCTACCTCTTCACCGCGCTGATGTTCATCCTGGGCATCGCCTGGGCCTTCGGCAAGGCCAGCGTCTTCAAGTACATCGGCAACGACTACCCCGAAAACATCGGCACCGTCAGCGGCATCGTCGGCCTTGCAGGCGGCCTCGGGGGCTTCGTGCTGCCGATCCTGTTCGGGGCGTTGATGGACCTGACCGGCATCCGTTCAAGCGCCTTCATGTTGATGTACGGCGTGGTCTGGGTCTCTCTGATCTGGATGTACTGGACCGAAGTGCGCAAGACCGAAATGATGGGCACGAACGCACCGGCGTCGCCCTTGTCGCGCAGCTTCGCGCGCTGAAAGTTCAAGGAGAAGATGCCATGAGTGTCACCACAACGGCGGGTGCCAAGTCCGCGCCCAACCAGGCTCCCGGCCCCGACATCGCCGACTGGCGTCCGGAAGACGACACGTTCTGGAATGCCACGGGCAGGAAAGTCGCTTACCGCAACCTCTGGATCTCGGTGCCCGCGCTGCTGTGCGGTTTCGCGGTCTGGGGCATGTGGGGAATCATCACCGTGCAGATGCTCAACCTGGGGTTTCCTTTCACCCAGGCCGAGTTGTTCACGCTGACGGCCATTGCCGGCATCTCGGGCGCCACCATGCGCATCCCGGCCAGCTTCCTCATCCGCCTGGCCGGCGGGCGCAACACGATCTTCCTGACCACCGCCATGTTGCTGGCCCCGGCCATCGGCACCGGCATCGTGCTGCAGCACAAGGACTGGCCGCTGTGGGCCTTCCAGCTGATGGCGCTGTGGTCGGGCGTGGGCGGCGGCAACTTCGCCAGTTCGATGTCCAACATCAGCACCTTCTTCCCGAAGCGGCTGCAGGGCACCGCACTCGGGCTGAACGCCGGCCTGGGCAACTTCGGCGTGACGACGATGCAGGTCGTCATCCCGCTGGTGATGACGGTGGGCCTGTTCGGCGTCTTCGGTGGCGAGCCGATGGTGCTGGTGAAGGACAGCGGCTGGATCTTCGGCAAGATCGCCGCCGGCACGCCCACCTGGGTGCAGAACGCCGGCTTCGCCTGGGTGCTGTCGCTGGTGCCGCTGTCGGTGCTGTGCTGGTGGGGCATGAACAACCTGAAGACGGTGTCGCCCGCGATTGGCACATCCGCGGGCTCGCCGCTGGTGGCCTTCGCCAAGATCACCTACCTGTACACGCTGGCCTTCGTTCCC
>JAJTGU010000253.1 GCA_021297985.1 Rubrivivax sp.
AGCCCGATGCGGGACTTCGGCTACGACGTCAGCGACTACTGCAGCGTCGACCCGATGTTCGGCACGCTCGTCGACTTCGACGCGCTCATCGCCCGAGCGCATGCGCTCGGACTGAAGGTCATCATCGACCAGGTCTGGTCGCACACGGCGATCGAACACCCCTGGTTCGCCGAGAGCCGCTCCAGCCGCGACAACCCCAAGGCCGACTGGTACGTGTGGGCCGACGCCAAGCCCGACGGCAGCCCGCCCACCAATTGGCAGAGCTGGATGGGCTGCGCCACCTGGACCTGGGACACGCGGCGGCGGCAGTACTACCTGCACAACTTCCTGCCGCAGATGCCGGACCTGAACTTCCATTGCGCTGAGGTGCAGGACGCTGTCCTGGCCATCGGCCGCTTCTGGCTGGACAGGGGCGTGGACGGCTTTCGGCTCGACACCGCCAACTACTACTGCCACGACCGCAGCCTGCGCGACAACCCGCCGCAGCCCGAGGACAAGCGCGGCAACATCCCGGCGGCGATGCAGCAGCACCTGCACAACGTTTGCCAGCCCGAGACGGTGCTGTTCCACGAGCGGGTGCGCACGCTGCTGGACGGGTACGACGACCGGATGATCGTGGCCGAGATCGGCTCGCAGCACAGCCTGGAGCGCATGATCGAGTACACCCGCGGCCACGACCGGCTGCACACCGCGTATTCCTTCCTGCTGCTGGGCCCGCAGCCGACGCCGTCCCGACTGGCCGAGATCATGGCGCCCTGGCAGGAGGGCGAGGGCACTGCGGCCTGGCCTTCGTGGGCCATGTCCAACCACGACGCGCCGCGTGTGGCCACGCGCTGGGCGAAGGGCGACGCAGCGCGTGCGCAGCAGTTCATCGTGCTGCTGGCCTGCCTGCGCGGCACGCTGTTCATGTACCAGGGCGAAGAGCTGGGTCTGCCGCAGAGCGACGTCGCCTTCGAAGACCTGCAAGACCCGTTCGGCAAGGCGCACTGGCCGCTGGAGAAAGGCCGCGACGGCTGCCGCACGCCGATGCCCTGGCGGGCCGGCGACGCGACCGGCGGCTTCACGGGCGGCAGGCCCTGGCTGCCGTCGGACGCCACGCACCGCGCGCTGGCCGTGGACGTGCAGGAGGCCGACACCGGCTCCACGCTGCACCTCACGCGCCGCGTGCTGGCCCTGCGTCGCGCGCACCCGGCCTTGCAGGTCGGCCACTTCGAGACCCTGTTCGCCGACGCCAGCGTGCTGGTGATCCGTCGCGTGCATGAAGGCGACGTGGTCCTGGCGGCCTTCAACCTGGGCGACACGCCGGCCGCGCACGGTCTCGACGTCGCGCCGTTGCTCGGCATGGACGCGCTGTCGATCAACGGCGCCACGCTGCAGGGCAGGCATCTCCACCTGCCGCCGGGTGCGGCATTCATCCTGCCCCAATGAGCCTGGCCACCGACTACCTGCGGGACGGCTTTGCGATCTGTCCGGGCCTGGTCGACGCCACCACGCTTTCGGCGTTGCGTGCCGAAACCGTGGCCATCGTCTGCGGCCGGCGTGGCGTGGTCGACGGCGTGACACCGCGCGAACACGATGACGACGAGGCCCTGGAGGACGTGCTCGCCATCCACTTCCCGCACAAGCTGTCGCCGCTGATGCTCGCGATGCTGCGGCATCCCCCCATCGTCGACGTGCTGTGCCAGCTCATCGGCCCCGATGTGAAGTGCATGCAGTCCATGCTCTTCGTCAAGAACGCCGGCAAGCCGGGGCAGGCCTGGCACCAGGACGAGACCTTCATCCCCACACCTGACGCGTCGCTCACCGGCGTGTGGATCGCACTCGACGACGCCACGGTGGACAACGGCTGCCTCTGGGTGCAGCCGGGCAGCCACCGCGAGCGCCACCTGTGGCCCAGCCGGCCCTGCAGCGACCCGCGCTTCGACGGCGCGCCCGAGTCCTTCGGCTGGGACCGCCCGCAGTGGCCCGCCGACGGCGGCGTCGCGGTCGAAGTGCCGGCCGGCTCGGTGGTCTTCTTCAACGGCTTCACGCTGCACCGCAGCCTGCACAACCAGCGAAGCAGCGGATTTCGCCGCGCGCTGGTCAACCACGTGATGTCGGCGCGGTCCGAACTGCCCTGGTCGTTCGGCGGCTCCCGCTTTGCACCGCATGACTACCGCGACATCGTGATGGTCAGCGGCACCGACGCCTTTGCCGAACGCGGCATCGAAGACCTGGCCCGCGCCTACGTTCGCCCTGAATCCGCCATTGCATGAACCATGGACATCCACAGCCCCTACCCCCTGACTCCCGAACAGATTGCCCAGTTCCGACGTGACGGCTGCATCAAGCTCAAGCAGGTGCTCTCGGCCGAGACGCTGGCCCACTACGGCGCCGAGATCACGCGGCTGACCATCGCGCTCAACACGCAGAGCAAGCCGCTGGAGGAGCGCAGCACCTACGACCGCGCCTTCCTGCAGGTGATGAACCTGTGGGAGCACAGCGCCGTCGTCACCGAGTTCGTCATGGGCCGACGCCTGGGCCGCATCGCCGCGCAGCTGCTGGAGGTACAGGGCGTGCGGCTGTACCACGACCAGAGCCTCTACAAGGAACCGGGCGGCGGCATCACCCCGGCGCATGCCGACCAGTACTACTGGCCGCTGGCCAGCGACCGCACCATCACGGCGTGGATTCCGCTGCAGGCCGTGCCCGCCGAGATGGGCCCGCTGGGCTTCTACGCCCGCAGCCAGAGCGTGGAGTTCGGACGCGACCTGGGCATCAGCGACGAGAGCGAAGAGAAGATCAGCGCCAACATGGCCCGGCACGGCTTTGCCTTCGACGTCGGCCCGTTCGATCTGGGCGAAGTGAGCTTCCACCTGGGCTGGACCTTCCACAAGGCCGGCGCCAACGTCTCGCAGAGGCCGCGCGCGGTGATGACGGTGATCTACATGGACGCCGAGATGCGCATGGCCCAGGCGCTGAGCGCTGCGCAGGAGAACGATGCGGCGCAATGGTGCCCGGGCGCACTCCCCGGCGAAGTGATTGCCACGGCCAAGAACCCGTTGATCTACGCGGCGGCATGAATTGCCCGTGGGTGAGGTGAGCGCAGCCCCCGCCCCGGCCTGGTCGGGGCAACGTCCGTCTTTGGCGCGGCGTTGCTTCAGCAGCAGCGCTGTCGAGGCCGCCATCGCCGCCGTGGCCGCCGACATCGCCGAGCCGGCGCTCGCCGCGCTGTTCACCCACTGCCTGCCCAACACGCTGGACACCGCCGTCCACTTCACCGACGGCGCGCGCCCGACGACCTTCGTCGTCACCGGCGACATCCCGGCGATGTGGCTGCGAGACGCTGCGCACCAGGTCTGGCCCTACCTGCGCTTCGCGGCCACCGACGAGCCCTTGCGCCGACTGCTGGCTGGCGTGGTTCACCAGCAGACCGACCATCTCCTGGCCGACCCCTACGCCAACGCCTTTGAACGCGAGCCCGGTCTGAGCCCCTGGGCCGGTGACCTGACCGACATGCACCCGCTGGTGCACGAACGCAAATGGGAGCTGGACTCGCCCTGCGCCTGGATGCGCCTGTCCACCGGCTACTGGCGAGCCACCGGTGATCTGGGCGTGTTCGACGCGCCCTGGCGCAGCGCCTTGCGCTCGGTGCTGGCGGTGCTGCAAACCGAGCAAGGCGCAGGCCGCGGCAGCGCCTACCGCTTTCAGCGGCGCACCACCAATCCGCTGGACAGCTTGCCCTTTGGCGGCGCCGGCTGGCCGAGCGCGCCAGGCGCGTTGATCCGCTCGGCCTTTCGACCCTCGGACGATGCCTGCATGCTGCCGCTTCATGTGCCATCCAACGCGTTCGCCATGTCCAGCCTGCGCGACGTGGTGCCGCTGCTGAAGGAACTCGACGAGCCCACCTTGGCGATGGCGGCGGCCGGGTTGTCGCAGGACCTACAAGCCGCCCTGGACGCCTTGCCCGTGCCCTGGCCCTACGAGCTGGACGCTTTCGGCAGCGCGCTCCACCTCGACGACGCCAACCTGCCCAGCCTGCTGTCGCTGCCCTGGCTGGGGGCCTGCACGGCAGACGACCCGCGTTACCTGCGTACCCGCCAGGCGGTGCTGAGCGCCGCAAACCCGTTCTTTGCGCAAGGCACGGTGGCCAGTGGCATCGGAAGCCCGCACACCGGCCCTGGCCGGATCTGGCCGATGGCCCTGATCGTGCAGGCGCTGACCAGTCGCGACGACGATGAGATTCGCCAATGCCTGGCGCAGCTGCTGCGCTGCCACGCCGGCACCGGCTTCATGCACGAGAGCTTCGATGCCGACGATGCCTCTCGCTTCACGCGCCCCTGGTTCGCATGGGCCAATTCGATGTTCGGCGAGCTGGTACTGACGCTGGCCGAGCAACGGCCGCATCTGCTGAGGGAGGTCCACCCATGAGCAGCCTGACCGGCAGCGCCGCCATCGGCGACGGCCGCGGCGGATTCGTCATCGACGAGACCACCGTGCGCGCCCCTCTGCCGGGCGAAGTGCGCGTGGCGCTGCGTGCCGCCGGCATCTGCCACACCGACCACGCCTCAATGCAATGGCCCGGCCCGCTGGTGCTGGGCCACGAAGGCGCGGGCATCGTCGAAAGCGTCGGCGAAGGCGTCGCCCATCTGCAGCCGGGTCAGCCGGTGCTGCTGAATTGGGCCATCCCGTGTGGCCGCTGCCCGCAGTGCCAGCGCGGGCGCGGCTCGCTGTGCGAACGCACGCATGGGGTGGATGCCCGACGGGGCAGCAGTGCGCCGGCATCGGGCCACACGCTGTGGCGCGGCCAGCCGCTGGAGCGCTCGTTCAAGCTGGGCACCTTTGCCCAGCACACCCTCGTGCGCGCCGAGGCCCTGACGGTGTTGCCCGAGCGCCTGCCCATGCGCTGCGCCTGCATCCTGGGCTGCGGCGTGATGACGGGGGTGGGTGCAGCCGTCAACATCGCGCAGGTGCAGCCTGGCGACACCGTCGCGGTCGTCGGCTGTGGCGGCGTGGGCCTGAGCGTGATCCAGGGGGCACGCCTGGCCGACGCCGGCCGCATCATCGCCATCGACCGTCGGCCATCGGCCCTGCATCGTGCGAAGGATCTGGGCGCCACGCACACCCTGGAGCCGCCGCTGGACGACCCGCAGCACGAGCAGCTGGCCGCCGCCGTGCGCGCACTGACCGAAGGCCGCGGTGTCGACCACGCGTTCGAGGCCACCGGTGTGGCCGCGCTGGCCTTCCTGCCGCTGAAGCTGTGCCGCCACGGCGGCAACGCCGTGCAGCTCAGCGGCGCGCACGGCCCCGTGTCGGTGGAGATGCCGCAGTTCTGGTGGGACAAGCGCTACCTCGTGCCCTTGTACGGCGGCTGCCTGCCGGAGCGTGACTTCCCGCGTCTGCTGGATTGGGCCGAGCGTGGCGACCTGCAGCTGGACAGCATGGTCACCCACACCTACCGGCTGGACCAGTTGCAGCAGGCGCTGGACGACATGCTCGCGGGCCGCAGCGCCAAGGGTGTCATCCTCTTCGACACGCCGCCATGAGCCCTTTCCGAACCTTCGAGATGTCAGACCCCATGCTGGCGCCTGACGGCCTGCGCTTCATCACGGTCAAGAGCGCCGCGATGCAGCAGCGCGCCGACCTCACGCTGTTCGTGCCGCGGCAAGTGGCTGGCCTGCGCAACGTGCCGCTGGTCGTGCTGCTGCACGGCGTCTACGGATCGCACTGGGCCTGGGCCTTCAAGGGTGGGGCGCACCACACGGCGCAGCGGCTGGTCGATGCCGGCGCCATCCCGCCACTGGTGCTGGCGATGCCCAGCGACGGCCTCTGGGGCGACGGCTCGGGCTATATGCCGCACGAGCAGCAGGACTTCGAGCGCTGGATCGTCGACGAGGTGCCCGCGGCGGCTGCGCAAGCCTGTGATGCCTGCAGTGCAGCCTCGCCGTTGTGCATCGCCGGCCTGAGCATGGGCGGCTTCGGCGCGCTTCGCCTGGCCGGGAAGTACCCGCGGCGCCTTTCGGCTGCTGCGGGGCACTCGTCGGTGACCGAAGCGGCGCAGCTCGACCTGCTGATGACCGAGAGCCGCGCTGGCTGGTCGACCCGCGCGGCGGATTCAAGCGTCCTGGCGGCTCTGCTCGGCGCGCCAGCGCCCTTGCCACCGCTACGATTTGACTGCGGCCGCGACGACCCCTTTGTCGCCGCGAACCGCCGCTTGCACGCCGAACTCGACACCGCCGGCATCGCACACGAATACGCCGAACACGACGGCGGCCACGGCTGGGCGTACTGGTCGCGGCATCTTGAAGACACCCTGCGCTTCTTCGGCGCAACGCTGCAGGAGAGGAACTCCGCATGTTGACGATGAGACCCTTGGCGCTGGCCTTGCTGGTGCTTTCGGCAACGGCAACGGCAACGGCAACGGCAACGGCTGCGGCCGCGGCCACAGGTTCGGTTGCGGCATCCCCCGAATGCGCCTCGCTCACCGCGCTGAAGCTGCCGCAGGCACGCATCCACTCCGCCACGCGCATCGATGCCGGCGCGCGGCTCACGCTGTGGTCGGGTGGGCAGCCGCAGGTCATGCCCAAGGCCTTCTGCCGCGTGCGCGGCATGGCCTCGCCGGTGGTCGGCTCGGCCATCGGATTCGAGGTCTGGCTGCCCGATCGGGCGGCCTGGAACGGCAAGTTCCTGCAGGCGGGCAACGGCGGCACGGCAGGTTCGGTGCCGCTGTCGTCGCTGCTCGACGGCGTGGTGCGCGGCTATGCCACCGCCGCCACCGACGGTGGCCACCTCTGGCCCGATGGCCTGGACTACGGCTGGGCCAACGGCCGGCCCGAGAGCGTGGTCGACTTCGGATGGCGCGCGGTCGAGCGGACCGCGGTGCTCGCCAAGCGCGTCATCGAAGCCGGCCTGGGCGGCGCGCCGAAGAAGTCCTACTTCATGGGCTGCTCCGACGGTGGCCGCGACGCGATGATGGCGGCGCAGCGCATGCCGCAGGCCTTCGACGGCATCGTGGCCGGCGCGCCGGCGCTGGCCTGGATCGACCTGATGAGCGCCCAGGCTTTGCTCCAGCGCGACTTCGGGCCGCCGGCCGCACCCTTGCCGGTGGCCAAGCTGCCAGCGATCCAGGCCGCCGCGCTGGCGGCCTGCGGCCAGGGGCGCGGCTACGTGGCCGACCCGCCGGCCTGCCGCTTCGACCCGGGCGTGCTGGCCTGCCAGGGTGCGGACACGGCGAGCTGCCTGACCCCGCCGCAGCTGGAGCTCGTGCGCAAGGTCTACCGCGGCCTGCCCGACCCCAGCAGTGGCCGCACGCTGCCGGGCCTGATCCCCGGCGCCGAGGCCGAGCCCGGCAACTGGGACTTCTGGCTGCTGATGTCGCCCACCAATCCCATGGTCGGCGACGGCCGGCCACCCACCAGCATCGGCGAGAGCTTCTTCCGCCACCTGGTGCGCGAGGACCCGTCGTTCAAGCTCGCCGACCTGAAGGATGCCGACCTCGTGGCCGCACGCCGGCGCTGGGCCGCCGACCTCGACGCCACCGACCCCGACCTGGGGCCCTTCGTGCGCCGCGGCGGCAAACTGCTGCACTACCACGGCTGGGCCGACTCGGCGATCCCGCCCACCTTCAGCCTGGACTACTTCAGCGCGGTCCAGAAGCGGCTGGGGCCGACGCCCTCGTCCTACCGGCTCTTCATGGTGCCGGGCATGAACCACTGCGCCGGCGGCCAGGGACCATGGCAGACCGACTGGCTGGCCGCGCTGGAACGCTGGGTCGAAACCGGCGAGGCGCCGGCCGAGCTGACGGCACGCCATCCGCAGAGCGGTCAGACCCAGACGCTGCGGCCGCAGGCCCTGCCATGAACCAACCGGAGACGACATGATCAAGCTGCAAGTCCTGGCGCTGGCCTTGAGCCTGGCCGCGATGGCGCCGGCCGCCCGTGCGCAAGCGGCGTCGGCGCCGCCGAGTGCCGCGTCTGCGGCCGCGGCCCCACCCGTGTCGACGGTAGGCCGGATCGAGCGCATCGAGTTCCCGGCGACGCGCCAGGTCGGCGCCCGCTTCGTCGACATCTGGCTGCCGGCCGACTACAGCCCGCTCAAGCGCTACCAGGTGCTTTACATGCAGGACGGCCAGAACCTGTTCGACGGCCGCCATGCCTTCGGCGGCAAGCCCTGGCAGGCCGACCTGGCGGTGAACCGGCTCATGAAGGCCGGGCGCATTGCCGACACGATCATCGTCGGCATCTGGAACACCGGGGTCGAGCGCTACGCCGAGTACTACCCCGAGAAGTTCCTCGCCTTCGCGCCCGAAGCGGTGCGGCGCGAGTACGTCGAGCAGGCCAGCAACGGCCGCAGCAAGGCCGATGCCTACCTGCGCTTCGTCGTCGAGGAACTCAAGCCGGCCATTGACCGCCGCTACGCGACGACGCCGGGCCCGGAGGGCACCTTCGTGATGGGCTCCAGCATGGGCGGGCTGATCTCGATCTATGCGCTGTGCGAGTACCCGCAGGTCTTCGGCGGCGCGGCGGGGCTGTCCACGCACTGGGTGGGCAAGCCCACGGCCTGGGGCCGCGAACGCGTGCGCAACGCGGCGCTGCCGCTGGCGGCCATGGGGTACCTGCAGCAGAAGCTGCCGCCGCCAGGCCGCCACCGCATCTACACCGACCGCGGCGACGACTGGCTCGATTCACTCTATGGACCCGCGCATCTGATGGTGGCCGAAGTGCTGCGTGAGCGTGGCTACAGCGCCGTCGACGCCATGACACCTCTGCTGCCCGGCACCGGCCACAACGAAGGCGACTGGGCGGCGCGGCTGGACGCCGTGCTGAGCTTCGTGATGGGCGCGCGATGAGGTCTGCGGCATCGATGGCAGCGCTGCTGCTGGCGCTGGCCTCAGCCGCCACCGCACCCGCCTTGGCAGGCGGCGACGTCACCCGCTACGTCGACCCCTTCATCGGCACCGACGGCACCGGCCACGTCACGCCGGCCGCTGCCGTGCCTTTTGGCATGGTGATGCCCGGCCCGGACAACGCCGACCGCGGCTGGAGCTACAGCAGCGGCTACCAGTTCCGCGCGCCGCGCATCCTGGGCTTTTCCAACACCCACATCAGCGGCGCCGGCATTCCGGAACTGGGCGACGTGCTGCTGATGCCGGCCAGCGGAACGCGCTGGGACGCAAGCGGCACGGACTTCTCCGCCGCCGTGGACAAGCGCTCCGAGAGCGCCCGCCCCGGGGTCTACCGCGTCACCCTGCCGGGCCACGGCGTGCGTGTCGAGCTGACGGCAACCCAGCGCGTGGCGGTGCATCGCTACCGCTTCAGCAGGCCGGGCAAGGTGCAGGTGCTGGTGGACCTGCAGCACGGCCTGCTGTTCGGCGACGGACCCCGTGTGTTGAACGCGCAGTCGCAGGTCGATGCCGCCGCTGGCGAGGTGTCCGGCACCGTGCAGGCCAGGAACTGGGTCGAACGCGAGACCTCGTTTGTGGTCCGCTTCGACCGCCCGGTGCAGCGGGTGACGACGCTGCCGCCGCGGCCGGGCGACAAGGCCGCTCGATACGTGCTGGACTTCAACCTCGGCAGCGGTCGCGTCCTGATGGCGCGGGTGGCGCTGTCGACCGTCGACGTCGACGGCGCCAGGCGCAACCTGGAGCCGGACGCGGCGCTGGGCTTCGACCGCGTGCGCGCAGCGGCCGACGCGCAGTGGCAACGCCTGCTCTCGCGCGTCACGATCGACGCCCCGCCGGCGCAGAAGCGGATCTTCTATTCGGCGCTGTACCGCACCCTGCTGCACCCCAGCGACGTCGCCGATGCCGATGGCCGCGTGCGCGGCCCGCGGGGCCGCGTCGTGCAGGCCGCGGGCCGCCGCCACGACAGCACCCTGAGCCTGTGGGACACCTTTCGTGCCGTGCACCCGCTGCACACGCTGGTCGTGCCCGAACGCGTCGCCGGCACCGTCAACAGCCTGCTGGCCCACCATCGGCAGCAGGGCTGGCTGCCGCTGTGGACGGCCTGGGGCCGCGAGACCTACACGATGATCGGCAACCCCGCGTTGCCGGTGCTGGCCGATGCGGTGGCCAAGGGCTTCGACGGCTTCAACGCGCGCGACGTCCTCGACGCGATGGTCGAGACCTCGACCCGGCCACGGCCCGATGCACCGGCCTGGGCCCAGCGCGACTGGGACCTGATCGACCGCTACGGCCACCTGCCCTTTGATCTGTACACCACCGGCGAGGCGGTGTCCAAGGCCGCTGAATACGGCATTGGCGACGACGCGGTCGCACGCGTCGCGCGTCTGCTGGGCGACGCCCAGACCGCCGAGCGCTTTGACCAGCGGGCCCGTGGCTGGCGCCAGTTGCTGGACCCCGGGACGCAGACGCTGCGCGCCCGCGACAGCAGCGGTCGCTGGCGCGAGCCCTTCGATCCGCTGCAGGCCACGTCGCCGATGAACAACCCGGGCGACTACACCGAGGCCAACGCCTGGCAGTACACCGCCACGCCCGCGCTGCACGACCCGCTGGGCTTCCGCGACGCCTTGGGCGGCCCGCAGGCGCTCGAGGCCTGGCTGGACCGCTTCTTCAGCCTGCCCATGCCCAACCCGGACAAGCACCTGGGCCAGGAGGCGATGATCGGCCAGTTGGCGCACGGCAACGAGCCCAGCCACCACATCCCCTGGCTGTACGCGTTCACGGCGTCGCCGCACAAGGGGCATGCGATGGTGGCGCGCATCGCACGCGAGTTCTATGCCGACACGCCCACCGGGATCGTCGGCAACGACGACTGCGGCCAGATGGGTGCCTGGTACGTGTTTGCGATGCTCGGCCTGTACCCGGTCCAGCCGGCGAGTGGCCTGTACGTGGCCGGCCTGCCGCTGGCCCGCAGCGCCAGCCTGGTGCTGCCGGGCGGCAAGCGCCTGCGCATCGTCCGCGACAGCGGAGTCGGACTGCGGTTCAACGGCCAGCCGGTGGACCCGCAGGCGGTGCCGCATCGGCTGCTGGTCCAGGGCGGGACGCTCGCCTTCGGTGCCCGGTCCTCGGCCGACGCCACAGCAGCCGGCCGTACACGCCCACGTTGACGACGACCAGCACCGCCGCCATCACCGCCTGGTGCCAGCGCTGCAGGCCCGGCGGGTAGACCAGCCGCTGGACCCAGTGCTCGATGAAGCCGCCGCGATAACCCGACTCGCCGGCGGCGGCAAGCAGTTCGTTCTCCAGCGGCGTCAACGGGCAGATGCCGCCGCTGCCGATGATCCACACGCCCCAGCACAGGGCCGGCAGATGCAGCAGCGCCAGGCGCGGCCAGCGCCAGACCGCGAGCACGCCCAGCGTGACCCAGAGCACGAAGGCCGCATGCAGCAGCAACACCCCATCGGCCAGCACCTGCGGGGGGATGCCGAGAAACGCGGGGATTGCGGGGCCGCCCATGGCCTCATCATCGCCGCTGCATGAAACGCTTGGCCCAAGCCCCCAACCTCGCACTGGCCACCCTGTGGGCCGACCAGCTCACGGCGGCGGGCTTTCCGGCCAGCGTCCAACGCGCCAATGCCTGCGCCATTGCCGGCCAGATCCCGCCCGACCAGGCCCTGCCCGAGATCTGGATTGCCGACGCCAGCGGATTCGATGCCGCGACGGCCATGCTGGCCGAGCTGCAGCATCCGCCGTGGCGGCGCTTCGGCTGCGCCGGCTGCGGCGAATGGGTCGACGGACCCTTCGAGGTCTGCTGGAACTGCGGCACCGCGCGCCCCGAGTAACCGATCCCCATGAAGCTGACACCGCGCCTGGCCCTGCTGCTGACGACCGCCCCGCTGCTGTGGGCGGGCAATGCCGTGGTCGGCCGGCTGATGGCCGGCGAGGTGCCGCCGCTGACGCTGAACCTGATGCGCTGGGCCTTGACGGCGCTGATCCTGCTGCCACTGGCCTGGCGTGCGCTGCGGCCCTGGTCGCGCATTGCCGTGCGGTGGCGGTACCTCGCCGTGCTCGGGCTGCTCGGCGTGGGCCTGTACAACTCGCTGCAGTACCTGGCGCTGGTGACGAGTTCGCCGATGAACGTGACCCTGGTCGCCGCGAGCATGCCGGTGTGGATGCTGGCCGTCGGCGCGCTGTTCTTCGGCGAGCGGCCGACACGGCGTCAGCTTGCCGGCGCGGCCATCGGAGGCATTGGCGTGCTGGTGGTGATTGCCCGCGGATCTCTGGCCACGCTGGCCGCGGTGCGGCTGGTTCCGGGCGACATCTACATCCTCATCGCGACCATCGGCTGGGCGTTCTACTCCTGGCTGCTGGCCCGGCCCCCGGCGCACATGCGCGGCGAGGCCCGGCCGCGGCCCGAAGACGGCTGGGACTGGGCCGGCCTGCTGCTGGTGCAGACGCTGTTCGGCCTGGTCGCGGCGAGTGCCTTCACCGTCGGCGAACAGGCCCTGGGCGCGGCACCGATCCACTGGACCGGCTGGACCGTTGCAGCCCTGCTGTATGTGTCGCTGGGTGCCTCGATCCTGGCCTACCGGGCCTGGGGCCTGGGCGTGGCCGAAGGCGGGCCGGCGCTGGCCTCGTTCTTCAACAACCTCACGCCCCTGTTTGCGGCCGTGCTGTCGGCTGCAGTGCTGGGCGAAGCGCCGCAGCCGTATCACGCCGTGGCGTTTGCGCTGATCGTCGGCGGCATCGCCGTCAGCGCGTGGCGGCCCCGGGCATCGTCCGGGCCTTGATCAAGGGCCGCGCCCGCGAGACCTTGCTCGTTCTGGCGCTGCCCTCGTGACCGCGCTAGCCGCCGATCGTCTTGCGCCGGCGGGCAACAAAGCCGACCGCGCCCAGGCCGGCCAGCACCAGCATCAGCGAGCCGGGCTCGGGCACCGCGTTGACGGTGGTCAGGCGGTCGAGCTCGAAGGCCGTGCCCGCGGAGCGGAACTTCAGGCTCGTGATCGACTGGCCGCTGTAGGCAAAGTACTGCTCGGCAAAACGGTCGCCCGAGCCACCGGCCACCTGGCCGTTGGCGAGCCCGCCGTTGCCGCCGCGGAAGCTGACGACCTGGCCGGCATCGACGATCTCGATGAAGTTGTGGCTGTCCACCGAGCCCCACAGAAAGCCGATGTAGGCCATCGGCGTCGCGAAGTCGAGCACGGCGCTCTGGCCGTTGCCGAAGTTCAGCCAGTTGCCGGTGCCGGAGAACGGCTGCGCGGAAAGGCCTGACACCAGCCAATAACCGACGGTGTTGTTGGCGCCTTGCAGCGTGCTCTCGCCACTGCCTTCGCGGTAGACGGTGCCGGTTCCCGTGAAGGTGCCGAGGCCGCCAAGCACGCTCTTGCCATTGATGGCGCCGTGGAAACTGGAGAAGTCCTCGACAGTGGCACCCGCCGGGATCGGCTGGTTCAACATCGGGCCCGCGTGTGCCGTGGCGGCAAGCGTCAACAGGGCCGCAGCGGCAGCGGTGGTACGGATCAGGCTCATCGGGGCTTTCGGACTCGGGTTTCGATGTCCAGCAGTCTCCTCGTCCAGGCCAGAACCCGCTGTGCATGGCGTCACACGGGCTTCAGCGGCCGCGTACCAGGCCTCGGGTTTCTACCGATCTCGTGCAGTTTTCCCGCCGGTCGGGTCCGGGCCGCGGGTGCCCACGCTCAGGGCGGCAGCTGCGGCGCGCCCGGTGCCGCAAGGACATGGCGGGCGACAAACGCGACGATACGGTCGTGGGCGGCGGCCAGTTCGGCGCGCCGTGCGGGGCGGTCAAAGCCTGGCGGATCCAGGATCAGGTCGGCCTCCAGACCCGTCAAGCCGGGTGGCAACGGCGACAGCCACAGGCCATGTCCGCCGTCGGGCACGTCGGCCAGCAGTTCGCAGCGCGTGCAAGCCGCCAGGACGCGATCCAGATGCAAGGCCGTCGGCAGCCAGAGGTCGGCGCCGCTGCGGACCAGGCCCAGCGGAATGCCCGCGGTGGCAAAGCCGGACACGTCGAAGTCCGAGGCCAGCGGGACCGCCGCCACCGCCACGGCGATGCGTGGGTCGTGGTGCTGCCGCCAGCGATCGTCGCCACCAAAACGAATGCGGATCACGATCCTGGCTACTGCCTTCTTCAAGCCGTCCATCGCGTTGCCGCGCAGCCTCGTGACCAGGCCGACACAACCGTGGAAATCGTCCTCCAGACGCGCCTGGCAGTGCCGCGCCCACTCGGCCGGCGACCAGCGCCCGCCGGCCATGGCCAAAGCGGTGTGTCCCCCCGCGGACATGCCCCAGAGTCCAACCCGGTCCAGGGCCAGAAGCGGTGCAAATCGAGGGTCCGCGCCGAGGCGGTCGATCGCCGCGGACACCTCCAGCGGCCGCCGTTCCCAGCTGACGGGTCCGACATCGGCGTGGCTCTGGAAGTTGTCGCCGCGGTGCCACGGCAAGGCGACCACGAAGCCGGCCGCGACAAAGGCGCGCGCGATGTCGGTCTGGACCCAGGGCGACGCCCCCGAGCCATGGGAGATCACGACCAGGCGGCCGTTGCCGCGCGCCGGCACGGCGTCGGCCGCAAACTGCAACTCGAACGGACCCCGGCGCTGTGGTCGCTCAGCCTCGACCGTGGGGTAGAACACCGTCACCGGGGCCCATTCGCCGGATTCGGCCAGGGTCGTGACGCCCATGGCGCCCCAGGCTGTGGCACAAAACGACAAGCCGGCAAGCGTCAGCAGGCGTGCGATCGAGAGCTTCATGTCAGGTCCTTCAGCCGCCGCAGGCCATCCCGCGGCACGCCGGCAAGATTGCCGACGGCGCCGCGGCCGGTCTGGCCGAAAACCGCAAACGCCTCGTGCAAACAGCGCCGATTTCAGGAATCGGCGCGCTTGGGCACGGCCTGCTGGCGGAAATCGCCTGGTGTCAGGCCGGTGATGGCCTTGAAGGCGCGGTTGAAGGGTCCGATGCTGGCAAATCCGAGATCCAGCGCGATGCTCAGGATCGGCCGCCCCGCCAAGGCCGGATCAACCAGCGCCTGCTGAGCCGCCGCAATGCGCAGGCCGTTGACGTAGGCGTTGAAGTTCCGGTGCCCGAGCCGCTGGTTGATGTGGCGACGCAGGCGGTACTCGGGCACCGCCAGCCGGGACGCCAGGGCCGCCAGCGTCAGGCCCTCGGCGCGCCAGGCCGCCTTGGGGCTGTCGGGAGCCATGGCCAGTTCCAGCGCCGCGGCCAGGCGTTCGTCGGCCGGGTCGAGGGGGGTGTCAAGGGCTGTGTCAGGGGCCGTGCCAAGGACCGTGTCAAAGGCGGCTCCGGTCACTGGCCGCTGCGCCTCGGGCGGCAAGGTCAGCGACGGCCACCCAGGCTCCTGAGCGGGCACGGTTGCGTCGGATGCGCCCAGCCAGCGGGCGTCGCCGCTGGCCC
>JAJTGU010000113.1 GCA_021297985.1 Rubrivivax sp.
TCCGCCGCGGAGGGCAGATCCACCGCTGGTTGCGCTGGTTGCGCTGGTTGCGCTGGTTGCGCTGGTTGCGCTGGTTGCGCTGGTTGCGCTGGTTGTGCCGGTTCCGCCGGTTGGGCGCGCGGCAGAAGATAGGCCTGCTGCGCGTTGAAATGCGCCCACTGCTGGGCGCGTTCGTACGCCTCTCGCAGGGCCTGGTAGGCCTCGGCGTCGTCGTCGGGCCGGGTGCGCTTCAGCCGTGCGGCGTAGGCGCGCTTGATCGTCGCCAGGTCGTCGCTGGGGGCGTCCAGGCCCAGCCGCTGCCAGTCTTCGGGATCCATGGCTTCAGAAGCGAAAGCCGCGGTCGATGCTGTCGAGCTGCTCGCGCAGAGCACTGCGGGCAGCGCGCACGGTGCGCGGCTCCTGGCTGTCCAGCGCCAGCTCGAAAGCCGCGAGCCAGGCCTGGATGACCCGCCGCTCGTCGCCCAGGTGGTCGGCGTACAGGCGCTTGGCACGCTCGATCAGCCAGCGGTTCTCCTGTTCGTCGCGCGGGTGGTGCTTCAGCCCGGCGAGCCGCTCGCGTGCGGCCTTCAGCGCGGCCTCGTCCATCTCGGTGCCGCCGGTGCGCAGCAGCAGGTTGCGCAGCTCGCCCAGGGCACCGCGGGCGTCGGTGGCCTGGGCATCGACCTCGAGCAGGCCGTTGGCGTCGTACGAAAACCGCACCCGCACGCCGACCTGCCCGGCCGGTGCCGCCGGCACCTCGATCTCGAGCGTGCCCAGGCGCAGGTTGTCCGACGCCATCGGCGACTCGCCCTGGCGCACGTCGATCAGGATCTGGCGCTGCGCCTCGGCCACGGTGCTGTAGTGCTGCATGCGCGAGACCGGCACCGGCGTGTTGCGCTCGATGATCGGCGAGAAGCGGTCGCCGACGCGTCGGCCCGCGATCTCCTCGACGGTGACGATGCCCAGCGAATACGGCATCACGTCGGTCAGCACCACCTCGTCCAGCGCCGCGTCGCGGGCCTTCAGCCCGGCCTGCACCGCGGCACCCTGGGCGATGGCCAGGTCCGGGTCCACCGTGCGCAGCGGCAGGCGGTGGAACAAGCGGGTCGCGAGCTGGCGGATCGCCGGCATGCGGGTCGCCCCGCCGACCAGCACGACCTCGGCCAGACCACTCGGGTCGATCTGGGCGTCGGCCAGCGCGCGTTCGATCGGCCGGCGCAGGCGCTGCAGCAGCTCGGTGCAGGCCGCGTCATAGTCGACCCGGCGGAGGGTGGCGGCCAGGGTCTGGCCGTTCCAGACCATCTCGAGCGCCGCCTCTTCACGTTCGCCGAGCGTTCGCTTGCCCTGCTCGGCCATGCGCCACCAGCCGCGCTCGGCCCACCAGCGGTCGCGCAGCGGCTCGGCCCCGGCGGCCGCAAGTTCCGGGCACGCGCGGGCAAACAGCTCGGCGACGACGCGGGTGAAGTCCTCGCCACCCAGCCGCGTGTCGCCGGCACTGGCACGGACCTCGACCACGCCGTCGAAGTACTCCAGCACCGACACGTCGAAGGTGCCGCCGCCGAGGTCGAAGACGAGGAAGCTGGCATGGTCCGGCCGCTCCTGGAGCCCATAGGCCAGGCCCGCCGCGGTCGGCTCGTTCAGCAGCCGTTCGACCTTGAAGCCGGCCAGTTCGCCCGCGCTGCGCGTGGCGCGGCGCTGGGCCTCGTTGAAGTAGGCCGGCACGGTGATCACGGCTTCCGTCACCGGCTCGCCGAGAAAGGCCTCGGCATCGGCCTTCAGCGCCTTCAGCACCAGCGCCGACAGTTCCTCGGCGCGGTAGCCGCGACCGGCGAGCTCGATCAGCTTGTCCGAGCCCATCCAGCGCTTGAAGGCCAGCGCGGTGCGGTCGGCATGCGTGCCCGCGCGCTCGCGTGCGGCCAGGCCGACGAGCATGTGGCCGTGATCGTCCACGCTCACCGCCGACGGCGTGAGCAGGTCGCCCAGCGCGTTCGGGATCAGCACGGGCGCGCCGTCGCGGAACACGCCCACCAGGCTGTGCGTGGTGCCGAGGTCGATGCCGACGATCATGGTGTCCTTGTCCACTCCCTGCGCCGGCGACCCCCACGGGCCGGCGTCGGCCGCAAGCCTAACGCGGCGGCGTGAACAAGGCCGGGTCGATGGCGCCGTCGATCTCCCAGCGCTCCCAGTGGATGGTGTTGGCCTTGACGCCGTTGTAGACCAGGGTCACGCGGCGCGCCTGCAGCCAGCGGCGGGGCTGCTCCTGGCGGACGAAGTCGGCGTAGTGGCGCTCGTGCCAGCCACGCGGAGTGACAAAGCCCAGCGTCCGGATGGCGTGCATCTGCTGGTCGATGCCGAAGACCGTCACGCCGCCCTTGGGGTCGGTCAGGCGCACGGTCCAGACCGGGTGACCCTCGTGGTTGCCATCGGCCAGGCGTTCGGCCTTGAAGCCGGGCTTGAGCGCGTGGCGGATGATGCCGAAGCCGAAGTTGCTGGCCCAGAAGGCGTCGGCCTCTGCCTTGGGCGTGACGCCACGCTCGGTCCAGGTCGTTTCACCATCGAATCCGACCGTGAACAGGGTCTTGCCCGCGGATTCGGCGACGATCCTGACCTTGCCTTCCGCACCGTGCGCCGCGGTGCGGTCGGGGTCGAACACCCGCCACATCTGGTAGCGCTCGGCGCGGCTGCGCGGCCGGGCACCAACCGGGCCCCAGAACTCCGCGCGGCCGGCCAGCATCAGCGTCCTGACCTTGGCCCAGTCGTCGCCGCCATGCGCCTCGGTCGCCAGATGCAGGATCCTCGGGCCATCCGGCTCGTCGGCCTGGGCGTGGGCCACCGCGGCAACGGTGGTCAGCACGCAGGCGGCGAGCCATTCGCGTCGATTCATGTCGGCAGCTCCCAGATCCAGGGCCGCGCGCCGCGGTCGGCCGCTTCGAACGACTCCATCGCCGCGCGGTGTTGCCAGGTGCGGTCGATGGCGTCGAGTCCGGTGACCAGCATCTCGTGGTCCGCGGCGTCGAGCCCAAAGGCGTGCTGCCGGCCCGCGGGCTCGATCAGCGCGAGCGCCGCGACATCGACCACCAGGCGCAACGGCGCCTCGCGCTCGGCGCGTGCCGCCAGCGCCGTGACGACCTCGCCGGGCAGCTCCACCGGCACGAGTCCGTTGCGGATGCAGTTCTGGCGAAAGATGGCCCCGAAGCTGACCGCCACCACCGCGCGGATGCCGAACTGCACCAGCGCCCAGACCGCCATCTCGCGCGACGAACCGCAGCCGAAGTTGCGTCCCGCGACCAGGATGCTGGCGTCGCGCCAGGGTGCGCGGTTGAGCACGAACTCGGGGTTCTCCGGTCCACCCGGGCCGAGGTAGCGCCAGGGCGCAAAGGCCTTGGCCCCGAAGCCCTCACGCGAGGGCGAGGTGATGTCGCGCGACGGGATGATGGTGTCGGTGTCGACGTTGTCGCGCAGCAGCGGCGCGGCGATGCCTTCGATGCGGATGACGGGCTCCATGCGCAGCGGGCCTACAGGAAGTCGCGTGCGTCGGCGATGCACCCGGCCAGCGCCGAGGCCACCACCGTCTGCGGGCTGGCGATGTGGGTGCGCACGCCCGGGCCCTGGCGGCCCTCGAAGTTGCGGTTGGTGCTGCTGACGACCCGCCGCGCGTCGCCGAAGCTGTCGCCGCCGGCAAAGAAGCACAGCGAGCAACCGCTGGCCCGCCATTCGAAGCCCGCGGCGATGAAGACCTCGTGCAGGCCTTCGGCCTCGGCCGCGGCGCGCACCGGCATCGAGCCCGGCACGACCAGCGCCGTCTTGACGTGGGCGGCCACCCGCCGGCCACGGATCAGGGCCGCTGCCGCGCGCAGATCGGGCAAGCGGCTGTTGGTGCACGAGCCGATGAACGCGGCGTCGATGGGCGTTCCGATCAAGGGCTGGCCGGCTTGCAGGTCCATGTAGGCCAACGCCCGCCGCCACGCCGCCTGCCGGGTCGGGTCACCCACCGCCGCAGCGTCGCGCTCGGGGTCGGGCACGGCCATCGTCACGTCGCCGGCGTGTTCGGGGCTGGTGCCCCAGCTGATCTGCGGCGCCAGGCCATCGACATCCAGCGTCAGCTCGGCATCGAAGCGTGCAGCCGGATCGCTGGTCAGCGTGCGCCAGTGCGCCGCGGCCTGTTCAAAGGCCTCGCCCTGGGGCGCGAACAGGCGGCCGCGGACCCAGTCGATCGTCACCTCGTCGGGTGCGACAAAGCCAGTCCAGGCACCGAACTCCACCGCCATGTTGCACAGCGTCATGCGGCCTTCGACCGACAGGGCCCGCACCGCCGGGCCGGCGAATTCGATCGCCGCCGCCTCGCCGCCCACCGTGCCGCCGAGTGCGCCATGGCGCGCGATCAGCGCCAGCACCAGGTCCTTGGCCTCGACGCCGGGCGCCAGCCGGCCGACGACATTGACCCGCATCTGCGGCGCCCGCTTGCGCACCAGGGTCTGTGTCGCGACGGCGTGTTCGCCTTCGGTCGATCCGATGCCCCAGGCCAGTGCCCCCAGGCCACCGACGGTTCCGGTGTGGCTGTCCGGGCAGACCAGGGTCACGCCCGGCAGCGCGATGCCCTGCTCGGGCGACACCACGTGCACGATGCCCTGGCGCGGGTCGTGCAGGTCGAACAGCCGGATGCCGGCGTCGCGCGTGCGGCCGCGGAAGTCGGTGATGAACTGCTCGCCGCTGGGCAGCCGGGTCTTGTCGCTGCGCAGCGCGGTGGTGTCGACGATGTGGTCCATGCAACCGAAGACCAGCCCCGGGTGGCGCGGCTTGCGGCCCGCCGCGACCAACCCGGCCAGCAAGGCCGGGCCGGTGCGCTCGTGCAGGAAGACGCGGTCGATCTGCAGCAGGGCATGCCCGTCGTCGAGCGGGGCGACGACGTGCTCGTCCCAGATCTTGTCGATCGCCGTGCGTGGCGCGGTGGTCACCGCCCGACCCCCGGATCCGGCGTTGGCGCTCAGTTCTTCTTCTGCGCGCCGGTGATCTTCTTGTAGTACGTCCAGCTCGTTTCGTTGGGCGTCTGGTAAGTCTCGGGCGAAGTCATGTAGGCCGGATGGTTGGCCTTCGTGAAGTCGCGGATGTCGGCCGGCAGCTCGTCGAAGCTCGCGAACTTGCGACCATGTCCCGAGTAGATCAGGTGGCCCTGGCGCTGGCCCATCCGCATCCACGGCAGCCAGGGGCCGGTCCGCGCCCAGGCGTAGGTCAGCGGCACGCTTTGCAGGTTGCGGTTGGCGAGGTCGGCGGTCTTCGAGAAGAAGATGAAGTGCTCGCTCGCCAGATAGGTCGGGCCCGAGCTTTCGGCCGGGAACTCGGCCGGCTGCAGCGGGTTGGGGTAGGCCAGCGGGATGTCCAGGCGCAGGAAGACATCCGGCCCGTTGACCATGAACGGCAGGCGCCCGGGCTCGCCAGCCTTGGGTGCGGCATAACGCGAGTTGACGGGGTCGTTGGTGACGTGAAGGACCTTGACCTTCTCGTTCGTGAACGGATTGGTCCACTCGGTGAGGAACTCGCCGGTGGCCAGGTCGCGGTAGTAGGCGACCTCGCGCGTGATCAGCTGCGCGCTGCCGTCGGCCGCCTTCACGAAGCGGCCGACGTTGAAGCCGTCCAGCCGCATGATGGGCCGAGGACGCTCGCCGGGAACGACCGCAAACACGGTGACCCACCAGTTGGCGAACACGTCCTTGCCGTCGCCCGTGCCCCGCATCCGGATGAAGGCATCGAGCTGGCCGGCACCGCTGGTCACATCGACCGCGGGTGCCGCAGCGGCGGCGGGTGCCTGGGCGCCGGCGGGCAGCGCCGCAGCCAGGATCAGGGCCGGCAGGACGGCGGTGGCAAACAGGCGACGCAGCATCGGGGCACTCCAGGTCTTGAGCGAAGTCAACATCGAACCGCAAAGTTGTCCGTACAACTCGCGCTGTCGGGACTGTATCAGCTATGCTTTCCCGCCTGCAATCCACGCGTTCGCGGCAGGCCTTCCGGGCGCCGCAGGAGCCCCGCCCCATGAGCACCCCGCAACCCAGTTGGCGCCAGGTCGGCCGCCACGCGGTCTTCCCCGAGGCCAGCCACGACGAGATCGCGCGCTTCGACTTCCTGACCCGGCTGAACCTTCACCTGTCGCAGAACGTGCTGCCCGGCGTGAAGAAAGCCTGGGAGACCCGCGTCAAGCCGGCCTTCGAGGCCGAACACGGTCGTGCCCCGGCCGACCGGCACGAGGTGCGGCGCGCGATGCAGGCCGACCTGCACTACCAGCTGTGGAGCGCACTGCGGCGCAACACCATGGAGATGCGCCAGCAGGCCGGCCGCAGCCTGGTCTTCCGCCAGCTCGAACAGTTGCGGGCCAATGCCGACGCGCTGAACGAGCACGCGCCCACCCTGCAGCTCGACCCGGCCATCGAGCAGCCCAGGTACCAGCGGGCCGTCGACATCCACTGCATGCCCGGCAGCTACCACGGCGAAACCGTCGCCCGCGACATCGCCCCGGGCGCCAACTACGACGCCGGGCTGTTCGTGACCACCGCCGGCGCCCTGGGCCGCTACTCCGACGGCGGCGGCCAGGCGGTGGTCGACTGGCTGCACCGCCACCGCCCGGGCTGGCGGCCGCAACGCATCCTCGACATCGGCTGCACCATCGGCCACAACGCACTGCCGCTGGCCCAGGCCTTCCCCGAGGCCGAGGTCGTGGCCGTGGACACGGCAGCGCCGGTGCTGCGCTATGGCCATGCCCGGGCCCGGTCGCTGGGCGTGGCCAACATCGTCTTCCGCCAGGCCGACGGCGAGGCACTGCCGTTCGACGACGGGGGCTTCGACCTGGTGACGACGGCGATGTTCTGGCACGAGACCAGCAACCGCGCGATGCCCCGCATCATGGCCGAGGTCCACCGCGTGCTCGCACCCGGCGGACTGACGCTGCACCTGGAGCAGCCGCAGTACGCAGGCATGGACCCTTTCGAGGCCTTCATGCGCGACTGGGACACCTACAACAACAACGAGCCGTTCTGGACCCGCATGCACGAGGCCGACCTGGACGCGCTGCTGCGCGGCGCCGGCTTCCCCGCGGGCTCGTACTTCGAAACGACGATGCAGGCCAAGGTCGACCGCGCACTGTTCCCGGCGCCCACCGGCCAAGGCGCTGCAAGCGATGCCGGCGGCGGCCGCGCGCAGGAGGACTACGGCCGCAGCCCGGTCTGGACCGCCTTCGGCGCGCAGAAGCCACAGCGCGAGGAGACGCCGGCATGAGCAACGCCCACGCCTCCCCGGCGCTGCCCGAGCCGGGCGAGCTCGACCCGGTGGCGATGGCCAACCGGCGCGCCAAGGGCAAGCGCCCGCAGTTCCTGGACGACCCGGCGGTGGAGCGCGCCATGTCGATCGCGATGGCGGTGGCCGGCGAGCTGTCGGTGGCGCGCGAACGCATCGACACGCTCGAGCGCCTGCTCGTTGCCAAGGGCGTGATCGCCGCGGACGACATCGAACGCTACGAGCCCACGCCCGAGGTCCAGGCGGCACGCAACGAATGGGGCCGCGCCTACATCGCCCGCGTGCTGCGCATGATCGACCAGGACGTGCAGGCCATGCAGGCCGACCCCGAGCCGGCGCTGGAGCAGATCGCCGACGACCTGGGCCGCACGGACGCTGCCGCACGTGGCTGAACGGCGGGTCCTGCCACCACCCTGGCGAGCCGCCGGCGCGGCGGCGCTGCTGGCACTCTCGGCGTGCAGCACGCCCCCTGCAGCAGACGGCCCGGCGGCCTTGCTCGCGGCCCTGAACGGCACCTGGAGCAACCAGCGCCAGTTCGACGCCGCACCGGCTGCGCTGAAGGTGCCGCCCAGCCCCACCGGCGAGTGGCTGGACCATCAGCACGCAGTGTTCGCGCGGGTGCACGCGCCCGCGTTGGGCGAGCAGGTGCTGTACCTCGAATGGCGCAACGGCGGTGCCACGGGCCCGGTGTCGCGTCAGCGCATCTGGTCGTTCAGGCGCGACGCCGAGGGCAGTCTGCGCATGGACTTCCATGCCTTTGTCGACGGCACGCCCTGGGTCGGCAAGGCGCAAGTGGCAGGCGCCTTCGAGACCCTGACCCCTGCCGCGCTGCGCAGTTATGGCCCGGACTGCGCGCTGCGTTTCGTGCCGCGCGGGGCCGGCGCCTGGCGGGGCGCGATCACGAGCGCGCAGTGCACGCTCACCGCCGCGTCGGGCCGGCGAATGGGCATCGACGCCGTGGTCGAGCTCGACGCCCAGGGCCTGCGCTACCGCGAGACCGGCACACTCGCGGACGGCCGACCGGCCTTTCGCGTGCCGCCGCTCGAACCCTACCGCTTCGAGCGGGTGCTCCCTCCCTGACACCTGAGGCCCCCAGACTCCAACGTGCCCGAGACAGCCGACCCCTACGAGGTCACCACCGCCCCCGAGCGCTTCGACCTTGACGCCATCCACGCCTACCTGAGCCGCAGCTACTGGTCGCCCGGCATCCCGCGAGAGCGCGTCGAACGTGCCATCCGCCACTCGCTGGGCTTTGCGCTGCTGCACCACGGACCCGAAGGCACGCAGCAGGTCGGCTTCGCCCGCGTCGTCAGCGACCGCACGAGCTTCGCCTACCTGTGCGACGTCTACGTGCTCGAGTCCCACCAGGGCCGAGGCCTGGGCAAACGCCTGATCGCCGCGGTCGCCGCCCACCCCGACCTGCAGGGCCTGCGCCGCTTCATGCTCGCGACGAGCGACGCCCACGGCCTGTACGCGCACTTCGGCTTCAAGCCACTGGGCCGACCGGAACGCATCATGGAGATCCTGGATCCCGCGCCGTGGGCCCGTGAAGCGGGCCTTCCAATCCCACGATGACCCGGTGCGGCGGGTCGGGCTCCGTTGTATGGACAAGTGACATACAATTTTGCCCTGACAGATGAATGCCAGAGGTGCCTGATGACTCAAGCCCAAGAACCCGTGACGATCAGCATCCGCGCCAGGGCTGGGCAGCGCGATCTGATCGACCAGGCCGCCGA
>JAJTGU010000041.1 GCA_021297985.1 Rubrivivax sp.
GCCCTTGTAGTCGCGCGCCGGGAAGCTGGGGTGCACCGCAATGACGTTCGGCGTCGCCGCGATGTTGATGATCGGGACGAAGTCGGTGATCGGGTTGTACGGCGTCTTCGGGTTGATGGCCGGGTTGCTCGCCGTCGTCGAGACGGTGGCCATGCCGAGCAGGTAGCCGTCCGGGGTCGCCTTGGCGACCGCGTCGGCGCCGACGATCCCGCCGCCACCGGCCCGGTTCTCGACCACCATCGTCTGCCCGCCGATGGCCGGGCCGATGCGCTCGGCGACGACACGGGCGATGATGTCGGTGGTGCCACCGGCTGCAAATGGCACCAGCAGGCGGACCGGTTTGTTCGGGTAGGGCTGGGCGTGCACGACGCCAGCAAACACGGCGGCGGCAAGGGCCAGCGGAACGGCGATCGCCAGGCGGCGGGTGTGGGCAAGAAGCATCGAGTCTGTCTCCGTTTGGCGTGGGGCCGAGGGTCCGAAGGCGTTTGCCCGACCCGCGGTCAGGACGCCTTTCGGCCGAGCATCGCCGCACGCAGCTCAGGGCTGTAGGGGCGCTCGCCGACAAACGACAGCAACGTCGCGGCGTACAGCTCCGCCCCCTCAGGCCCGGACAACGCCGGCCCCCGGAGTGTGCCATTCAGCTTCAAGGACATACCCCGGGCGGGGTCGAAGTCGAGATCGACCACGTCGCCCTTGCGCGCCGTGACGATGCCGTCGATCTGGGCCAGCAGGGTCGCCATCGCCTCGGCGAACACCTGCTGCTGCGCCGGGCTGCTGTTGCGCCGCAGGCCCTTGCCCAGGGCCTTGGAAAACTCCTCGGAAGGCAACTCGCGCAGCATCCGCACGCGCACACGCTTGGGGCCTGGGGCCGCGACCACCTGGGCCGCGCTGCTGGCAGGGGCCATCAGGTACAGCCCCGCGGCGTACGGCCGGATGCCGAAGCGGGAGAACACCCCCATGCCGTTCAGGCGCAGGACCACGCCAGCGATCGTCTGTTCCGCCGGATACGGTTGGGCTTCACCCGAATGCGGACCTGGATGCGGACCCTGAGACACACCGGCAGACTGCGCCCACCCCGGGCCGCAGGACGAAGCGGCCCACATCAATGCGGCGGTCAGCCAAGACCGGCGGTCGATTCGGATCGGGTGGCGGCAGTTTCGTGCGGTCATACAGGCAGCAACGGTCGGTGCCGACGATAAGCCGACCGGCAAATCGGCTTCGGTTCACTGGCAGACTCTGCGTTCCCATGCCGAGTGCCGTGACCGACAGCTTTTCCGCCCATCCGCTGCTGCTGTTGCCGGACTTCCTGCTCATCGCCCTGGGCTTTGCGATCTGCCGATGGACCGCCCTGGGGCGTCCGGTCTGGGACGCTGCCGAGCGGCTGGTGTACTGGTTGCTGTTCCCGGTGCTGCTGTTCCTGGCGATCATCAAGAACCCGATCTCCTTGCAGTCCGGGCTGCCGCTGGCCGCGGCGGGCTGGCTGGTCACCGGCATCGGGATCCTGCTGGGCCTGGCCCTGGCGCATGGGCCGGGCGTCAACGCCCGGCTGCATGCCTCCGGCGCGCAGGTGGCGTTCCGGTTCAATTCGTACATCGCACTGGCCCTGGCGGAGCGACTGGCCGGTGCGCCTGGCGTGGCCTGGACGGCCTTGCTCATCGCGGTCTGCGTGCCGGTGGCGAACATCGCCGCGGTCTGGCCGCTGGCCCGCCATGGCGGGCAGGGCTATCTGCGGGAGCTGATCCGCAACCCGCTGATCGTCGCCACCGTCGCCGGGCTGGTGTGCAACCTGCTGGGCGTGACCCTGCCCGAAACGGTGGCGACGACGATGTCGCGCATCGGTGCTGCCGCCTTGCCGCTGGGCCTCATGGCGGTCGGCGCCGGCTTGCAGTTCGGCGCGCTGCGGGAGGGCCCGGCGCTGGCCGGCAGCCTGCTCGCGATCCGCCACCTGGTGTTGCCGGCCGTCGGCCTGGTGCTGGTGTTCCTGCTGCCGCTGTCGCCACCGCAACAGGCGATCGTGATCGCCTTCGCCGCCATGCCCACGGCGAGCAGTGCCTACGTGCTGGCGGTGCGCATGGGCGGACATGGGCCTTTCGTCGCTGGGTTGGTGACGCTGTCGACCCTGCTGGCGATGGCCGGGCTGCCGCTGGCGCTGATGACCTGGCAGGCGCTGCGCTGATCGCGAGACCCGACGCTCAGGCCACTCGCGCCAGCGCGTAGCGCTTCTTGCCATTGCGCAGCACCAGAACCGAGGCGCTGGCCAGGTCGGCGGCCGTCAGCGGCCGGTCAGCGTCGACACGCCGGTTGTTCACCGCCACCGCACCGGCCTGCAGCGCGCGTCGGCCGTCGGACTTGCTGCTCGCCAGACCCGTCTGCACCAGCGCATCCAGCAACGGCCAGCCGGCGTCCAGCGTCGCGCGCTCGACCGCGACGCTGGGCACGTCGGCAAAGATGTCGAGCAAGGCCGCGTCGTCCAGCGTGCCGGCCCCGATCTCGGCACCAAACAGCACGGCGCTGGCCCGCTCGGCCGCCGCAAGCCCCGCTTCGCCGTGCACAAACGCCGTCAACCAGCCGGCCAGGCGGCGCTGCGCGGCGCGGCGGGCCGGGTCGCTGACGATCGCCTCGGCCAGCGCCAGCACCTCGTCCTGCGGCAGTTCGGTCAGCAGCTTCAGGCACACCAGCACGTCGGCATCGGCGACGTTGAGCCAGTATTGATAGAACGCGTAGGGCGAGGTCCGCGCCGCATCGAGCCAGATCGCGCCGCGCGCGGTCTTGCCCATCTTGCGGCCGTCGCTGGTCAGCAGCAGCGGCACCGTGGCGCCATGCAGCGCCGCGCCGCGCATCTTGCGGCCGAGTTCGATGCCAGCGGTGATGTTGCCCCACTGGTCGCTGCCGCCGATCTGCAGCGTGCAGCCGTAGAGGCGATGCTGCTCGGCAAAGTCGAAGGCCTGCAGCAGCATGTAGCTGAATTCGGTGTAGCTGATACCGGCGTCGGGCCGCTCGATCCGGCCCTTGACGGAATCCTTGGCCAGCATCGAGTTCACCGTCATGTGCTTGCCGACGTCACGCAGGAAGCCGAGCACTGAAACGTCCCGCGTCCAGTCGAGGTTGTTGACGATGCGCGCCGGGTTGGCGCCGTCGAAGTCGAGAAAGCGCTCCAGCGTGGCACGGATGCCGGCGACGTTCTCGGCCAGCGTGGCTTCGTCGAGCAGGTTGCGCTCATCGCTGCGGCCGCTCGGATCGCCCACCATGCCGGTGGCACCGCCGACCAGGGCCAGCACATGGTGGCCGGCACGCTGGAATCGCCGCAGCGCCATGACCGGCACCAGGCTGCCGACGTGCAGGCTCGCAGCGGTGGGATCGAAACCGCAGTACAGCGTGCGCGGCTGGGCGAGGTGGGCGCGCAGTTCGGCCAGATCGGTGTGCTGGTGCAGCGAGTCTCGCCAGCTCAGTTCGTCGAGGATGTGGGTCATGGCGCGATGCTACGGGCGCCCTTGACGCAAGGCCCAGGCGATGTGTTCGGCGACCAACGCATCGGCCGCCGGAAGGGCCGATTCAAGCGCGGCGCGCCAGGTTTCGGCCCGATGGCCGGTGGGCTCGGCCCGCAGCGCATTGCCCAGCGCGACGGCGAGGTTGCGCCGCCAGCGTGAGTACCCGATGCGACGGATCGCGCTGCCTTCGTGGCGGCGCTCGAAGTCGGCTGGGCTCCAGGTCCAGAGCTCCAGCAGCGTCGCCGTATCCAGGCCGTGCCGGACGTCGAAGTCCGGCAGTGTCGACACCCGGGCGAACTTGTTCCACGGGCACGCGGTCTGGCAGTCGTCGCAACCGTAGACACGGTTGCCGATCAGCGGTCGCAGGGCCTCGTCGATGGCGCCCGGGTGTTCGATCGTCAGGTAGCTGATGCAGCGCCGGGCGTCGAGCCGGTACGGCGCGACGATGGCCTGCGTCGGGCAGGCGGTGATGCAGGCGCTGCAGGTGCCGCAGTGCTCTGACGTGGCCGCCGTGGCCGGCAGCGCGAGGTCGGTGCAGATCTCCCCCAGGAAGAAGGTCGACCCCGCCTCGCGTGCCAGCGCCAGCGTGTGCTTGCCGCGCCAGCCCAGGCCGGCGCGCGTCGCGAGCTCGACTTCGAGCAGCGGCGCCGAGTCGACGAACACGCGGTGGCCGAAAGGGCCCACCTGTCCGGCCAGCCAGTCGGCCAGTCGCTGCAAGCGTTGTCGCAGCACCTTGTGGTAGTCCCGGCCGCGGGCATACACCGACACCACCGCGGTGCCCGGCTCGGCCAGCGCAGCCTGTTCGCGCTCGATCCAATCGGGCCCTGCATCGCGTGGCAGGTAGTCCATGCGGGCGACGATCACGCTCGCGGTGCCGGGCACCAGTTCGGCCGGGCGCGCGCGCAGGCTGCCATGACGGGCCATGTAGTCCATCGCGCCGTGAAAGCCGGCCTCCAGCCATGCCTTCAGTCCGGGCTCTGCGCTCGCCAGGTCGATGCCGGCAATGCCGATCTGGGAAAATCCGAGAGCCCTTGCCTCCTCGTGCAAGCCCTGCACCCAGTCCTCGACACGACCTTCGCCCTTGCGGTTGACCTCCGAAGCCCGATGCTGAGAGCGCATGACGCGATTCTAGGAACCCGCCTCTGGCAATGGCCTGACGAGTCGGCCTGCGCGGCATCGGCGCAGCGGCTGGCGCGGGGTCTGGGTCGCCTGGCCGAGCCGCGCAGCCTGACGATCGAACTGCATGGCACGCTGGGCGCCGGAAAGACCACCTTCGTGCGCCACCTGCTCCGTGCGCTGGGGATAGCCGGGCGCGTCAAGAGCCCGACCTACACGGTGCTTGAACCCTATGCATCCGCCGGCCTGGCGATCTCGCATTTCGACTTCTACCGCCTGGCCGACGCGCGCGAAGCCGAAGACGCCGGCTTTCGCGAGGTCTTCGAGCGACCGGGGCTGAAGCTGGTCGAGTGGCCCGAACGGGTCCCCGGGCTCTGGGCCGGCACCGACCTGGCGTTGCACATCGAGGTCGAGGACATCGCCGGCGACGCGCATCCCGCGCATGAGCCGGCAGGTGAACCGGCGCGGGCGGTGCACGTCGAGGCCTTCAGCGCCAACGGGCAGGCGGTGCTCGATTGAGGGCGGCACTGCCTGGGCGCCGGCTCGCGCTGCGTCGCGGCGGACTGCTTGCCCTTCTGCTGGTGGCACCGCGGCTCGTACGCGGCGCTGGCATCGTGGCCGTTCGCGTCTGGCCCGCGCGGGCCTACAGCCGGGTCACCATCGAGTCCGACGCCCGGCTGTCGGCGACCCATCAGCTGCTTTCGGCACCCGCAAGGCTGGTGGTCGACATCGACGGCCTGGAACTCAGCCCGACACTGCGCGAACTGGTCGGCAAGGTCCGACCGGACGACCCCTACATCGCCGGGGTTCGTGTCGGGCAGTACCAGCCTCGTGTGGTGCGCCTGGTGTTTGACCTCAAGCAGCCGGTACGCACCGAGCTGGGCGTGCTGCAGCCGGTGCCGCCGTACCAGCATCGGCTGTTGTTCGACCTCCACCCCGCCGAGGACATCGATCCGCTGCTCGCCCTGGTGCGCGAAAAGGAGGCGGCCGCGGCGACCGGCCCGGCCACCACCTCGGGCACCACGGTGCCGAACCCGTCACCCGACCTGCTGGGTGAGTTGATCGCCCGCATCGACAAACCCGCAGCACCTGGCGCGCTGGCCACCGACGAGGTGCCGCTGGCGGTTGCACCCGCCCTGCCTCCCGCACCCGCGATACCGGCGCTGGCGAGCATCGGCCCGCCGGCTGGATCTCCACCCGCGCCTGCATCGCCGTCGCGTCGCACGCAGGCCCTGGACCGCCTGATCATCGTCGCCATCGACCCCGGCCACGGTGGCGAGGACCCGGGCGCGATCGGCCCGACCGGACTGCGCGAGAAAGACGTCGTGCTGGCCCTGGCGCTGATGCTGCGCGAGCGTCTGAACGCCGAGCCCAACCTGCGCACGATGCTGACGCGTGACGGCGACTACTTCGTGCCGCTGGGCGAGCGTGTGCGCAAGGCGCGACGGGTGCAGGCCGATCTGTTCGTCAGCCTGCATGCCGATGCCTTCATGCGGCGCGAAGCGCGCGGCGCGAGCGTGTTTGCGCTGTCCACCCGCGGTGCGAGCAGTGCCGCGGCGCGCTGGATGGCCGAGCGAGAGAACGCCAGCGACGATGTCGGGGGCGTATCGGTCGGACGGATCCAGGATGCCTCCCTGTTGCAGGCCATGGCCGACATGAGCACCGCGGCGCAGATCCAGGACAGCCTGAAGCTCGGCGCCGAAGTGCTGGGCCGCCTGGGCCGGGTCGGACGCCTGCACAAGCGCCAGGTCGAACAGGCCGGCTTCGCGGTGCTGAAGGCCCCCGACGTGCCGAGCATCCTGGTCGAGACCGCGTTCATCTCGAACCCCGAAGAGGAAGCCCTGCTGCGCCAGGCGGCCTATCGCCGCGATCTGGTCGAGGCCATCGCGGCCGGCGTCCTGCGCCATCTGCAGCGCCATCCCCCACTGCCACGCCAACGCACGGTCTGAACCCGCCGCCGGAGCGGGCGTTTCAACGCTCGCCTTCGCTGCGCCCCAGGTAACGCCGGCTGCGGAAGAACCAGACGAGGCCCACGGCGACCACGGCCATCAGGGCCAGCGCAAGCCAGACGCCGTCGCCCGAATGGATCAGCGGCAGGCCGTCGAAATTCATGCCGAAGAACCCGGTGATCAGGTTCAACGGCAGAAAGATCGCCGTGAGCACGGTCAGCGTGCGCATGATGTCGTTGGTGCGGTGGCCCAGCGCCGAAAAGTGCATCTGCACCGCGGTCTCGGCGCTGTGCTCGAGCCGCCGGACATGGCCGAGCACCCGCTCCACGTGTTCGAGCACGTCGCGCGAGCGCACCCGCAGCAGCTCGCGCTCGCGGCGCTTGTCGGCATCGGCTTCGTCGGGCCACTCGTCGAGCGCGTCGATCCATTCCTGGACCGCACTGCGCTGGTCCTCGCAGGTGTCCTCGAGACGATGCAGCGCGTTGCGCGCGTCGAGCAGCGCGCTCCAGTCGTCGAAACGGCTGCGTGGATCGAGCAGTTCGGCCTGCACATGGCCGAGCTGTCGGGTCAGCAGCCGGCGCAGGTCGAGGTAGCCGTCGACCATGTGGTTGACCATGCGCAGCATCAGGTCCGCCGGGTGACCCGGGCGGCGCACCACGGTTGTCGCCAGTCGCTGCACGAAATGCTCGCGGACCGAACATTCGGTCGGATGCACCGTCAGCAGCACGCGGTCGAACACCGCGAAGCCGACCGGGCTGGTGTCGATGGCCTGCAAGGCCGTGCGGGCCGAGCGCATCGTGCCGTGCTCGGAATCGACGAACAGCGCCTCGCTGCCCGGCCCGGCCGCCAGGCGGCGAAAGACCATCAGGTCGTAGCTGCTGGTGTAGTCGTAATGGCTGGGCAGCTGGTTGGACAGCAGATCGGCGACGTGCGGCTCGAACAGAGACGCCCCGGTCCAGCGTTGCAGGCTGTCCTGCAGCTGCGGCGTGGCCAGCTCGAATTCGCGTCGCGAGCTGCCGATCCAGACAAAGCCGTCGGCCGGAAGCTCGTGCGGGATCTCCGGCAGCTCGACGAAGCGGTCGGCGCTGATGTGGAAGGCGCGCATCGGCCCGGCGTGTCGGCTGGCCGATGCGCTCTCAGCGCTCGGCGCGCAACAGCGCCGCGGCGTCGAGCGCGAAGTAGCTCAGCACGCCGTCAGCCCCGGCACGCTTGAAGGCCAGCAGCGACTCCATCATGACCTTGTCGTGGTCGA
>JAJTGU010000002.1 GCA_021297985.1 Rubrivivax sp.
GCTGACCCGCCGCTTCCAGACCGTGCAGGTCGACGAGCCCGACGAGCCCAAGGCGATCCTGATGATGCGTGGCGTCGCGAGCACGATGGAAAAGCACCATCAGGTGCAGATCCTCGACGAGGCTCTGGAAGCTGCGGTCAAGCTGTCGCACCGCTACATCCCGGCGCGGCAGCTGCCGGACAAGTCCGTGAGCCTGCTCGACACCGCCTGTGCGCGTGTCGCGGTCAGCCTGCACGCGACGCCGGCCGAGGTCGACGACTGCAGGAAGCGCATCGACGCCCTGACCACCGAGCTGGGCATCATCGGCCGCGAGAAGGCCATCGGCGTCGATACCGCCAAGCGCGAGGCCGAGGCCGGTGAGCTGCTCGCCACCGAGCAGGCTCGGCTGGCCGCGCTCGAAGCGCGCTGGGCCGAGGAAAAGGGCCTGGTCGACGAACTGCTGGGCCTTCGCGAGAAGCTGCGCGCCGGCGTCAAGCCGGTCGAGGGCACGGGCAGCAACCTCGAGGCCGCCGCCGAGGCCGAAGCCACCGCCGAAGGCCTGGCCGCGGCCGAAGCCGATGCCAAGGCGGCCGCCGAACGCGAAGCCATGCTGGCGCAGCTGAAGACGGTGCAGGACAAGCTCGCCACGCTGCAGGGCGAGACCCCGCTGATCCTGCCCACGGTGGACTACCAGGCGGTGGCGGCGGTGGTCGGCGACTGGACCGGCATTCCCGTCGGCCGCATGGCCCGCAACGAGATCGAGCAGGTGCTCAATGTCGCCAAGCATCTGGGCGAGCGCGTGATCGGCCAGGACCACGCGATGGAGATGATCGCCAAGCGCATCCAGACCAGCCGCGCAGGGCTTGACAACCCGAGCAAGCCGATTGGCGTGTTCATGCTCGCCGGCACCAGCGGTGTCGGCAAGACCGAGACCGCACTGGCGCTGGCCGAGGCGCTGTACGGCGGCGAGCAGAACATGATCACCGTCAACATGAGCGAGTACCAGGAGGCGCACACCGTCTCCACGCTCAAGGGCGCGCCCCCCGGCTACGTGGGTTACGGCGAAGGTGGCGTGCTCACCGAGGCGGTGCGTCGCAAGCCCTACAGCGTGGTGCTGCTCGACGAGGTCGAAAAGGCCCACCCCGACGTGCACGAGATGTTCTTCCAGGTCTTCGACAAGGGCTTCATGGAAGACGGCGAAGGGCGCTTCATCGACTTCAAGAACACGCTGATCCTGCTGACCACCAACGCCGGCACCGACCTGATCGCCAGCCTGTGCAAGGACCCGGAGCTGATGCCCGATCCTGAGGGCATGGCCAAGGCCCTGCGCGAGCCGCTGCTGAAGGTCTTCCCGCCCGCGCTGCTGGGCCGCCTGGTCACGATCCCGTACTACCCGCTGTCCGACGAGATGCTCGGCAAGATCGTCAAGCTCCAGCTCAACCGCATCAAGAAGCGCGTCGAGGCCCGCTACAAGATCCCGTTCACCTACAGCGACGAGGTCGTGAAGCTCGTCGTCAGCCGCTGCACCGAGAGCGAATCCGGCGGACGGATGATTGACGCCATCCTCACGAACACCATGCTTCCGGACATCAGCCGCGAGTTCCTGAACCGGATGATGGACGGGACGCCGATCGCGGGGGTGGCCGTGGGCGCCGCCGATGGCGGCTTCATGTACACGTTTGCCTGAGAACCGCGGCCCGTCGAAGCGCCAGCGGGTTACCTCGACGATCAAGAAGAGGAGAACGAAATGCCTTCAGCCGCCGACTTCCAGACTTCAGCCGCCGCGCTGAATGTGGTGAGCCAGTACGTGATGTTGGTTCAAGAACATCTCGGCGCTTTGCAGCCGGGGTTCGCGGCCGATACGCACAATGTTTTGGCCCCGGCGACCTACACGCTTCACTTCACGGTCTCAGCGGTAACGAATGTGCGCACGCTGGTTTGTGCTGACATCTACACGGCCGTGCAGCACGGCTCTTTGCCGCTTTACTTCTTGCCCTGGTGCCAGAACGCCGCCACGACCATGACGATCCCGGCCGGCGGGCCGTCGATCTTCATGACCTCCATGCTCAGCGGTTGCACCGTCCAGGTCACTGGTCCGCAGAACTCGCCTACGGTGACGCATGCGAATGCCAGCAATCGGTACAACGATGGCTACACCCGAATGAAGTCCTGGCTGGACGGCGGGAGCGCATCGCCGTTAGAGGTGCACGAATACGCCGAAAGTCGGGCCAACACCATCGCCACAGGTGCCATCAACAACATGCTGCCTGCGGCCATTGGCGGGCTTAACCGGACCGTGCGCAAGTCCGACTACGCCGACCGATGCAACAACACCCATCTCGTACGCGCCCAACGCAACTTCATTGCGACACTTCCGACGAACAAGTCGCTCGGCAAAATGGAGCCCACCAAGATCGGACTTAAGCCGCGAACCGGAGCCTTCGTGTACGGTCTGCGCGACGCTCTGGGCAACTGGGCGTTCTGGTACCAGGCAGCAGTCGAGGTGAACATCGAGATCGAAGACAAGTTCGGCGGCACGGCAAAGGAGGTGCTGACGATGGACTCTGTGGTGCTGGGCGCACCCACGCAGTTCTACCCTTGAGTGTTCGGTAGCCCCCAAGGCCACTGAAGCATGCGCTTCTCCAACGTCATCGTGATGGGCGACAGCCTGTCGGACATCGGCATCAAGGCGCAGACCACGCCGGCGGCGAGTTCCGGCTCAACCGCATCAAGAAGCGCGTCGAGGCCCGCTACAAGATCCCGTTCATCTACACCGACGAGGTCGTGAAGCTCGTGGTCAGCCGCTGCACCGAAAGCGAATCCGGCGGACGAACGATTGACGCCATTCTCACGAACACCATGCTTCCGGACATCAGCCGCGAGTTCCTGAACCGGATGATGGAAGGAACGCCGATCGCGGGGGTGGAGGTCGATGCGACCGAGGGACAGTTCGCCTATCAGTTTGCCGCCTGAAGGTCGGCCCACGTAACCTTGCCCCATCGAAATTGAAAGGAGTCACGCGATGAAGCCTACCAACATCATGAGCCGTGAGGATTGGCTGAACGACACCAAGGCCTTCTTCACGCGCGGCCGCAGTACCGGTCCCGGCGGTCTGCAGGAAGTTGACAGTGCGCTGATGATGTTCGAGGCGTGCAACAACGGCCAGTGGCCGGAGTGCCTTCGGGTCGTCGAGGAGAAGCTCGACGCCTGGATTGCATCCAAGACCAACGAGGCCGGCCAGCTCAAGACCAGCCGGGACAAGGACACGATTCGCACCTTGAAGAGCCAGCTGCGCGCCGCGCTCGCGGGCCGGCCGCCACAGGTCTGGAGTGGCGACTACCCGCCGATCTTCGTATCCAACGACATCCACAAGGGGAACGTCGAGGTGCCAACGGCGTGGAAGGGTCGGGTCGAGGTCATTCTCGGCGAGCTGAACGCCGATGACCGCGGGGAGGAACTGCTGGAAATGCTGAGTGTCGCCTGCCAGGCGCGGCATCAGCGCGTCGTGATCGCGTATGGCTCCAACCAGTGTGCGCCCTGCACGCTGGAGGTCATCACCGACGACGACAAGCGCCTCAAGCCGGAACCTGCGGTCTGGATGGCCAATCCGAACATCGTCCAGGTCGGCATCGACAAGAGCGGACCTAAGCGCAAGTTCATCGGCGGCAACGGAAGCAGTGCTCTGGTGCTGTTCGACCCGGACATCGCCGCCGGCCCGGACGGTGATCGGCCCTCCTGGATTGCACTGGGGCACGAACTCGTTCATGCCTACCACTACGTCACCGGCACCTGCGCGCGGGCGCTCGCGGGCAGCACGAACGCCGATTCCGGCCTCAGTGAGGAGGAGATGCAGACCATCGGAACCCGGGGCTATCAGCGCCAGAAGCCGTCCGAGAACTGGTTGCGCGACGGCGTGAGGCTGCCGGATCGCACCTGCTACTCGGGATACGACTTCGCCAACACGACCTGCACCTTGACCAGCGGCTGATCCGCCGCCTGTTTCGACCTGTAAACCCAAGCGCGGCACACCGCTGGTTGCGTTCACCATGCGCTTCTCCAACGTCATCGTGATGGGCGACAGCCTGTCGGACATCGGCATCAAGGCGCAGACGACGCTGGGCCGGGTCGTCAAGGCGCTGGGCGCGATGACGACCAACCCGACCGGGCGCTTCAGCGATTGCCGCAACTGGTGCGACCACATGTTCGAGGCCGCGACCGGGCACACGCTGATGGCCGGCGACGTGGGCACCGCGCTGGCTGCGAGCCGGCGCCACCAGAGCTTCGGTGCGGCAGCGGCAACACCGGGCCAGGCTTCGTTCCGATACGCCAACTATGCCGAGGGTGGGGCCTGCGGCGCCGCGCCGTACAAGGCACTGCTGCGCATTGCGCTGGGCACGATGAAGGCGCAGGTCAAATCCTTCAAGCACGATTGGGTGACGCACAAGGCCGGGCCCGGAGAGCGCACGCTGTTCATCGTCTGGTTCGGTGCCAACGACCTCTACACCGCCGGATCGCCGGCCAACCTGATGGCCGCCGTCGCCCACGAGGTCGCAGTGCAGCAGCGCAACGAACTTGCTGCGCTCGTCGGTCCGCAGAACGCGCGCTTCGTGTTCGTCGACATGGGCATGCCCTTGTCGGCCACGCGATACCAGAAGCTCTTCGACCAGGCGCGCGTGGACCGCGACGCGGAGCTCGCGAAGCTGACCTCCGCGCAGGCCCCCAGCGCCGCGGAAAAGGCCCGCAAGGACCTGACC
>JAJTGU010000172.1 GCA_021297985.1 Rubrivivax sp.
AGGCCAAAGAAAGAAAAGGCCAGCCCGGAGGCTGGCCGTGATTCCACGATGGCGCTCAGCCGCCGCTTTGCGCCGGTGCGATCAGCCACAGCCGGGCGATGTCGCCCGAACCGTCGGTGCCCCTGATGCTGCGCAGGGTGGCCAGGCCGGCGTTGCGTGTCTTGGCCTGCGACAACTGGGCCAGACCCAGGCGCAACCGGGCCTCGTCCGGGCGGCTCAGCTTGCCCTTGGCAATGCCCTGCTCGATCAGCTTGATGCCCTCGTCGGTGCTTGCGACGTTGGCCATGATGCTGCCGGCCTTGATCAGCGCGTCTCCTGAGGCCTCGGCCGCGGCGTCGGCAGCCTGCTGGGCAATGCCCTTCTTGGCGTCGGCCTCGCGGCTGGTGATCAGGTCGCGCAGCCGCTGGTGGCGGCCGGCCTCGGGCCCGGTGCCGAGCACACCGGCCTTGTAGCCCATCTCGATGACGCGCCTGGACTCGCTGGCCATGCCCTGCTGCAGCGTGAGCTGGGCCATTTCCATGAAGTCTTCGGTCTTGGTCAGGTTGCCGGTGGCCAGGCGCAGGCGCAGGACGTCGAGTTCGTAGCGCGGGCTGAACCCTGCCTTGCGCGGCAGCCGTGCCAGGTAGGCGGCCCAGTAGTCCCGCTTGGGGTAGTTGAACAGGAGCTTTTCGAGCGTGTTCAGGTAGCCAGCGGTGTTGCTCAGCCGCTGCTGGGCGTCGGCCAGGCGAAGCAAGTCGTCCTCGGCCGGCTTGCGGCCCGCCTGTTCGGCGGCCTGGACCTCGGCGGCGGCGGCCTTGGCAACCGCCGCAAAGTCGCCGCTGGCGCCTTGCAGGTACTGCTGCATCTGGCGGATCGACGGGCTTGTGTTGCCCGCCGCGACGGCCTTCTGAAGCCACTCGCCCGCCTTGGCGTTGTTGCGGGTCTGCAAGTAGGCGCCGGCCAGTTGCTCGGCCCATGAACCCAGCTCGCTGCCGCTGGCGCGGCCGGCCAGGCTTTCAAGCGCGACGATCGCCGTCGGGAAGTCACCTGCCCGCTGGGCGGCCGCAGCCTTCATCCGATCAATCGTGCTGCGTTCGGCGGCCGTGATGCCACCCACACCTTCGGCTTCACGCACCTTGGCCAGCGCCTCGCGGGCCTTGTTCTGGCGCAGGTAGTCGCCGGCCTGTTGCAGCGGCTTGCCGACCTCGGCCCGCACGCCTTGCGCGTGGGCAGAAACGGGGCCCAGCGCAGCGGCCAGGGCGATGGCGGTCCACGCCAGAGCAGTACGAAGCGGCTTCATCGAAGGGGACATCCGTCGCGTGCTCACAGGAACTGCTCGTTGCCGACGATGCCGATTTTCGTCACGCCCAAGCGCTGCGCGGTGGCCATCACCATCGCGACATATCGGTACTCGACGAGCTTGTTCGGTCGCAGGTGGACTTCAGGCTGATCGGCTGCCGCAGCCACAGCGGCCAGACGCTGTTCGATCGAGTTGCGGTCACCGGGCTGGAACACCTCGCTCGAGTCGCCCGTGACCCACGTGATCGTGCCGTCGAAGTCGACGTTGATCACGACGATGATCGGCGGCGTCGGAGGCGGTGCCGCGTTGGTGGGCACCGGCATGTTCATCTTGACCGCGTGGGTCTGGATCGGGATCGTGATGATGAACATGATGAGCAGCACCAGCATCACGTCAATCAGCGGCGTGGTGTTGATGTCGACCATCACCTCTTCGTCGCCGCTCGAGTTGCCGACGTTCATTGACATGTCTGGACTTCCTTCAGATTCGGGGCCACGGCGGTCAGCCGCCGGGCGAAGGCGGCTCGGTGATGAAGCCGACCTTGTAGATGCCCGCCCGCTGGCAGGCCACGATCGCACGGCCGATGGCCTCGTAGCGCACGCCCAGGTCGCCCCGGATGTGGACCTCGGGCTGAGGCTCCTTGATCGACTCGACCTTCAGCCGGTTGACCAGGGTCTCGGCGTCGGGGATTCGCTCCTTGCCCCAGAAGACCTCGCCGTCGCGGTTGACCGCGAGCACGATGTTCTCGGGCTTGGTCTGCAGCGGGATGTTCACTTCCTTCGGCAACTCGAGCTTGACGGTCTCGGTGACGACCGGGATCGTGATCAGGAAGATGATCAACAGCACCAGCATCACATCCACCAGCGGGGTGGTGTTGATGGTGTTGTTGAACTGCTCTTCGCTGTCGCCGTCGGCGGCTCCGACTTGCATCGACATGGCAGGCCTCGCTTCTCGAGTGGATTCGGTGAGAGGCGGGAGGCTTCAGCGCTTGCCGGACAGCAGCACGTTCTGCAGGTCGCCGGCAAAGGCCCGGGTGTCGTCCATCACCGCCTTGTTGCGGCGGATCAGCCAGTTGTAGCCCATCACCGCGGGCACCGCGACGGCCAGGCCGATGGCGGTCATGATCAGCGCCTCGCCGACCGGGCCGGCAACCTTGTCGATCGAGGCCTGGCCGCTGATGCCGATCTTGACCAGGGCGTTGTAGATGCCCCAAACGGTACCGAACAGGCCGACGAACGGAGCGGTCGAGCCCACCGTGGCGAGCAGGGCCATGCCGTCCTGCAGACGGCTGTTGACGTTGCCGACGGCACGGTCCATCGACATGCTGATCCAGGTGTGCTTGTCGATGCTCTCGACCATCGTGCCTTCATGGTGCTCGCTGGCGCGGATGCCCTGCTCGGCGATGAAGCGGAAGGCCGATCCTTCTTCGAGCGCGCCGACACCGGCCTTGACCGAGCCGGCCTTCCAGAAGGCCTCACCGGAGACCTTTGCGCTCTTCATCATCGCGCGCTGCTCGAAGACCTTGGTGAAGATCACGTACCAGCTCCAGATCGACATGATCACCAGGATCACCAGCGTGCCCTTGTTGACCCAGTCGCCGGCGGCCCACATGGCCTTCAGGCCGAACGGGTTCTCGACCGAGACCTGCTCGGCCACCGGGGTCGGCACCGGCGCAGGCGCGGCGGCGGGTGCCGGAGCGGCGGCAGCTTCGGACGCGGGTGCGGCGGCCTGGGCCAGCGCATCGGTCGGGGCGGTGCCGGTCAGGACGACGGCGGCGACGAGGGCGGCACCGAGCGAGGCGCGCAGGTAGGAAATCAAGGACATGGTCACTCCACTGGGAACCGCGCCCTGCGGGGCTGGGGCGCGAGAAGACATCAGGACAAGGGCAGGATGAAGAGGGGGCAGTAAACGGGCATCAGTCGAGCTTCCAGACGTACTCGACCTCGGTGGTCGCGCCGACCGCTTTGCCGGTTTCGTCGTTGCCCGCCTGGAACTTGCATTCGCTGAGCTTGGAAACCGCAACGCGATCCAGCAGTTTGTGTTCGCGTGTCGGGCCGGCTGAACGGATCACCTCGGCCGAGAGCATCTTGCCGTCGGCACCGACCGTGAAGCGGATGCGCGTCGTGCCGGTGGCCTCGGCGCGTTGGGCGGCGGCTGGATAGTCCTCGCCCTTGGGTGCGCAGGCGCCAACGTTGGTGATTGCCGCACGGGATGCGACCCGCGGCGCTGCTGCAGGCGGTGCCGGCGCTGCCACGGGCGGCGGCGGCGCGGCGGGCATGAAGGGCGCCGGCGGCGGCGCGACCGTGGTCGTGGTGATCGTCGGCGCCGGGGTCGGCGGCGGGTTCACGTTGACCTCGGGCGGCGGCACGAACGACGGCGGCGGCAGCGCGGTCTTGGGTGGCGGCGGCAGGTTGTCCGGCGGCGGCGGCGGCGGCGGCTTCGTTTCCTCGATGATCTTGGTTTCGATCGGGTTGCGAATCACCTCGACCATGCGCTGGGCGAGTCCGCTGACCAGCGCCCAGCCCAGCAGCAAGTGAAAAGCGAGCACGATCCCGATGCCCACCATGTGGCGGCCGGGGTTGCGCTGTTGTTGGGCGAAATCCATCCATCCTCCAGTCAACCCGAGCCGCATGGAAGGCCATGCGGCACCGGGAGCTGCGATTCGAAGCGGTCCATTCTTGTCGCTCGCACCGCGTGGTGTCTTGCTGCGGTTCAAACGCTTGCAAAGAGGCCGTGTCAGCCGTCTGCAAGGCGCGGGACTATAGCGGCAGGCATCCCCCTCTCGACCCGGGGCATCACCCTAGTGACGGGCTTGGCACCGCGGTAACCGGGCGAAACGCCGCCCCCCGGAACCGGGGGTCAGGACGCGTCGTCCACGAGGCGCATCAACGTGCTCTGGAGGACCTGCAGAGGGTCGCCGTCGTCGGCGGTCAACACGACTCGATCGGACATGCTCCGTAACCACGTGAGTTGTCGCTTGGCCAGCTGCCGGGTGGCCGCGGCTACTGCACCGTGCAACGCCGCCACCGGGGTGTCCGGGACGGCCTCGCCAGCACCTGCAGCGCCAGTCTCCAACGTCTGCCAGACCTGGCGCACGCCGACACAGCGGGCGGCGGGCAGCGTCGCCTGCATGCCAGGCCTCGCGCGCAGGCGGCGAACCTCCTCGACCAGGCCGTCGCGGAGCATGGTGGCGCTGCGCTCGTTGATGCGCTCATGCAGCCAGGCCCGCGAGCGGGGCTCCAGTGCGATCAGCGCAGGCGCGTCGCCATGGCGTGGCCCCATGGCGGCCCGGGTCTGCCACTGCGACAGGGGGCGCCCAGTGCCGCGCCAGACCTCGAGCGCACGCTGGATGCGCTGCGCGTCCGCAGGTGCCAGCCGCGCAGCCGTCTGCGGGTCGACCGTGGCCAGTTCGGCATGCAAGGCGGGCCAGCCGCGTTCAGCGGCCTCGACCTCGATCTGCCGGCGCAACGCAGGGTCGGCCGCCGGCATCGCGTCCAGTCCGTCGCGCAGGGCCTTGATGTACAGCATCGTGCCGCCCACCAGCAGCGGCAGTGCGCCGCGGCCCTGGATCTCGGCGATCAGGCGCCGGGCGTCGGCGACGAAGCGGGCGGCCGAGTACGCCTCTTCGGGATCGAGGATGTCGATCAGGTGGTGCGGCACCGCGGCGCGTTCGGCCGCATTGGGCTTGGCCGTGGCGATGTCCAGGCCGCGGTAGACCAGGGCCGAATCGACGCTGACGATCTCCAGCGCGACCTGCGGCCGCAGCCGGTCGGCGAGTTCGAGGGCCAGTGCCGTCTTGCCGCTGGCCGTCGGTCCGGCCAGGGCAATGGCCGGCCAGCCCGCGGGACGCCCGGTGGCCATCTTGCGGTCAGCGGCCCAGACGGCGGACCAGCGTCCAGGCGGTGGCGCTGGTCAGCAGAGCCGCCACTCCGACGCCCCAGGCCAGGGGCCGTACGCTGCCGTCGAGTGCGACGCCCAGCCAGGCGCCGACGCCAAACGCGAGCAGCGCCAGCACGCAGCCCGCCAAGGCCGAAGCGGCGCCCGCGGCCTGCGGAAACGGTCCTGCGACACCGGCCTGGCCGCAGGGCTGGTGCACGCCATGGCCGAGCATGTACAGCCACTGCGCAACGAGCACCGGCCAGAAGGCCAGTGGCGTCGTGCGGCCGATCACCCCAAGCGCCATCGCCCCCACGAGCAGCAGTCCGCCGGCAGCGGTGAGCGCGGCGCCACGTTGCACCGCGCCGACCATGCCATGACGTGCGAGCCATCGCCTCCCGATCCAGGTGCCGGCGATGTAGGCCAGTGCCGCCGAGGCCATCGCCAGGCCGTAGTGCGCCGGACTCAGGCCCAGGACCTCGATGTAGACGAACGGCGCGCCGGCCAGGAACACGAACAGTCCGGCGTAGGTGAAGGAAACCAGCAGCGTCCAGGCGACAAACACCGGGTGGCGGGCAATGGCCGACCAGGCCGACAGAAGCGGGCCGGGCTGCAGGGCCTTCGGGTTGGGCCGCGCCAGGGTCTCAGGGACGCGCCAGAACACCCAGGCCAGCGTGAAGGCTCCAAACGCGGCGACCAGTGCCAGCGCCGCCCGCCAGCCCAGGCCGGCAGCGGCCAGGCCCCCGGCGGCCGGACCGACCACCGCGAGCACGCCCAGGCCACTCAAGGCCAGCGACATCACGCGCGCGCCCTGGTGGGGCTCGTACAGGTCACGCACCATCGCCCGTGCCGATACCACCGCGGCGGCCATGCTCGCGCCTTGCAGCGTGCGCCAGACGATCAACGACTCGATGCTGGCGGCCCAGACGCTGCCCAGACTGGCCAGCGTGTAGAGCACCAGACCGGACAGCAACACCGGCCGGCGACCGAAGCGGTCGGCCAGAGGCCCCCAGATCAATTGCGCCAGCCCGAACGCGAGGATCAAGGCCGACATCGTCAGCTGGGCCTGCGGCATCGCGGCGCCCAGCTGGCGCGTCAATGCCGGCAGCGCCGGCAGGTAGACGTCGGTCGACACCGGCTGCAAGCCCAGCAGGAGAGCCAGTGCCAACGCTGCGCTGGCGGGAGTCAGCGCCGGGATGCGGGAGGGTGGGGCAAGGCTCTTGGCACTGGACATCTTGGCGAACGAGGTTAACAGCGCGTCGCGGGTTTCGGTTCCAGGCCACCGGCGCTGCGATTCGGGCACCCGGATCCGCAGTTCGTCGTCCCTGTGCTGGTGTCTGGAGGCCCGGCGATGCGATGCTCGCGCCCTGTTCCACGACACACGATCCGAACCTCGATGAACGCTGCTCGACACCTGCCCACAATGGTCCTTGCCAGCCTGACGGCTGCGCTGGCGACCGCCCCTGCGGCACAGGCCCAGACCTTTTCGGAGCCGGCGCTCGAGGCCTTGTACGTCGCCGAGCGCAACGACGAGCTGCGCCGCATCGTCGTGTCGCGTGTCGCCGCCAAGGCCGACGATGAGCAGGCCGTGCTGGGCCTGGCCTTGGTCTCGCTGGAGGCCAACGACGCCGCCGCTCGCAAGGCCGCGATCGCCGCGGCCGAGGCTTGCGTCGAGCGCAATGCCAAGGCAACGGCCTGCCAGTGGGCGCTGGGCAGTGTGCTCGGCATCCAGGCGATGAGCGAAGGCATGATGGCCGTCGCGCGCAACCTCGGCCGCGTGCGCGACTCGCTGATCGAGGCGCAGACGCTAGCCCCTGGCTGGTGGCCGGCGCGCAGCTCGCTGGCGGAGTTCTACCTGATCGCCCCGGGCATGATGGGGGGCAGCAAGGGCAAGGCCGAGGCGCTGGCCAGGTCGGCACCGAGTCCGGCCCACAGCCAGGCCCTGCTGGCACGCATCGCGGTGCAGGAGGAGCGACACGAGCAGGCGTTGACGATGCTGCTGGCGCACAAGCCCGGCCAGGATGCGGCGCTCGACTCCGACGTGCGAGGCTGGGGCCGCGGCGCCGCCTTCGGGCTGCTCAACGCCGGCCACCCGGCCAAGGCGCGGCCGTACTTCGAGCGGGTCATGCGCGAACAGCCTGACGACGCCATGGCGCCCTACGGCCTGGCCCGGGTCCTGGCCGAAAGCGGCAGCCCCGCGGACGCGCTGCCGCTGTATGAGCGTGCGGCCAAGGGCAAGGGCGCCGAGACCTTGCCGATCGCCTACCGCGCCGGCATCGCGCAGCAGATGCTCGGCCAGACCGACACCGCCAAGGCCTCGTACAAGCGCTTCATCGCCGCCGGCAAGGGTCAGAAGAGCGCGATGGAGGACGCACGCAAGCGGCTGGCCGAGCTGGGCGGCTGACCGGCCGGCGCGATCCGGCCACCGGTCGATCCGTCGATCAGGCCAGCAGGTCGAGCAGCGTCCGCGCGACGACGCGGGTGGCGCCCTTCAGGTCCGACAGGCACAGGTGCTCGTCGGCGCGCTTGGCGTTGCTCTCGAGCACGGTTCGCGGGCCGGCGCCGTAGATCGCGGCCGGAATGCCCCGCTCGGCGAACAGCCGTGCATCGGTGTACAGCGGCGTTGCCGAGGTGGCGACGGGCTCGCCGAACACCGTGCTCGCGTGCCGGCAGAGCGACTCGACCAGCGGTGCGCCGGCCGGCAGTGGGCGCATCGCGCGGGCCAGCAACAGCCGCCGGATCTCGACCCGGATGCCGGGCAGCGGCGCGAGCGTGCCTTGGATGACCTCGTGCAGATGGGCCTCGACCTCGGTCGGATCCTCCTCGGGGATCATGCGCCGGTCGAGCTTGAGCACCACCTTGCCCGGCACGACGTTGGTGTTGCTGCCGCCCTGGATCGTGCCGATGTTGAGGTAGGGACTGCCGATCCCGGCAAAGCCGCTCTTCAGCAACTGGTTGAGCTGGTTCTCGCGGTACAGGGCCACCAGCAGCTGAGTCGTGGCGTGCAGCGCATCGACTGCGGTGTGCGGGATCGCGGCATGGCCGGCGGTTCCGTGCACCGTGACTTCGAGCTGCAGGCAACCGTTGTGCGCATTGACGACCTCGTGACTGAAGCCCGCGGCCAGCAGCAGATCGGGCTTGACGATGCGCTCGTCCAGCAGCCAGCCCGGGCCGAGCTCGCCGCCGAACTCCTCGTCATAGGTGAAGTACAGCTCGACCGCGCCCCGCAGCGGTGCGCTCATCGCGGCTCGCAGTGACTCGACCGCACGGGCCGCGAAGGTGTAGGTCGCAAAGTCGCTCTTGCTCACCGCCGCGGCGCGGCCGTAGAGCTTGCCGTCGACGACCTCGCCGCCGTAGGGGTCGTGGCTCCAGCCCTCACCCGGTGGCACCACGTCGCCGTGGGCGTTCAGGCCGATGGTCTGGCCGCCGGGCCCGAAGCGGCGCCGCACGACCAGGTTGACGATGCTCTGCAGGCCCGCGTCGCGCACCCGCTCGATGGGTACCGGGTGGGATTCGGCGACATAGCCGAAGTCGGCCAGCAATTCGGCCGTTCGCAGCGCATGCGGCGCGTTGTTCCCCGGCGGGGTGTCGGTCGGCACCTGAACCAGGGCCTGCAGGAAGGCCACCTGCTCGTCGAAGTGGGCGTCTATCCAGGCGTCGAGCGCGTCGTGGTGAGTGGCGAGCAGCGGTGGGGTCATGCAGCCTCGGTCGGACCGTTGGAGTGGAGCTGCATTCTCCCTCCCGGGGCGCGGGCAGATGCGTCAGACGAAGCGCTCATGCTCCCCGAGATAGCGCCATTGGCCGGCCGGCAGCGCACCCAGCACGATGGAGCCAATGCGCACGCGCTTGAGCCCCACCACGTCCAGGCCGACCTGCTCGCACATGCGGCGGATCTGGCGCTTGCGGCCTTCGCGAAGCACGATCCGCAGCTGGTCCTCGTTCTGCCAGCTCACGTGGGCCGGGCGCAGCGCCACGCCGTCGAGCACCAGGCCGTGGCGCAGCCGCGCGAGCTCGCTCTCGGGCAGCCCTTGCGGGGGCTCGCCGGACTTCAGCCGCACGCGCACCAGGTACTCCTTCTCGACCCGCGTCTCGTCGCCGATCAGCAGCTTGGCGATGCGGCCGTCCTGCGTCAGCACCAGCAGCCCGGTGCTGTCGATGTCGAGCCGGCCGGCCGGCGCGAGGTGGCGCAGCTGGCCGCCATGAAAGCGCAGCGGCGCGCGGTCTTCGGACCAGCGGTTGGCGGCCGTGACCAGCACGATGGCCGGCTCGTAGCCGTCTTCGGCCTGGCCGCTGACGTAGCCCATCGGCTTGTGCAGCAGCACGGTCACGCGCTGCGCCTGCTGCTCGCGCGCGGCCGGGTCGATGTCGATGGCGACGTCGGGCGCCACGCGCTGGCCCAGAACCACCGGCTGGCCGCCGATGCGCACGTAGCCGGCCTCGATCCACTCGTCGGCCTCTCGCCGTGACGCCAGGCCGCGTTCGGTCATCAGCTTGGAGACCCGCACGCCGTCGGCGTGCGGAGCCGGGGCGGGCGGGCGGTCAGGCTGGCGGTCAGGCTGGCGGTCGGTCGGGCGAGCCGGTGGCAGGGCTGGCGGCCGTGCTGGCGGCCGAGGCGCGAAACGCGCGCGTTCGGCGTCCGGACGGGGCGCGGGGCGGCCGGGTGCCGCCGCCCGCCTGGGCAGCGAGAGGCGCGGGCGCTTCGGTGCCGCGGGATCGTCGGGTGGCGGTTCGGCCATGCCCGCGATTGGAGCATGGCCTCGCCACCGTGGGCGCTCAGGGGGCCAGTGCCGGAGGGGCGGCCGGTGGCGTCGTCATGGCCGATGGGCGCAAGCGGTTCGTGCCGTCGCCGACCTCGAAGGCGGCATTCATCGTCTGCACGTCGCTGGCAGCGACCACCGTGTCCACGGTCCAGAACTCGCAGACGACACGCTCGCGGGTGATGTCGAGCAGGTTGTAGCCGCGTCGGTTGAGATCGATGTACTTGATGTGCGGATTGACGCTGCGCAGGAACGCGGCCGTGGTGCCGGCTGGGTCGTTCAACCCCGGCGAGGTGATCGACGTCGCGACGAACTCGACCGCACGCGACCCTTCGCCAGTGGCCGCGTCGTAGCCGCCGGTGGCGGGGTTCGGGTTGTTCGGGTCCTGCGTCAGGTCGCTGGCCCAGCCGCTGTGGATGTCGCCGGTCAGGACGACGCAGTTCGACACCGGCGGGTGCTGGGTATTGCCCTTGAGCACGTCGTAGAGCCGGTCGCGTGCCGGCTGGTAGCCGTCCCACTGGTCGGAATTGACGAACACGCCACCGCCATTCGCCAGTGGTGCGGGCGAGATCTTCAGGTGGGCGAACATCACGCCCTGCCCGAGCAGCTTCCAGCGCGCCGGGCTGCCGCGCAGCCGAGCGGCCAGCCAGGCCTCCTGATCGGCACCCAGCAGGGTGCGCGAGGGGTCGAGGAACGGACCCGCCTGGACGAAGCCGGTGCCCAGGCCCGGGACCGGAATCGTCGCCGGCAGCTGCTGCGAGCGCGCCTGCAGCCGCTGCTCGAGCATCGTCAGGTCGACCAGGTCGCCGAAGCGGAACGCGCGCTGCTGGCGCCGGGGATCGCTCGGATCGGGCTGGCGGATCGGCATCCACTCGTAGTAGGCCCGCAGGGCATCGGCGACCCGAACCGGCCACGTCCCTTCTGCGCCTTCGGTGTGGTTCTCGGCGCCGTCGGCCCAGGCGTCGTTGGTCGTCTCATGGTCGTCCCAGATCGCGATCAGCGGGTGCTGGCGGTGCATGGCCTGGCTGTCCACGTCGGCCTTGTACTGGGCATGGCGGCGGCGGTAGTCCGACAGGCTCACCATCTCGAAGGGCGGGTCGGGCACGCGCTGGCTGCCGTAGACATTGGGGCCGTATTCGTAGAGGTAGTCGCCGAGGTGGATGACGGCGTCCAGGTCGGCACGACGTGCGATCTGGCGGTAGGCGTTGAACAGCCCGGCGGCGTGGTTGGAACAGCTCGCGACCGCCAGCCGCAGGCGCTGCGCGTCGGCACCGCTGGGCAGTGTCCGGGTGCGACCGATGGGGGACTGCTGGCCGAGTGCGCCGAAGCGGTAGTAGTAGGTCGTGCCGGCCGACAGCCCGGTGACGTCGATCTTCACCGTGTGGTCGGCGCTGGCGCGTGCCTGGGCCACGCCCTTGGCGACGACACGGGCGAACCGGGGATCGGTGGCCACGACCCAGGTGGTTGCGATGTTGCCGCCGGGCTCGCCCTTGGCCGGCGGCGTCGCGCGGGTCCAGAGGATCACGCGGTCGGCCAACGGGTCGCCGCTGGCGACGCCATGCTGGAACACCGTACCGCCGCCGACCCCGCCGCGGCTGAGGGCCTGGCTTTGCGCCTGGGCGACGCTGGCAAGGCCCGGCGCTGCGACCAGCGCGGCACCCGAGCGGGCGAAGAAACCCCGGCGCGAGGTGCTCTGGTCCTGCCCCGCCAGGGCATGCGGCGGGCGGTTTCGGCTGCGGATCGAATTTGGCTTTCCCACGGGGCTCTCCTCGCTTGGCGTTCAAAGCGACGCAGTGTCCTCAGCCTCGTTGACCGCAGCGTGGCGCCGCAGATCAGGCCGATGGGCCGTTCAGATCGGGGCCAGACGTTGCGACACCCGGCGGCTGGCGCCGGCAGCTTGCCCATGCGACGATGTCGTGTCGCTCAGGGTTGCACGGCAGGTCGCAGAAGCCACGCCGAAGGAGGTCTGATGGACTGGTTCGAGCGCATCACCGGGTTCGCCGAGGCCGACTACGCCAGCACGCAAGCCCGGCTGGCGGTCGAAGGCAACTCTCTCGTCTCGCGGCACGACGGCCGCCGGCACCGCTTCGGGCAGTTGGAGCTCGTGACCCTGCGGACCCTGCGCGCTCGCAGAGCACCGGTCCCGTCGGCCGGACGCCGCAGCACGGTGCGATGCCTGGCCGGTGATGCGCGGGAGCTGCATGCGCAGCCCGAGTTCGCCGGCGCCACCTTCCAGGTGGCCTCCCAGTTCAACCTGCTGGAGATGATCGGGCCGGGCGTCACTCCGGAATGCGGCGTTACCGGCTACATCCACGACAAGACACAGGGCCCGGCGTGCGCCATCGCGGCCGGGGCAGGCACGATCTACCGCAACTACCTGGTGCCGGTGGGCGGTGGCATCGGCCAGACGCATCAGCGCGAGATCGACACGCTGGCGCTGCTCGGCGATGCGTTCGCGCAGCGCCTGGGCTGGCCGCTGGCCTCGCTTTGGACCCTGCGAAACGGCTATGCGCTGTGCAAGCCGGACGGTCTGGCCGCAATCTGCCGGCACCTGCAACGGGCCGACGACGTGGAGCTGGATCATCTGCGTGGGCTGCTGGCCGTCGGCGTGCATCGGGATGTGGCGGTGACTGACGTGCCCGGCACCGAGCCGCCGGTCGTGACCCAGGTCTACTGCTCGGCGCTGCCGATCTCCTACAGCGGCATCCCCGCCCCCGCCTGGGAGCCTTTTGCCCGGCTCATTTTGGAGGCAGCCTACGAAGCGACCGTGCTCGCGGCGGTCGAGCAGGCCCGACGCGGCACATCGTCGACCGTGCTGCTGACCCGTTTGGGCGGCGGCGCCTTCGGCAACCCGGATCCCTGGATCGACGACGCGATCCTCCGAGGCCTTGGCCGCATCGCTGACGAGGGGCTGGATGTTCGGTTGGTCAGCTACCGCTCGGTGCATCCAGGCATGCAGCGGATCGAAAGTGTCTGGAGTCCCCGAGGCTAGGTGTTGTGTCCATGTACCGCCAGGCCGCGCCCACCGCTTTCGACGCATTGGCCTGGATGCCGGCATCATCGGCCGCCATGTCACCCAGCGTTCTTGCCGCCGCGCTCGCCACCGCGATCCTGTTCGTGGCCTCGTTGGCTCCTGGCCATGCATGGGCCCAGTCGGCCGAGTGGTTGACTTCCGGTCAGCGCCAGGCGCTGGAGCAGGCCGTGATCGCCCATACCGCGGGTCGCCATGCCGAAGCCAGGCGCCGTTTCGAGGCCTTGCGCAAGCAAGGTGTGCCGGCAGCGGCCTACAACCTGGCGGTGATGCACCTGGACCGGCAGGTCCCCGGCGCCAACAAGCCGGCCGCGCGTCGCCTGCTCGAAGAAGCGGCCCGAGGGGGCTTCGTCACCGCGCAGTACATGCTGGCGCAGTCGCTGGAGGGTGGCTTGTTCGGCGCCCGCGAGCCGGCGCTGGCCTACGACTGGTACGAGCGTGCCGCCGTCAGCGGCAGCGTCGATGCGCAGCTGGCGATGGGCACCGCGCACTACCTGGGTCGCGGGCGTCCGCTGAGCGCCGAGCGCGCCGCCCACTGGTACCGCGAAGCCGCGACACGTGGCGACATCGGCGCGATGTACCTGCTGGCGTCGATGTACGAAAGCGGCGACGGCGTGGCCCTGGACCTGCGCCGCGCCCGCGACTGGTACCTGCTGGCCGCAGCCGGTGGCGACGTCGCCGCGCCGGGCAAGGTCAAGGAGCTCGACGAACGGCTTGCGCGAGTGCCCGGCTGACCGGCTGCTTCTGCGTTGCGGTGGAGGCCGGCTACGAGGTCGGTCGCAGCACCATCCGGACCTGCTCCGTCGTCACGCGGCAGACCCCTCTGTTGACCTGCACGTCGGCGGTGCCCGTCAAGTAGCCGGCCTTGCTGACGCTGAGCGAGAAGCGGCCGACCTGTTCGGATCCGACCGGGCATGAGCCCGTGGCCGGGCAGACCAGGCTTTGCCAGGCGCCGCTGCCGATGCGGTAGGTCACCGTGACGCTCGGGATCGCGACAGCGTTCGAGTCCACGACGGTCAGCACCACGGAAGGTCTGACCTCTGTGGTGCAGGCGATGCCGTCGGCGGCGTCGCCTCCGCCGCAAGCGGACAAGGCCAGGGCAGCGGCTGCTGCGGCCAGGGCTGTTGAGGGACGATGGGACAAGGGACTCTCCGCGACAGGATGGGGCCGCGTGGTCAAGGATCACGGGCCGGTTGCATTCCGTGGGATTTTTTCCCACTCCATGCGTGGCGTCCAGTCGTCGTTCGTCTTTCTGCCCTTCAGGGCAGCCGTGGTTTCAGGTGCAGATCTTGCGGCCGAGGCTAGAGAACCACCTTGACCATCGGGTGTGTCGACAGTGTCCGGTACAGCTCGTCGAGCTGCTCGCGGCTGGTGGCGGTGACGGTGATCGTCAGTCCCAGGTAGTTGCCGGCCTTGCTCGGGCGCCGCTCGACGGTGCCGGGGTCGAAGGCCGGGTCGAAGCGACGGGCGATGTCGACGATCGCGGACTCGAAGCCTTCGCTCGCCTGGCCCATGACCTTGATCGGGAAGGCGCTCGGGTAGTCGATCAGCGAGCGCTCGGGCGGGTTGTCGGAACCTGCGGCCATGGCGTGCGCGGGTCGCTCAGATCGACATCGTGCGCTTGGCCTGCTGGTAGGCCTCGTGCAACCGGGCATAGACCGGGCCGGGCTTGCCACGCAGTGCGCCATGGCCGACCGGCTCGCCGTCGACGCGCGTCACCGGCAGCACTTCCTTGGTCGCCGACGACAGCAGCACTTCGTCGGCGGCGTGGAACTCGCCTTCGGAGATCGGACGCAGGTTGTAGGCCACGCCGGCGTCCTCGCACAACTCGCGCAGCAACTCGTAGCGGATGCCTTCGAGCACATGCTCGCTCTTGGGCGGGCCGAGCAGCGCGCCTTCATGGACGATCCAGACGTTGCTGGCCGCGGCTTCGGTCAGGAAGCCGTCGCGGAACATGATGGTCTCGACCGCGCCGGCATCGGCGGAGATCTGGCGTGCGAGCACGTTGCCGAGCAGGCTGGTGCTCTTGATGTCGCCACGCTCCCAGCGGAAGTCGCGCGCGGTGACGCAGGCCACGCCGTGGTGGCGTTGATCGGGTGTCGGCGGCTTCATCGGGTTGACCATCGCAAACACCGTTGGCGTCACCCCTTCGGGCATCACGTGGTCGCGAGGCGCGACGCCGCGGCTGACGTGCAGGTAGATCACCTGGTCGTCCGCCGGGCAGGTGGCGACAAGCTGGCGGCACAGGGCCAGCCATTCATCGCGCGTGTGCGGGTCGGGGATTCGGATCTTGGTCAGCGACCGGTGCAGACGCGCGATGTGCTCGTCGAAGCGGAACAGGCGCCGGCCATAGACCGGGGCCACGTCGTAGATGCCGTCGCCGAAGATGAAGCCGCGGTCCAGGACGCCGATCTTCGCTTCCGACACCGGCATCAGCACGCCGTTGAGCAGGCACATCGTTGCGGAGGTGGTCATGGCGCGTGGCGGCGTGGGGTTGAGGGAAGTCGGATCATGCATCAGCGGCGGGTGTTGGAACTACTGGATCCAGAGCCGGATCGAGTCCCAGGTTCGCCCGAAGAAGCCCGCCAGCGCGACCGGCTCCATCACCACCAGCGGCAGTGTCGCCACGGTGCTGCCGCCGGGGGTGACGACCTTGATCGTGCCGACACGCTGGCCCGCGACCAGCGGCGCCACCAGGGGGTCCGTGCGCTCGATGGCGACTTTCAGCTCGGCCGAGTCGCCGGCGGGTACGTTGACCCAGACGCCGCGCTTTTCGATCGCCGTTGATGCGCCCAGCGCGGCCTTCGGCTTGTCGCCCTTCCAGACCGGCACCTCGGCCACGGGCTTGCCCGCCTCGAACAGACGCAGCGCGTTCCAGGCCGTGAAGCCCCAGTTCAGCAGCTTCTGACTTTCGCCGGCCCGGGCCTCGGCCGATGACGTGCCCAGGACCACCGACAGCAACCGGCGCGGCCCGTTCGGAAACTCGCGCACCGCGGTCGCGACCAGGCACCAGCCGGCGGCCTCGGTGAAGCCGGTCTTCAGTCCGTCCACGCTGGGGTCGCGGCCGAGCAGCAGGTTGCGGTTGTCCTGCCGGATGTTGTTGTAGGTGTACTGGCGCTGCGAGTACAGCGGCAGGAAGTCGGGGTGGTCCTCGATCACGCGGCGGGCGACAAAGGCGATGTCTCGAGCGCTGGTGTAGTGGCCGCCCTCGGTCAGGCCGGTGACGTTACGGAACTGGGTGTTCTTCAGGCCCCAGGCCTGGGCCTGGCGGTTCATCGCGGCGACGAAGTTCGGCAGCGTTCCACCCACGGCTTCGGCCAATGCGACCGAGGCGTCGTTGCCGCTTTGCACGATCATGCCGCGCAGCAGTTCGCTCACACGTGGCGTCATCGTCGTGTCGATGAACATCAACGACCCACCGCCCTTGCGCTCGGCCCAGGCCCGTTGCGACACCGGCACCTGCTGCTCGACGTCCAGCTTCTTGTCGCGGATGGCGTTGAACACCAGGTAGGCCGTCATCAGCTTGGTCAGCGACGCCGGATCGGCCTGCGAGTCGGCGTCCCGCTCGGCCAGCAACTGGCCGGTGGACAGGTCGAGCAGCAGGTACTGGCGGGCCGCCACTTCGGGGGGCTGCGGGGTCTGGGCCGACGCGGCACCCCAGGAAAGCACGAACAGCAGCGCGCAGGCGAAAAGTCGCTTCATGGAAACCGTGATGAAAGGAAAGAGGGGATCGAAAGCCGGTGCCACGCTCAAGCGTCGAGGTGTTGTTGCACCAGGCTCTTGAGCAGCGGCAACTGGCCGTGGAAGAAGTGTCCGACACCCGGCACCACGACCACCGGCTGGACCTGCGGGCGCGCCCAGTCCAGAACGGCTGCCAGCGGCACCACGTCGTCGGCCTCGCCATGGACGACCAGGGTCCCGGCCGGTACCGCCGGCACCTCGAAGTTCAGAACCGCCGGACCCACCAGCACCAGCCGCTGTGCCGCGGACTGTCCTGCGACTTCATCGGCGGCGAGTCGCCGTGCAAGCTGCGCGGCCAGCGAGCTGCCGAACGAGAAGCCGGCCAGCAGCACCGCTTCGCCTTCGGCGCGCTGGGCGAGAAGTGCCGCCTGGGCATCGTCGACCTCGCCACGACCGCCGTCCCAGGCGCCTTGCGAGCTGCCGGTGCCGCGGGTGTTGAAGCGCAACGTTCGCCAGCCGCAGGCCTGCGCCGCGCGGGCCAAGGTGATCACGACCTTGTTGTCCATCGTGCCGCCGTGCAGCGGATGCGGGTGGCAGATCAGCGCCAGACCGCGCGCAACCGTGCCTTCGGCCGGCGCGTCAAGCGCAGCGTCGAGCATGCCGGCCGGGCCGGGCAGCGCCAGGCGCTGGGTGCGCGGATTCATCTCGGGGGTATCGAGCCGCTGGTGCTCAGCGCCCGACCGTCGCCGGCAGCACCAGACGCTCGACCGGCTTGCCGTTCTTCAGGTGGCTGTCGATGATCTCGTCGAGGTCGGCCTTGTCGACAAAGCTGTACCAGGTGCCCGAGGGGTAAACCACGCAGACCGGGCCGCCAGCGCAGCGGTCCAGGCAGCCGGCCTTGTTCACGCGCACCCCTCCGGGTCCGGCCAGGCCCTCGGCCTTGACGCGCTGCTTGCAATGGTCGAAGGCGGCCTTGGCGTCGTGGTCGGCGCAGCAGGCGTCGCCGTTCTCGCGTTGGTTCAGACAGAAGAAGACGTGATGCTCGTAGTAGCTCATGGGCGGTGATTCTAGTTTTTGGCCCCAAGGGCAAGCCGTGGCTCGGCACGTGCGACGCGCAGCAGCAGCCACAGCAGCGCCAGCCACGGCCAGAGCGAGCCCAACCACTGCGTGATGCCGTGAAAGCGCACGAACCGACCCTGCTCCCAGGCCTGCAGGCTCTGCGTGACGTAAGGATCGGCAGGCGCCTGGGCAACGCTTGCCACCAATCCGCCCAGAGCCACCAGGCCCAGGGCCGCGGCCCCGCGCCGGGGCCAGGGCGCCAGGGCCAGCGAGAGCAGCAGGCCCAGCGCCAGGCCTTGCCAGGCCGGTGCGGTGAGCCATGCCAACGCATGCTGGGGCCCAAAGTTCAGCAGCGTCGACAGCGTCAGTGCGGTGAAGGCCAGCAGGGTCGCACCCAGGACCAGCACCACCCGACGCAGCGGAGCGGCGACCACGCTGCACGCCAGCGCGCAGGGCGCAAGCAGGCCGAGCGCGGTGACCAGCAACTGGGCCAGTGGCGACGCGCTGCCGGCGGCATCGGCCACGACGGCACTGTCGGCCAGCATCTGCCAGGCCGGTTCGGCCCAGGGCACGCCGTCGATCGCGGACATCGTCAGGCTGCGCAACGCGTCGAATACCTGGCCCAGTCCAAGCGGCACCGGTGTCGGGAACAGCAGCGCCAGCGGCCACAGCGCCAGCAGGGCCAGTGCGCCGCTGGCATCGTTTCCGAACCAGCGCTCGCGCCAACGGTGCCAGCGTTGCACGCCGCCGCTGGCCAGCCAGGCCCAGGCCATGGCGGTGCCCGCGATGGCACCGAGCAGGTTCATCAGGCTGTCCTTCAGCGACACATGACGTGCCGGCAGGAACTGCTGCGTGAATTCCATTGCGAGCGACAGCAATGCCGGCACGAGCACGCCAAGGGCCAGCGCGAGCCGCATGCTCAGCCCGCTGCGCCGTGCGGCAATCGTCAACAGCACTCCAAGCGGCAGATAACCCGCGGCGTTGGACCACAGGTCAAAAGGCAACCAGGGCCGTGGCCAGGGCAGGTGCAGCAAGGTGCCCAGGGTCTGGCCGGGCGGCCACAACCAGCCGTCGAACGGATAGAGACTGGCGTAGACCACCAGCAGGCCGTAGGCCAGGGCCAGCGGGGTGGCCGAAGAGCGCTGGCGCTTCATCGGACCGGCGCGCCGATCAGAACGGCTTGACGACCACAAGCACCACGACGGCGGCAAACAGCAGAACGGCCGACTCGTTGAAGACCCGGTACCAGCGGTGGCTGCGCTTGTTTTCCATGCGCTCGAAGCTGCGCAACATGCCGCGGCAGGCGTGGTGGTAGCCGATCGCGCCCACCACGAGCAGCAGCTTGGCGTGCATCCAGCCCGATCCCGGTCCGAAGCCGACGCGGTAGACGAGCCACAGCACCAGGCCCAGGCCCAGGGCCGGGATCATCAGCAGGCTTGCAAAGCGGTAGAGCTTGCGCGCCATCACGAGCAGTCGCTCCCGCTCGGCGTGGCTGTCCGAAGGCACCATGGCCAGGTTGATGAAGATCCGCGGCAGATAGAACAAGCCCGCGAACCAGCTGGCCACGAAGACGATGTGGAAGGCCTTGACCCAGAGATATCCGCTCGACATGAAGCGGGATTATCCCGGCGCCCAAAAAAGAGCCCCGACCGTTCCCGGCCGGGGCATGCAAGCCTTATCGCTGTCATCACGCTAAGGCACCTGCTCAGGGAGGAAAAGCAGGGGTTGACAGCCTCGCGGCTATCATCCGACGAAAAATGTAGCAGAACAAATTCGCGGTTGCCAGGGGTCTGGCCCTGGCGATCAGACCAATTCCCTAGACGTTCGGGGCTCTTTGTGCATACCCCTAGCTCGTACCCTGTTTCGCGTCCGCGTCGCCTGCGTCGGGACGCCGCGACACGAGCGCTTGTGCGTGAGAACCGGCTGGCCCCCGAGGACCTGATCCTGCCGGTCTTCGTTGTCGAAGGAACAAATCAGCAGCAGCCGGTGGCCTCGATGCCGGGAGTCGTGCGGCATTCACTGGATCGGCTCTACGCCGTTGCCGAGCGCTGCCTGGAGCTGAAGGTTCCGGTCATGGCGCTGTTCCCGGTCATCGCTCCCGAGATCAAGACACCCGACGGCCGAGAGGCCCTGAACTCCGACGGCCTGGTGCCGCGCGTGGTGCGGGCGCTGAAGGACCGGTTCCCCGAACTGGCCTTGCTGACCGACGTTGCGCTCGACCCCTTCACCAGCCACGGCCAGGACGGCCTGCTCGACGCCAGCGGCTACATCCTGAACGACGAGACCGTCGAAGTGCTGGCCCGCCAGGCCTTGGTTCAGGCGGCTGCAGGCGTCGACATCGTCGCCCCGAGCGACATGATGGACGGCCGCATCGGCGCCATCCGCCAGGCCCTGGAGGCCAACGCCCATCCGCTGGTGCGCATCATGGCGTACAGCGCCAAGTACGCCAGCGCCTTCTACGGACCGTTCCGCGATGCGGTCGGCTCTGCCGGCAATCTGGGCAAAGCCGACAAGAAGGTCTACCAGATGGACCCCGGCAACAGCGACGAAGCGCTGCGCGAGGTCGCGCTCGACATCGCCGAAGGCGCCGACATGGTGATGGTCAAGCCCGGCATGCCGTATCTGGACATCGTGCGCCGGGTCAAGGACGAGTTCCGGGTGCCGACCTTCGCCTACCAGGTGAGCGGCGAGTACGCGATGCTCAAGGCCGCAGCCGCCAACGGCTGGCTCGACCACGACAAGGTCATGATGGAGTCGCTGCTGGCCTTCAAGCGTGCCGGGGCTGACGGCGTGCTGACCTACTTCGCGCTCGACGCCGCGGCGCTGTTGCGCGCCGAGCGCTGAGCCCAGCGGCCAACGGCCAGCCGGCAAGCCTGGCCGATGCGCGCCTTCCACGTCAGCGCGGACCGCTTCGTCGAGCTGCCGGAGATCCCTCACGAGCTTCCGGCCGACGGCTTTGTCTGGATCGGCAGCTCGCGACGTGAGTTCGAGCTGGCCACGCCGCAGCTGCAGGACAGCCTGCAACGCTGGACCGGGGCCTCTCTGTTCGAGCCGCACGTCGCCGATCTGCTGTCCAACCAGCTGCCCAGCCATTACGACTACACCAGCAGCTACGACCTGATGGTCTTTCGCCGC
>JAJTGU010000001.1 GCA_021297985.1 Rubrivivax sp.
CGCTCAGCGTCTCCCTTCGCCGAAGTCAGGGTGCCGGCTTTGGTGTCGAACCACCAGCACGCGCAGTCCACGTTCGTCGGTTCGATAGAAAACGGTGTACGGGAAGCCGGTCAGCCCAAAGGATCGGCGGCCATCGGCAAGGGGCGTGCCGATGGTGGGGAAGTCGGAAAGCATGCGAGCCACACGTTCGAACTCGGCGACGAAACGTCGGGCGACTCCAACGCCAGCTTCTTGGCGGTAGTACCGCGCAGCCGCCGCGAGATCCTGCGCTGCCAGGCGGTGAATCGAGAGGCTCACCTCAGTTCGTCGTTCAGAGACCGGATGACGTCATCGAGCGGCAGCAGCAGCGAGGGGTCGGATTCGGCAGCGGCATCGCGCTCGGCAGCGACTCTGTCCCAGGCGGCTTCGGTGAGTGGGTCAACGTCCAGGCTGGCCACGACGCGGTCGAGCAGGCGAACGCGCTCGGCGCGGGTCAACTGCCGTACCTGGGCTTCGATCGACTCGAGCGAGACACTCATTTGAACCTCGGATTGACAGATGACCTGACCGGTGTCCGCAAGCCTGCCACAAACCGGCTCGGGAATCAGCCCCCGCGCGCCGCAGCGGCGCAGCGCTTGAAGCCGGTCGCCTCCCCCGGCGGGGTGGGCAGGGCCAGCAGCCGGGACTGGGCATCGCCGTCGGCCTGGGCCACGGTCAGCCACCAGCGCGGCGGGCCGGCGGGCACGGCGACGATGCGCAGCGTGCGCCGTGTGGTGGTGGGCAAGGCCGCAAGGGCCGCTTCGGCGTCTGTCGCGCTGGCATGGCGCGAGACCACCAGCGCCGGGGTCAGGTCGGCCCAGCCCGGCCAGCCGGCGGCGCTGGCCGCAGCCGGCGCGGCGATCACTTCGAATTCAAGCTTGAGCTCGCGCAACTCGGCTTCGCGGCGGGTCCGCGCAGTGGCGTCGGGGTAGCGCCCGGCGGAGATCCACCAGGCGGCCGGTCGCGGCCGGTTGTCCAGCGTCCAGCCGCCCGCGCCCGCAGGGCCGAGCTGCGCGGGCGCGGCCCAGGCCAGGGCGATGCGGCCGGCCTGGGCCTCGTCGACCGGACCTGTGTCGCCGGGGCCAGCGCCAAACGGCCCGGCTTCCAGGCAGACCCGGGCGGCGGCGCGGGCGGCCGAGACGGCAGCGCTGGCAGCGGCGCCGGGCATCACGCTCACCCACTCGGGGCGATGCTGCAGGCCCAGGCGTTGCGGCTCGGACTCGCGGGTCTCGGGCGGCGCCAGCGCCGGGGCCAGCAGACCCTGGGCCCAGGCAAAGAGCAGCAGGTTGGCCACCAGCAGTGCAACCAGCAGGGCGGGGCGCCACATGGGCTGTCCTTTGGGCGCGTCAGGCGGCCGACGGCGGGTTCAGTCGCACGCTGACCTCGCCGCTGACGACTCGGACGGCCGCCCCGCCGTCCGCCGAGCGCACGCGCAGCGCGCCGAGTTCGTCGACGCCATCGGCAATGCCGCTGTCGCAGTCGGCCGAGGTGGTGGTGATGGCGCGGCCGAACAGGATGTCGCGCCGCGCCCAGGCGGCCTGGCCCGCGGCGCCCAGGCCCTCGCGCTCGAAGGCCAGCACGGCGCGGACCAGCGGCTCGGCCACGCGCGCCAGCGCCGACGGGGCACTGGTCGTGGGGTCGAGTTCGCGCAGGCAGGCGTAGCCATGGCTCAGACCGCTGTGGGCCTGGGGCGTGACGTTGAGCCCGATGCCGATCACGCACATCCGGTGCTCGCCGACGTTCACGGTTTCGATCAGGATGCCACCGAGCTTTCGACCGCCGCCCGGGGCGTCGGCATCGGCCAGCCAGAGGTCGTTGGGCCACTTCAGCACCAGTCGCGCCGGGCTGCCGGCGCCGGGTGGATCCAGCACTTCGGCCAGCGCCAGGCCCACCGCCAGCGACAGGCCTGACCAGTCCGCCGGCGCCAAGGCCAACGAAAGCGAAAAGGTCAGCGAGGCGCCAGCGCTGCCCTGCCAGTCCCGGCCGTGCCGGCCGCGTCCGCGCGTCTGGTGCTCGGCCACCAGCAACCCGGGCTGGTGGTCGACCAGACGTCGGCCCCGCGGGCCGCGCGAACGCAGGTCATCGAGGCCCCCCGGTCGGGTCGGCATCGCCCTGAACTGCCCGCTCGCCTGCCGCGCGCGATCGAGCAGCCGGGTGTTGGTTGAATCGGTGCGCGCCAGGACCTCGACCGTGATGCCCGGCAGCAGCGGATCGAGCCGCTTCCACAGCGCCTCCGCGCCCCATTGCAGGTGCGGCAGGTGGTGGGGTGGGGTCATGTCGGCCATCGACGGCGCGAAGGCGTGTTCAACCCGGCTGGTGGCCTGGCGTCGGCCGGCCGCGCTTGGGCGCGAGCATGGTGCCGCGGCAGCCTGCGGTGCCGCAACGGCACTCGAATTCCTTCTTCAGCTTGGCGGTGTAGCGCAGGTCGATCACAAGGCCGTAGTCGTAGAACAGTTCCTCGCCGGCGGCGATGTCGCGCAGTGCGACGACCCAGACCCGGCCGTCGTCCTGCTGGTCGGACTCGCAGTTCGGGGTGCAGGCGTGGTTGATCCAGCGCGCCGCGTTGCCGTGGATGCGGCCGTCGATGACGTGGCTGTCGTCGATGTGGAAGTAGAACGTGTGGTTCGGCTGCGTCGGGTCGTGCGGATGGCGGCGCAGCGCCTCGGTCCAGGTGATGATTTCGCCGCGGTACTCGATGATCCGGCTGCCTGCGGCGATGGGGCGCCGCGCGAACACGCCACGGCCGTGGACGCCGCTGCTGCGCACCTCGAAACGCGGGCCCGTGGTCGGGGCGGAAACCGTCGCGGCGGAAGTCGTCGCAGACGTCGTCGAAGAAGGGGTGCGGGCCATTCGGTACATTGAATCGTAGGCGCGCGCGTGTGCATGCATGCGTGCGCGTGAGAAGGGCGGGATTCTAGGCAGGCAAAACGCACCTGGAATCGCCGCCGCAACCGAAGTTCGAATGGAGCCATGAGCAAAACCCTGATCGTTGCCGAGAAGCCCAGCGTTGCGCAGGACATCGTGCGCGCGCTCACCCCCACCAGCGGCAAGTTCGAAAAACACGCCGAGCACCACGAGAACGAGCTCTATGTCGTGACCTCCGCCGTCGGTCACCTGGTCGAGATCAAGGCGCCCGAGGAATACGACGTCAAGCGCGGCAAGTGGAGCTTTGCCAACCTGCCGGTGGTGCCGCCGCACTTCGACCTGGCGCCCATCGACAAGACCAAGACGCGGCTCAACGCGGTGGCCAAACTCATTCGGCGCAAGGACGTGACGGCGCTCGTCAACGCCTGCGACGCCGGGCGCGAGGGCGAGCTGATCTTCCGCCTGATCCAGCAGTACGCCGCCGCCGGCAAGCCCATGGTCAAGCCGGTGCAGCGGCTGTGGCTGCAGAGCATGACGCCGCAGGCCATCCGCGACGGCTTCGGCGCGCTGCGCAGCGACACCCAGATGCAGGGCCTGGCCGACGCCGCCCGCAGCCGCTCCGAGGCCGACTGGCTGGTCGGCATCAACGGCACCCGCGCGATGACGGCGTTCAACTCGCGCGACGGGGGCTTCTTCCTGACCACCGTCGGCCGCGTGCAGACGCCGACGCTGTCGATCGTCGTCGAGCGCGAGGAGAAGATCCGCAAGCACGTCGCGCGCCCGTACTGGGAGGTCAAGGCCACCTTCGCCGCCGCCGCGGGCGACTACGAAGGCAAGTGGTTCGACCCGGCCTGGAAGAAGAACCCCGACGACGCCGAGGCCCGCGCCGACCGGCTGTGGGACGAAGCGCGCGCCCAGGCCATCGCGGCCCAGTGTGCGGCCCGCCCGGCCGACGTGCGTGAAGAGAGCAAGCCCAGCACCCAGAGCAGCCCGCTGCTGTACGACCTGACGACGCTGCAGCGCGAGGCCAACTCGCGCTTCGGCTTCTCGGCCAAGACCACGCTGTCGCTGGCCCAGGCGCTGTACGAGAAGCACAAGGCCCTGACCTACCCGCGGACCGACAGCCGCGCCCTGCCCGAGGACTACCTGCCGACCGTCAAGCAGACCGTCGCGATGCTCGGCGACGCCGACCTGCCGGGCCCGCTGCGCGAGCTGTCGGGCCATGCGCGAAAGGCGCTCAATGCGGGCTACATCAAGCCGACCAAGCGGGTGTTCGACAACACCAAGGTCAGCGACCACTTCGCGATCATCCCGACGCTGCAGGCCCCGGGCGCGTTGAGCGACGCCGAGGCCAAGCTCTACGACATGGTCGTCAAGCGCTTCCTGGCGGTGTTCTATCCGGCGGCGGAGTTCATGGTCACGACGCGCATCTCGCAGGTCGGCGAGCACCACTTCCAGACCAACGGCAAGGTGCTCGTCAACCCCGGCTGGCTGGCGGTGTACGGCAAGGAAGCGCAGGACGACGACGCCAACCTCGTCGCCGTCGCGCCGGGCGAGCGCCCGCAGGCCCGCGAGATCGCGGTCAACGCACTGAAGACCAAGCCCCCCGCGCGCTATACCGAGGCGACGCTGCTGTCGGCGATGGAAGGCGCGGGCAAGCTGATCGAGGACGACGACCTGCGTGAGGCGATGAACGAGAAGGGCCTGGGCACGCCAGCCACGCGGGCCTCGATCATCGAAGGCCTGATCGCCGAGAAGTACATGCTGCGCGACGGCCGCGAGCTGATCCCCACGGCCAAGGCCTTCCAGCTGATGACGCTGCTGCGCGGCCTGGACGTCGAGGACCTGACCCGGCCCGAACTGACCGGCCAGTGGGAGTACCAGCTCGCCGAGATGGAGCACGGCCGGCTCGCGCGCGAGACCTTCATGGCCGAGATCGCGAAGATGGCCGAGCGCATCGTGCGCAAGGCCAAGGAGTACGACCGCGACACCATCCCGGGCGACTACGCCACGCTGGCGGTGCCCTGCCCGCATTGCGGCGGCGTCGTGCGCGAGAACTACCGGCGCTTCTCGTGCAACGGCACGACGGGAGGGCAGAGTGCCGAAGAAGGCTGCGGCTTCTCGATCACGAAGATCCCCGCCGGCCGCGCCTTCGAGATCGCCGAGGCCGAGGCCTTCCTGCGCGATCGCCGCATCGGCCCGCTGGAGGGCTTTCGCTCCAAGGCCGGCTGGCCCTTCGTGGCCGAGCTGTCGCTGGTGTACGACGAGGAGATCACGAACTGGAAGCTCGAGTTCGACTTCGGCGACGACGCCGCGGCCCAGGGCGACGGCGAGCCGGTCGACTTCTCCGGCCAGGCCTCGCTTGGGGCCTGTCCCAAGTGCAAGGGCCGGGTCTACGGCCACGGCACGAACTACGTCTGCGAGCACAGCGTCGGTGCCCACGTGACCTGCGACTTCAAGACCGGACAGGTGATCCTGCAACAGATCGTCTCACCCGAGGAGGCCCACAAACTCCTCGCAACAGGCCGTACCTCGTTGCTGGAGAACTTCGTCTCCAACAAGACGAGGCGCAAGTTCAAGGCGTATCTGGCGTGGGATGCAAAAGAGGGCAAGGTCGGATTCGAATTCGAGCCACGCCCGGAGCGTGGCGCGGCCGCCGCCAAGAAGGCCGCGACGGCCAAGCCCGGCACCAAGGCAGCGGCCAAGAAGGCGGCTGCCAAGGCCGACGGCTGAACCTGGGCGCGCGACGGGACGATCGCGGCGGCGACCGCGTCCTCCAGTGGCGCGACCCGCTCTTCAAGGGGGCCCTGGCCGCGCCGGGCGCGGCTGCCTTCAGTTCGGCTGGTAGTAGACCGTCACGGCCGCTCTGCGAACCGCATCGACAAGTTCCTTCTTGCCCGAGGCGGGCTTGAGGATGCTTTCCAGGGAGAGCTTCTCCCACGCCTTGGTGCCGCCACCCGCGGTGGGCGGGACGTCCGGGTCGGCGAGCAAGTCCTCGAAGTGGTACAGCAGTCGCTTGCACTTCTGCGGATCGTTGGCCGCATGGGCATCGGCCTCGTCGGGCTTGACGGCATACATCAGGTGCCCCGTCACCTTGGTCGGCTTGGTGAACTTGGTCGGCTTTCCGGAGTTGGCGTCCGGAATCGAGCCTTGCACTTCCCAGGCGACCTTGACGGGCGTCCGGCTCACGTAACAGATCGACTCCACCCGGACGGTCTGCGGCGTCCATCCGTAGCGCTGCTCCAGATGGGCTTCGACGAGCTGGAAGAAACTGCACTTGTTCAAGGCATTCATCTCGGATGCCAGCACCGAGGCCTCGCCGTTCTGCAGCAACGTGCTGCGGGTCAGCCCGCGCCTGGCACTGACGGCCGCCGCTTCCTTGATGTCCTCGGCAAGGTGATCGGTCGCGAACTTGACCGCGATTCCGTCGTGATCCTTGGACTTCGGTGCGGTGGGAGCGCCGTGGGCGCTGAACAGCGACTCCTCTTCGATCAGGCCGTCGATCAGCAGGAGCACGTTGACGAAGGACTCGGCTTCGACGTTCGTCAAGGCCGCAGAGCCGGTGCCGCCGATTCGGTACTTGGCCGCCTTGAGCACGGTGGCAAGATCGGCTCCCTTTCCGGGATCGAACATCCAGCCTTGCTTCAAGTAGTCCGCCAGCAGCGACCTGATCTTCGACTGCACCTCGGCACGGCGTCCGGTCACACTGGGCAAGGACAGCAGCTCCCCGATACCGATCCAGCGGCCCTCCAGCTTGGCTGCGCCGAGTGCCGGGCCTTGCAGCCCTTGGGTCAGGGCCGAGGCCTGGGCGGCTGCCAGACCTGAATTCGAGGCAGCGACGATCTCGGAAGAGAAGCTCAAGGTTTGCTCCCAAAGCTGTACCAGGGCGTCGAACTGTATGCGGCCCGGTGCCGCCCTGCGCTGCGGAGGCCCTGCGGCGAGGGCCGACAATTCCGCCCATGCACCCTACCGACCTGCCTGCCTACATGGCCCATGTCGGCGCCGCCGCGCGGCGCGCCGCCACGGCGATGGCCGCCGCGCCGAGTGCGGCCAAGGACACCGCATTGCGTGCGCTGGCGCGACGGCTGCGCGAGCAGGCTGCCGGGCTGGCCGCGGCGAACGCGAAGGACCTCGCGGCCGCCGCCGCCGCCGGACTCGCAGCGCCGCTGCAGGACCGGCTGAAGCTGACGCCGGCCATCGTCGCGACGGTGGCCGAAGGCTGCGAGCAGATCGCGGCGATGGCCGATCCGGTGGGCGAGATCACCGAGCTCAAGCGCCGGCCGAGCGGCATCTCGGTCGGCCGCATGCGCGTGCCGCTCGGGGTCTTCGGCATGATCTACGAGAGCCGGCCGAACGTGACCATCGAGGCCGCGTCGCTGGCCATCAAGAGCGGCAACGCCTGCATCCTGCGCGGGGGCTCCGAAGCCATCCACAGCAACCTCGCGCTCGCCGCCGTCGTGCGCGAGTCGCTCGTCGAGGCCGGGTTGCCGGGCGAGGCCGTTCAGCTCATCGAAACCACCGACCGCGCTGCCGTCGGCCTGCTGATCGCCGACCCGGCCTCGGTGGACGTGATCGTGCCGCGCGGGGGCAAAGGCCTGATCGAGCGCATCAGCCGCGAGGCGCGGGTGCCGGTCATCAAGCACCTGGACGGCAACTGCCACGTCTATGTCGACGCCGAGGTCGACCTCGATCTGGCCGTGCGCGTGACCGACAACGCCAAGACGCAGAAGTACAGCCCCTGCAACGCCGCCGAGTCGCTGCTCGTGCACCGGGCACAGGCCAGCGCGTTCCTGCCGCGCATCGGGGCCCTGTTTGCGGCAAAGGGCGTGCAGATGCGGTGCTGTGCGGACAGCCTGGCCATCCTGCAGTCGGCCCAGCTGAGCGGCGCGGACCTCGTACCCGCGACCGAAGACGACTGGGCGACCGAGTACCTGGCGCCGATCATCAGCCTCCGGCTCGTCGGCAGCCTGGATGAAGCGATGGCCCACATCGCGCGATACGGCTCGCACCACACCGACGCCATCCTGACGACGAACCACGCGAATGCGATGCGCTTCCTGCGCGAGGTCGATTCGGCCAGCGTGATGGTCAACGCCAGCACCCGTTTCGCCGACGGCTTCGAGTACGGGCTGGGGGCCGAAATCGGCATCAGCACCGACAAGTTCCACGCCCGTGGGCCGGTCGGGCTGGAGGGGTTGACGTCGCTGAAGTGGGTCGTGCTCGGTCAAGGCGAGATTCGTAACTGAACGCTGCCTGCGCGCCTATTGCTTGCGCGCTATCGTCGTCGGCTCACGGTGCCACCCAGGCACCACGCCAGCCAGGAGTTCGCGACGATGAGCAGCCCTCAACCGGTTCGGTTCAACCTCAACGGCCAGGGCGTGAACTTGGCCGTCGATCCGCAGATGCCACTGCTCTGGGCAGTGCGCGAATCCGCCGGCCTGACCGGCACCAAGTTCGGCTGCGGCGCCGCGCAGTGCGGCGCGTGCACGGTGCACGTCGACGGCCAGGCCGTGCGCAGTTGCGTGACGCCGGTGTCGGCGGTGGCCGGCCGGCGCGTGCAGACCATCGAGGCGATGGAGCTGGACCGCACCGGCCGTGCGGTGCAGGACGCCTGGGTCGCGCACGACGTGGCGCAGTGCGGCTACTGCCAGAGCGGCCAGATCATGAGCGCCACCGCGCTGCTCAAGCGCAACCGCAAGCCCAGCGACGCCGACATCGATGCGGCCATGGCCGGCAACATCTGCCGCTGCGGCACCTACCAGCGCATCCGCGCGGCGATCCACGACGCTGCCAAGGCCCTGGCCTGACCCGGCCATCCGCCCACGAACACCCGGAGCCTTCAAGCCATGCATGCCCTGTTCGATCGCGCGGCCCGTGCCGCCCACGAGTCACAGCCCCCGGCCGGCGAGCCCACTCGCCGCCGCTTCATCAAGATCTCCGGCGCCATGGCCGGCGCCGCGCCGTTTGCCTTTGCCCTGGCCATCGCGCCCGACGGTGCCGAGGCCCAGGCCGCCGCAGGCACCGAACTGAAACCCAGCCAGATCCCGGGGCCGTTTGTCGCCATCGCGGGCGATGGCTCGGTCACGGTGCAGGTCAACCGGCTCGACTTCGGCCAGGGCGTCAACACGGTGCTGCCGATGCTGGTGGCCGAGGAGATGGATGCCGACTGGTCCAAGGTCTCGGGCGCGCTGGCGCCGGCCGGCATGGCCTATGCCGACCCGGTGTTCGGCATGCAGATGACGGGCGGCTCGAGCTCGGTCGCCAACTCCTGGGTCCAGTACCGCGAGATCGGCGCCCGGGCGCGCGCCATGCTCGTTGGCGCCGCCGCCAAGCGCTGGAACGTCGCGCCCACCGGCATCACCGTGGCCAAAGGCATCGTCAGCGGCCCGGCCGCAGGCCAGCGTTTGCACTTCGGCGAACTTGCAGCCGCCGCGATGGCCGAGCCGGTGCCGAACCAGGTGACGCTGAAGAAGCCCGCCGACTACACGCTGCTCGGCAAGCCGCAGACGCGCAAGAACGCCCGCCAGATCGCCCGCGGCCGGCAGGGCTACGGCATCGACCTGGGCGTCGACCCGGCGAGCAAGGCGCTGCTGCCGGGGCTGAAGACGGTGCTCGTGGCCAGGCCGCCGGTCTGGGGTGGCAAGGTGGCCTCCTTCGACGCCGCCGCGGCAATGAAGGTGCGTGGCGTGCAGGCTGCCTTCGAGGTCGACCTGGATCGTGGCGGGCGCGGCGTGGCGGTGGTGGCCGACGGCTACTGGGCGGCGCGCCAGGGACGCGACGCGCTGGCGCCGAAGTGGAATCTGGAGGGCCTGACCCGCACCGACAGCGCCACCCAACTCGCGAACTACGTGCAACTGGCGCAGCAGCCCGGGCGCAACGCGCCGGTCAAGGGCGGCACGCCGTTCGACGCCGCCAAGCTCGCCGGCGCGCCGCGCAAGCTGAGCGCCGAGTACCGCTTCCCGTACCTGGCGCATGCGCCGATGGAGCCGCTGAACTGCGTCATCGACGTGCAGGGCGAAGGGGCGGCAACGCTGTGCCGGGTCTGGAGCGGCACCCAGTTCCAGACCGTCGACCATGCGGCCGTGGCCCGCACGCTGGGCCTCGCGCCCGAGCAGGTGCGGCTGGACACGATGATGGCCGGGGGTGGATTCGGCCGCCGCGCGGTGCCGAGCTCGGACTACCTGGTCGAGGCGGCGCAAGTCGCCAGGGCCTGGCGCGCCAGCGGCGGCAAGGGGCCGCTGAAGGTGATGTGGAGCCGAGAGGACGACATCAAGGGCGGCTACTACCGACCGAGCCATGTGCACCGGGCCGAGATCGGCCTGGCCACCAACGGCGTGATCGAGGCCTGGCAGCACCGCATCGTCGGCCAGAGCATCCTGATGGGCACGCCCTTCGAGGCCTTCATGGTCAAGGACGGCATCGACAACGTCACCGTCGAGGGCGTCGCCGATTCGCCCTACCGGTTGCCGCGGAAGCTGGAGGTGCACCACACCCAGGCCAATGTGCCGGTGCTGTGGTGGCGCTCGGTCGGCCACACCCACACCGCCTATGTGATGGAGACCCTGGTCGACGAGATCGCGCAGGCCGCCGGGATCGACCCGGTCGAATGGCGCCGGGCGCAGCTCGGCAATCGCCATCCGCGCCACCGCGCGGCGCTGGACCTGGCGGTCGCCGAAAGCGGCTACGGCAGGAAGGCGCTGCCCGCCGGCACCGCGTTTGGCGTCGCGGTCCACGAGAGCTTCGGCTCGGTGGTCGCGATGGTCGTCGAGGCGACGGTCGCTGGCACCGAAACCAGGCTCGTCAAGGTGACGGCGGGCGTGCATTGCAACTTCGCCGTCAACCCGCGCGCCGTGGAGGCCCAGGTGCAAGGCGCGGTGGTCATGGGCATGTCGATGTGTCTGCCCGGAGGTGCCATCACGCTGAAGGATGGCGTCGTCGAGCAGAGCAACTTCTTCGACTTCCAGGTCCCTCGCATGTCGGGTGTGCCGCCGGTGGCGGTGCATGTCGTGTCGAGCAGTGACTCGCCCACGGGCATGGGCGAGCCCGGCCTGCCGCCGCTGGCGCCGGCCTGGGCCAATGCCATCGCCAAGCTGACCGGCCGCCGGCTGCGCGAGCTGCCGTTCAAGCTGGCTTGAAGCACAGGTGCTGAAGCCGGTCGATCCTGTCCAGGCCGCCACCGACACCGGCTGGCTGGCCCTGGCCCTGGAGTGGCTTGCCGGTATCGGGCCCGGCGCCTGGGCCGTGCTGGGGGTGGCGGCGGTGCTGGTGCTGTGGATGGTCGGTGCCTACAACCGGCTGATGGCGCTGCGCAACCAGGCCATCGGGGCCTGGCAGCCGGCCCTGGCCGGGGCCCGGCAGCGCCACGCCGCCTTCGATCCCTTGCTGACGGCGATGCGCGAGCCGCTGGCGGCCGAACACCGCGCGCTCGACCAATGGTTGGCTCACCAGACCGAAGCGGCACGCACCCTGGAGGCCATGGCCGCCCAGCCGCTGGACGCCGTCGCCGCCGCGGCCTGGGTGGCCGCCGAGGCGCAACTCGCACCCAGCAGCAGCCGCGTCTTCGCACTGCTCGACAGCCATCTGGAGCTGCGCAACCGTCCGGACGTGAAGGCCGCGTTCGACTCGTGGCAGCAGGCGAATGCGCAGATCGGCTTCGGCCGCCAGCTCTTCAACACCGCGGCCGAGGACCACGACCGGGCCTTGCTGCAATGGCCGACCCGGCTGCTGATGCGGGTGTTTCCGTTCCGCCCCATGGGACGCTTGTAAGGTCGCCTGTAGCGCCGCGCGCCTGCAAGCGCCTCAAGGTGCGGCGAGCGGCAGCAGCCGGTCGGCGGCCGGAACGTCGCTGTCGCGCTCGATCGCGATCTGCATGCAGACCGCCCGGCACAGCGTCGCGGCGCGCTCGCTGCCGATGCGGTAGTAGATCTGCGTCGCATCGCGCCGCCGTGCCAGCACACCCGCGCGGTGCAGCGCCGCCAGGTGCTGGCTCATGTTGGGTTGCGTGGTGTCGATCTCGGTCAGCAGCTGGGAGACGTTCTTTTCGTGTCCGCACAGCGCGCTGATGATCTTCAGCCGGATCGGCGTCGACATCAGCTTGAACAGATCCGCGGCCGAGGCGAACACTTCGTCGCTGTCGTCGTCGGCACCGTTCATGCGGCCGCCAGTGCCATCAGTTCCATCACGTCCTCCTCGAACATCTCGCCCGGGATGGCCTGGCGCAGGCGGCCCGCGCGGTCGACCGTCACGGTCAGCGGAATCATGTTGCGTTGACTCGTCGCCTTTGCCAACTCGGCGTAGGCCATCGTGACCGGAAAGCTGTAGCCCTGGGCCTGCACATAGCGGCGCACGACCTCGGCGTCCCGGTCGCGCGCCACGCCGAGCACGCGCGGGGCGGCCTGGCCCGCAGCAGCGGCGGCCCTGGCGGCGCGGTGCAGCTTCTCGACGTGCTGGTTGTGACGGCGGCAGAACGGGCAGGTGGTGGACCAGAACACCACGACCGCTGAACCCGCGGTCCACTGCGCCGGAACCAGCCGGCTGCCGTCGAGCAGCGCCACCTCGGGCCAGGCCACTCGCGACCCGGGCTCGGTGGCCGTTGCCGGTGGCGCACCCAGTGCGCACAACGCGCCCAGGGTGCCGACGCCTGTCATGCCGCCGAGGACGGACCGGCGCGTCACCGCAGGGCCTCCCGGGTTTCCACGATTCGGGCCGTGGGGCTTTAAACCGTACATTCGCATGGACCGATATTAGATCCGCAAGGAAGCTTCGGCAATTGCCGTTGCTTGCCTGACGCCAGAATCCGCCGACCTTGTCGCCCCCACCGGAGAGATGAACATGCCCAAGCCCTTGAGCCTGGCTGCCGCCACGGCCATCGGTCTGCTGACCGCGCTGCCCGCCCTGGCGCAGACGCCACCGGCTGCTGCTGCACCCACGGCCAACCCGCACCCCCATCTGGCGCGCAACCTCGCGGCCACCTGCGCCAACTGCCACGGCACCAACGGCAACGCACGTGGCGAGATGAAGTCCCTGGCGGGCGTCTCGGCCGAGAAGATCGTCAGCGCGATGGCCGACTACAAGTCCGGCGCCATGCCCGCGACCATCATGCACCAGATCGCCAAGGGCTACACCGACGAGCAGATCCGCCTCGTCGCGGCGTACTTCGCGGCCCAGAAACCCGTGGCGGCCAAGTGACGCGCCAGGAGCACCTCACCATGAACGACCGTACCCTCGAACGTCTGCTTTCGCGCCGCGGCCTGCTCGGTGCCGGCCTGGCCCTCGGTGGCCTCACGCTGGTCGGCTGCGCCAGCAGCCCCGGCAGCGGCCCGTCCATCGGGCGTGTCGTCATCGTCGGCGGCGGTTTCGGTGGCGCCACGGCGGCGCGCTACCTCAAGCTCTGGGGCGGCAATGTCGACGTCACCCTCGTCGAGCGCAACACCGGCTTCGTGTCGTGCCCGATCAGCAACCTCGTGATCGGCGGCTATCGCCAGATCAGCGACGTGACCCGCGGCTACGACGGCTTGCGCGCGCTGGGCGTCAAGGTCGTGCAGGGCGACGTCAGCGCCATCGACGTCGCCGGCAAGAAGATCCGCCTGGCCGGCGGCAGCGAGATCGCCTACGACCGCCTGGTCGTCAGCCCGGGCGTGGACTTCATGGCCGATCAGGTCGGTGGCCTGCAGGCCGCGATGGACTCCGGTCGGGTCTTGCACTCCTGGAAGGCCGGGCCGCAGACCGTGGGCTTGCGCAAGCAGCTCGAGGACCTGCCCGACGGTGGGGTCTTCGCGCTCAGCATTCCGCTCGTGCCCTACCGCTGCCCACCCGGGCCCTACGAGCGTGCCTGCATGGTCGCGGCCTACCTCAAGCAGGCCAAGCCGCGGGCCAAGCTGCTGGTGCTCGACGCCAACCCCGAGGTCCAGAGCAAGAAGGCCCTGTTCGAGAAGGCGTTCAAGGACCGCTACGCCGGCACGCTCGAGTACCGCCCGAACGCGGTGCTGAAGGAAGTGAGCGTCGGCACCGGCAGCGTCGTCGCCAAGCTCGAGTTCGAGGACGTGAAGGCCGACGTGCTCAACGTCGTGCCGCCGCAGCGTGCCGGCGACATCGCCCGCAGCTCGGGCCTGGTCAACGTCAACAACCGCTGGTGCGGGGTCAACTGGTTGACGATGGAGTCCACCGCGGCGCCCTTCGTGCACGTGCTGGGCGACTCGACCATGTCGGCACCGGCGATGCCCAAGAGCGGCCACATGGCCAACCAGCACGCCAAGGTCGCGGTGGCGGCGATCATCCAGCTGCTCAAGGGCGAGGCCGTCAACCCGACGCCGGTGGTCATGAACACCTGCTACAGCTTCGTCAGCGCCAGCGAGGTCATCCACGTCGCCAGCGTGCACCAGTACGACGGCGTCGACAAGACCTTCAAGACGGTGCCCGGCTCCGGCGGCGTCAGCAGCGCAGCCAACCAGCTCGAGGGTCGCTACGGGCTTTCGTGGGCCGACAACATCTGGGCCGACATGCTGGCGATCTGATCCGGAGGCCTGCTCACTGCAGGCCGGAGATGTAGGCCGCGACGGCCTTGATCTCGAGTTCGGTCATCTTCGCGGCGATGGTGTGCATCACGGCGTTGTCGTTGGTGCGCTCGCGCTTGTTGAAGGCCTTGAGCTGGTTCTCGGTGTACTGGGCATGTTGCCCGGCCAGTCGTGGCAGCACCTCGGTGCCGGCGCCCTTGGGACCGTGGCAGGTGGCGCAGGCCGCGACACCCGAGTAGCGGTTGCCGCGCAGGTAGATGAAGCGGCCCATGCCGGCAAGCTCGGGGTCCTCGACCTCGTGCGCATGCACCGGCTGGCTTTCGAACCAGCGGCCCAGCGCCGCAAAGTCCGCATCGCTCAGGTCGTTGACCATGGGTTGCATCGCCGAACTCTTCCGGCGCCCGGAGCGGTAGTCGGCCAACTGGCGCTGCGTGTAGGCGGCATGCTGGCCCGCCAGCCGCGGGAACAGCGGGCTGGAGCTCTCGCCTTGCGGCCCGTGGCAGAGGAAGCACTTGCCGCTGACGATCTCTTGTGCGCGAGCCATGGCGTCCTGGGCCGCCAGCAGGGGTGCGGGACTCAGCTGCGCGAGGCTGGCCAGGGCCAGGAAGCCCAGGCCGCGAAGCAATGCTCTGGATGACGTCATGGTGCTCGGTTCGAATGAGGCTGTTGCGAGTGAAGTGGCCGTTGCGGATGCACGGTCGGCGGTGCTGGGCCTTGGGCGTCGACCAAGCGGTCGGTCAGGGCGGCTGCAGCCCACATCGCGGCGAGGGCAACCCAGGCGGTGACCGTGAACACGGACGCTCCGGTGAGCCCCGCGCCGACGGCACAACCACCGGCCAGGGTGGCGCCGAATCCCATCAACACGGCCCCGGCGAGCGCGCGCTGCATGCTCGCGGCACCTTCGAAGGCCTCGACCCGCAGTTCTCGAAAGAGCGACGCGGCGATGAAGGATCCCGCAAAGACACCGGCCACCAGGCCGACCTCGAAACCCGGTGCCCGCTCGCTCGCCACCAGCACGCGCGACAGGACCTCGGCAGACGGGCCGGCGAAGGTCAGCGATTGCGGCGCCAGTGGCTCGAAGCTGGCGCGGGCGACAGCCGCCGTGGCCCACCACGCCGCCGCGACCGTGGCCCCGACACCGAGGGCGCCGGCCCAGCCCCAGGCGCTGACCCGCTGGCGGCGGGCCCAGAACACGGCCGCGATGAGCCACACCAGCCCGAAGGCCAGGGCATGGCCGTGGCCGGCACCGAATCGCGCCAGCAGGTCGCGGTCGCCGCCACCGGGCACGGTCCAGGCCTCGCCCAGTGCCAGCCGCAAAGGCGCCAGGGCGCCGCTGGTGGCCGCCAGCGCGGTGACGGCGAACACCAGCCCCGAGAGCATCGAGCGCAGGTTGCCCTGGCCCGCAAGCACCAGCAGGCGGCTGGCGCAGCCGCGCGCCAGGATCATGCCGGCCCCGAACAGCGCGCCGCCCAGCGCGGCACCGGACAGGCTGCCGCGTGCGGCGATCTGGCGTGCCTGGCTGCTGTCAAAGGCACCGGCCAGCACCAATGCCTGTGTGAACACGATGGCACCGCCAAACGCGAACAACCAGACCGTCAGCCGGCCGCCCGAGCGCTGGCGCGAGAACTCGATCGTCGCCGAGCGGAGGCAGAAGCGCGAGCGCTGAGCCAGGAACCCGAAAGCAAGCCCGATGGCCAGACCAAACGCCAGAAGCACGGCCTGCACGCCGTGCTGCTCGACCAGGGCTTCAAGTGTCGGCAGCATGCGGGGGTCGGCGATGCCCGCGGGTCGCAGGGGGGCGGCCCGCGCTCAGGGCTTGATGTACGCGAAGCCCTGCTTCTGCAGCTTGGTCGCCCGGACCACGCCCGAGGGCGTGAACTCGGCTTCCTGGACGAACTGCTCGCGCTTGAGGTTGCGGTTGCGCAGCGTGATCTCGCAGATCTCGAAGCGCACGCCGCGTGCCACCAGCGCCGACACCAGCGAGGCATAGGGGTTGCCGGCCGCATCCTTGGCGCCTTCCATCAGGAAGTCGATGCCATCGGCATGGGTCACCACGGTGATCTTCGCTGAGGGGTCGACATCCAGGTGGTTGCGCATGTTGCGCAGGCCCTTGGTCGCCTGGGCGGCGGTGTTGTCGATGTGATAGATCACCGTGTCCTGGGCCCAGGCCGTGGCCATCGCCACGGTGAGGAGCACGGCAGCGATCAGGGGTTGTCGTGCTTTCATCGGCAGTCTCCTCGCGGATGGCCGGGGCCGCGGTTTCAGGCCAGTCCGGGGTTGCCCTGCATGCCGATCAGGCGCGGGGTGTTGATCTTGCGTGGCGACACGCGGCCGGCCGGGCGGCTCTTGAGCCAGCCTTCGACGACGTCCCAGACCGGCGGATGGCCGGCGCTGGCGGCGTCTTCGGCCACCGGCGCCCAACCCGCGACCTTGTAGCGCTTGCCGGCCTCGATGGGCTTGCCGGCCAGGCGCATGTCCGAGATCCGCGAGCCCATGGCTGCGGTCGGGTTCAGCGCATAGCTCATGCCGCCCACCCGCACCATGTCGCCCCCTTGCTGGTAGTAGGGGTCGGGGTTGAACAGGTTGTCGGCCACGTCCTCGAGCACGGTCTTGATGAACTCGCCCGTCATCTCGGTCACCGTGGCATGCGGGTAGGTGATGGCGAGCTGGTCCATCATCAGCTCGCGCGTGATCGCCTGTCCTGGCAGCAGTGTCGTGCCCCAGCGGAAGCCCGGGCTGAACGCGATCTCGGCGCCGCGCACGTCCATCAGCGCGTCGCAGACCAGCTGGTCCCAGCTGCCGTTGAAGTTGCCTCGGCGGTACAGCAGGCCGTCGGTGACGGCGAGCGTCTCGGCCAGCTTGCTGGCGTAGGGCGCGCGGACCTTGTCGATCAAGGCCTGCATGGCCGGGTCGGGCCGCAGCTGGTTGGCAAAGACCGGCAGCAGCCGGTAGCGCCAGTTCACGAGCTTGCCGCCCTGCGCGTGCAGGTCCAGCACCCCCAGGAACTTGCCGTTGCTGCCGGCGTTGGTGACGAGCGTGGTGCCGCCGGCCGTGGGGCCGCCGTTGGCCACCGGCACGGCCACCGGCACGCCGTCATGGGTGTGGCCGCCCAGGATCGCGTCGAGGCCCCGCACGCGGCCGGCGAGCTTCAGGTCGACGTCCATGCCGTTGTGGCTGAGCAGCACCACGAGCGCCGCGCCCTGGGCACGGGCTTCGTCGACCACCTTCTGCAGGTTCTGGTCCTGGATGCCGAATTCCCAGTCGCGCACCAGGTGGCGCGGGTTGGCGATCGGCGTGTACGGGAAGGCCTGGCCGACGATGGCGAGCTTGACGCCGTTGATCTCGCGCAGCGTGTACGGCGCAAACACCGGGTCGCCGAAGTCGGTGGTCTTGACGTTCTGGGCGACGAAGTCGAGTCGCCCCTTGAAGTCGCGCTCGACGATCTGCTTGACGCGCTCCATGCCGAAGGTGAATTCCCAGTGCCCGGTCATCACGTCGACGCCGAGCGCGAGGCAGGCATCGACCATGTCCTGGGCATTCGTCCACAGGCTCGTGGCGCTGCCTTGCCAGGTGTCGCCACCGTCGAGCAGCAGCGCACCGGGGCGGCTGGCCTTCATGCGCTTGACCAGCGTCGCCAGGTGGGCGAAGCCGCCGACCCGTCCGTAGCGCCGCGCCGCGCGCTCGAAGTCGATGAAGGTGTAGGCATGCGCCAGCGCGCTGCCCGGGCGCACGCCGGTGCGCTTGAGCAGGTGTTCGCCGACCAGGTGCGGCATCTGCCCGGCCATGCCGGCGACGCCGAGGTTCACGCTCGGTTCGCGGAAGTGCAGCGGCAGCAACTGCGCGTGGCAGTCGGTCATGTGCAGCAGGCTCACATGACCGGCACCCGTACCCAGCGGCGGCAGGTCGTAGAGACCCTGCTCGGCGCTGGCCGCATCGGCCTCGGCCCAGCGCGACAGCGCCATGCCGGCGACGCTGGCACTGGCCAGCACCTGCGCGAACTCGCGCCTGGAAATCGTCACCGCAGAGGCCTCATTGGTTGACGGGCGATTTCGGATCCAGCAGCAGCGCCATCAGGTGGCGGAGCTGGGTCTCGTTCATCAGCCCGGCGTGACCGAAGCGCGGCATCGTCGTGCAGGCGTTGTAGCTGCGCGCGTTCCAGAGCTTCATCCAGGTGTACTCGAAGATCGGCTGCGCGGTGGGCGAGTCCAGGCCGGTGATGCCGCGGGTCTTGCCGTAGTTCCAGAGGCTCGGGCCGATGGTGCCGTAGCTGATCTCCTGCTTGCTGATCTGGTGGCAGTTGTAGCAGTTGCCGCCGTTGGCGCTGGCTGCCGCCGAGGTGTCGGTCCAGGTCATGCCGCGGCCGCTTTGCGCGATGCGCTCGCCTTCGCGCCAGTCGCCGAGGTAGACCCCTCCGGCAGGCCATTTCACGGTCGCGCGGGCCTCGGCCATGATGCGCTCGGCCGTCGCGTCGTCGGGGGCCTTCTCGGACGAGCATGCGGCGTTCGCGAGATCCTGCTTGAGCCGCGCCGTCGTGGCGATGCCCTGGTCGCGGAACGACGAGGCGATCATTTGCGCCGCGAGCTTGTCGAGATCCACCGCGGGTGCCGCAGCTTCGGTGGCGCAGCCGCCCAGGGCCAGCGCTGCGGCGGCCAGCAGGCTGCCGCGCAAGATGAGTTGATTCATGGTCATGACCCCATTCAGCGCTTGATCGACGGCGCGATCGACTGCGCGCCCTTGGCATTGACGCCCATGTAGACGCCGAGCGCGATGGTCACGTCCGAGGCGTAGCCCGGGAACGGGAAGCGCTGCTGCCGGTAGCAGTCGTTCAGGCGCCGCTGCATGCCCCAGAGCTCGCCACTGGACACGCGGTAGGCCGGCCAGGCCGCGAAGCCGACGCCGTCGCCCGGGTTCTTGGTCAGAAGCGGCAGGTCCTGCAGGCGGATGCGCTGGCCCTCGATGCCGTGGCATGAGGAGCAGGAGAAATCATGCGTGCCGGCGCGGAAGAAGAACACGCGCTTGCCGGCCTCGTACATCTGCCGTTCCTGGGCATGGCCCTGCGGCAGGTTGAAGCGCAGGCCCTTGGACTCGGCCGAGATCCAGGCGACCAGGCCTTCCATGTTGCGCTGCTCGCCACGGCCGAACGGAGTCGCGGCGATCTCCTTGGCATTCAGGCCCTGAAGCGTCTCCATGCAGGTGAGCAGGCGTGACTCGAGGTCCTGGACCCGGCCGGTGTCGGCAAAGAACCGCGGCAGGGTCACGAAGGCGCCCTTGACGACACCCGGACCCTGCCCGAGGTCGCATGCCTCGAGGCTGGCGTTCTTGGGGCCGCGCTTCTGCTTCCAGAGACCTTCGCCGCGGGCTTCGAACAGCTCGGCCGGGTTGCCGTCCTCGAGCTGCTTGCGGTACTCCGCAATGCCTTCGGCGGTGGTCTTGGCCTGCGCCTGGGCCCAGGCGGGCGCCGCGAGCAGGGCACTGGCCATCGCGACGGCCAGCAGGATCGATCGGGTGGTTGCCATGTCTCCTCGCTTGTTGTGCGTTTGTTCTTCGGGCCGCTGCCAGCGCTGTCAGGTGACCGTGGCCTCGTCGGTGCGGGTCTCGCCCTTGTTGTCCTTCCAGGTCACGGCGATCTTGTCGCCGGCCTTCGCGCCCTTGACGACAAACTGCATGAACGGGTTCTTCGAGATCGACGGCCCCCACTCGGCGGCGAGGACCTTCTTGCCGTTGAGCGTGGCGCTGACCTCCTGGATGTACCAGGCGGGAATCGTCTTGCCGGCGCTGTCGCGGCGCTGACCGGTTTCCATCTCGTGCTGCATCAGCACGCGCACGGTGGTCTTGTCGCCCTGGGCCTGGGCGCGGATGCGCATCGGGTCTGCCATGATGTCTTTCTCCTGATTCGGGTGAGTGCGCTGCCGGCCTTCAGCCGCCGCAGCCGCCGAGGGTGACCTTGATCTCCTTCTTCGCGAAGAAGACCTTGTTGTCGGTTGTCAGTGCGACGGCGTAGACGTCGCTGGACTGCCCCATCTTGACCCGGGTCGTGAAGTTCGCGTCGATCGCGGGCGAGACCTCGAACGAGGCCGCGAGCACGTTCGGGTTCTTCTCGACCAGCAGCATCAGCTGCTTGACGTTGGCCAGCGTCGTGGCGCAACCGACCTGCACGACGGCGCCGTTTTCGGCGATCTCGGGGCCGGAGACGGTGACGTCCTTGCTTTCGACCGGCGCGCTGCCGCCGAATGCCTTGGCGACGTCGGCCAGGCTCTTGGCCTCGAACGCGGGTTGGTTCCAGGCGGCCAGGGCGGTGGCGGGCAGCAGGCCTGCGCCAGCCAGAAGGGCAGCCAGCCGGGTGCTGGTGGCGAGCATCTCGCGTCGGGTGGTCATCTTCGGGTCTCCTTCGTCAGCGGCGTCCTTGGCGGACGCGGGAATGGTCGATACGGAACGGGTCGATTCGGAATCGTCTGCGGTCAGGGTGCGCCAGCGGCCAGCCAGTCGGCCAGGGCCTTGATGTCGGCGGCGGGCACCTGGGGCTGGGCGGGCATCGGGATCGGGCCCCAGACGCCGACGCCCCCGTTGGCGATCCTTTGCGCCAGATAGTCTGCCGCATCCGCCCGCCCCTTGTGCTTGCGTGCGATCTCTCGCAAACCCGGGCCCACGACCTTGTTCTCGACCCCGTGGCAGGCCAGGCAGAGGTGCTTCTGCGCCAGCGCGCGGGCCGGATGCGGCGGTGTGGCCGAGGCCGGCCCTGCTGCAGCGGCCACCACGGCAGGGCGTGCGCTGCGCGGGGGCAGGGCCGCGGGCGGCGGCCGGGTGGTGTCGGCGCCGACCTGCGCGCCGACCGGGCGTTGCTGCTCGGCCAGGTTGCCGTGCGAATTGCGCGCATGGTCGGGCAGGAACGACGCCACCTTGGGTTCGGCGGCGCAGTTCGTCATGCAGGTGCTGCCCTGGACGTCGGGCCGCCGGTTCTGCGGGCTGGGCGTGCCGAGCGGGCGGCCGGGCCACATCGCGTGTGCGGTGGTCATGCCGTTGCGGTTGGGCAGCCGCTGCTGGACTTCGGCGATGTTGTCGTGGGACAGCACAAAGCCATCGGGCACGATGCCGCCGAGGTTCAGGATGTAGGCGGTGACGGCGTAGACCTCGTCGGTCTTCAGCGTCTTCGGTGCGTTCCAGGGCATCGCACGGTTGATGTAGTCCCACAGCGTCGACAGGCTGGACAGCTTCATCAGCGTTGTGCGCTGCGGGAATCCCGGGTCGAGCAGGCGCGCGACACGACCGGTCTTCTGGTCGGCCGCGGCGATGCCGCCGATTATCGGCGAGAACACCTCGTTGCTCTCGCCGAAGATCCCGTGGCACGACGCGCACTTGGCCTCCCAGACCTCCATGCCCAGCGCCACCGAGCCGCGCCCGGGCGGCAGGCCTCGGAAGTCGGGCCGCACGTCGATGTCCCAGGCCGTCACTTCGGCCGGCGTCGCGGTGCGGCCGATGCCCGGGTAGGCGGTGGTCTGCGCCAGTGCATGGGATCCGGCGAACACCCACCCGAGCACGACGATCGATGCCAGTCCCGGGGCCAGCCAGCCCGCGGCCCGGCGACTACGAGAGCTGGACATTCTTCACCTCGCCGCTGGCCTGCACGAGCCAGGTCTGGATCGCGTTGTTGTGGTAGATCGACCGGGTGCCGCGGGTCGCCCGCAACTGCCGGTACTGGGGCTGCACATGGCCGGTGCTGTCGGTGGCCCGGCTCATCACCAGGGCCGGCTGGCCGTCCCAGACCCACGGCAGCGTGAAGCGCGTCAGGCACTTGTCGAGCACCGGTGCCTGCAGCGCCGCTTGCCGCCAGTTGCGCCCGCCATCGACCGAGACGTCGACCCGTGCGATCCGCCCGCGCCCGCTCCAGGCCAGGCCGCTGATCTGATAGAAACCGCGGTCGAGCAGCACCTGCCCGCCGCTGGGGGTGGTGACGACGCTCTTGACCTCCTGCACGCTGCTGTACTGGCGGTGCAGGCCGTCGGGCATCAGGTCGACGTAGTGCAGCACCTCGTCCTTCGCGCCGTAGGGCTTGTCACCGACCTCGATCCGGCGCAGGTACTTGACCCAGCTCACGCCCTGGACGCCCGGGACCACCAGGCGCAGCGGATAGCCGGTCTCGGGCCGCAGCATCTCGCCGTTCTGGCCGTAGGCGACGAGCACCTCGCCGCTCTCGACCCTCTCCATCGGGATCGTGCGCGTCATGCCCGAGCCGTCGGCGCCTTCGGCCAGCACGAAGCGACCGCGCCGGGTGTCGACGCCGGCCATGTCGAGCAGGATCTTCAGCGGCACGCCGGTGAACTCGCAGCAGCTCAGCATCCCGTGCGTGTACTGGCAGGTCGGCACCGCGACGTTGCCCCACTCCATGCCGGTGTTGGCGCCGCACTCGATGAAGTGGAAGCGGCTGACGCTCGGCAGTCGCATCAGCTCGTCGACCGTGAACACCAGCGGCTTGCGCAGCATCTTGTCGTCGCTGCCGTTGACCATCAGCCGGTGCTTGGACGGGTCGATGTCCCACCAGCCCTGGTGGTGTCGCTCGAAATGCAGCCCGCTCGGGGTGACGATGCCGAACAGGCTTTGCAGCGGCGCAAAGCTGACGCTCGCCTGCGTCGTCTGCGTCAGCCCCGGGCTCTGCCGGCGCTGCACGGCGCGTTCGTATTGGCTGGGCTTGCCGTAGCCGTCGGTGACGACCGGCTGGCCAAGGCCTGTGGTGTGTGCCGGAAGGTTCAGGATCTCGGAGTCGCCGGCGTCAGGCGCTGCGTTCGCCTGGGCCAGGGCGCCTGCGGCCGCGGCACCGGCCATCGCGCCCGCGAACGACTTGCGGATGAAGTCTCGGCGGCCCGAGCGGGCCTCGCGGAACACCGTCGCCACCGCATCGGTGCCTGCGACGAAGTGTTCGGGTGCCTTCAGCAGGCGTCCGGCGGGCAGCGGCGGCGTCAGTAACGGTCGGGGATCCACAGGGCTTCCGTCGGGTTTATTTGAATATCAGCATTTACAAATATATAGATCCCGAGAAGGCTTGCGATCAGGGTAAACGCGATCAGGGGTGGCCGACGATGGAGGCCGTGGCGACCAGTTCCTCGAACAGGGCCAGCGACACCGAGCCCGACACGGCAAACGGGTCCAGCGTCGGCCGCTCGCTGTACTTCAGCAGCAGCGCCGGGTTCAGGCGAGACATGTTGACCTGGCCCATGCTCCAGCCGGCAAACCGGCGTTCGCCGATCTCGCTGTAGGTCAGCAGTTGCACCGACTCATGGCGCGGGTCGGCGGCGATCCTGTTGTAGAGCTGATTGACGGCGGCCCGGCCGCCTTCGAGCGCTTGAAGGAAGATGCCTTCGGAAAAGCACAGGACGCCAGTCACCCCGAGCAAGGGGTTGTTGACCTTGCACTTGCGCAGGATGGCGACCAGTTCCTCATGGTCCACGGTGGGCACGGCGCGGCTGGCGTAAAGCAGTCGGACAAGCATGGCATTCGCCTTCAGTTCTGGTTCTTGCGGGACAGCAGCGACAGGAACTCGCGTCGCAGGTTGGCGTCCTTCAGGAAGGCGCCTCGCATCACGCTGTTGACCATCGCCGACTCGGGATCCTTGACGCCGCGCCAGTGCATGCAGAAGTGGTCGGCCTCCATCACGATGCCCAGGCCGTCGGGCTTGACGCGCTGCTGCAACTCGTTGGCCAGCATCGTCACCGCCTCTTCCTGGATCTGCGGCCGGCTCATGATCCAGTCGGCAATCCGGGCGTACTTGGACAGGCCGATCAGGTTGGAGTGTTCGTTGGGCAGGATGCCGATCCAGACCCGCCCGAAGATCGGGCACATGTGGTGGCTGCACGCGCTGCGGACCGTGATCGGGCCCACGATCATCAGCTCGTTCAAGCGCTCGGCATTCGGGAACTCGGTCACCGACGGCATCGGGTGGTAGCGGCCCCGGAAGACCTCGTCGAGGTACATCTTGGCGACACGCTTGGCGGTTTCGTTGGTGTTGTGGTCGCTGTCGGTGTCGATCACGAGCGCGCGCAGCACCTCCTGGAGCTTGGCCTGGACCTCGGCCTTGAGCTCGTCGATCTCGCCCTCGCGCAGGAAAGCCGCGATGTTGTCGTTGGCGTGGAAGCGGCGGTCGGCGGTGACGAGCCGGTAGCGGATGCGCTCGCTGGCCGGCATGTGCGCGAGCTCTTCCTCGCTGCGTGGCAGCAGGTTCGACGGCAGGGGGGAGGCGGTCTTGGGCATCGGGGCGCCGGCTTGTCGGCCGGTGAGGTCGGAACAGGTCCATTCTGCGACGGTGTTGCCCGGCCTGCGCGCCGGCGTGGTTTCCCGCCACGTAGACTGCCCGGCCATGAACCGCAACGCCCCGGCCCTGGCCCGATTGCTGTCGGCCACGGCCGATGCGGTGTCCGGCGTGCTCGACAGCGGGCGCTCGTTGACCGACCTGCTGGCGCAGGAGCCACCCGAGCTGCGCCCCGGCGTGCAGGCGCTCAGCTTCCACAGCCTGCGCCACTGGGGCGCGGTGCAGGCGGTGGCGGTGCTGCTGGCGCCGAAGCCGCCACCACCGCGGGTGGCCAGCCTGCTGCATGTCGCCGTGGCCTTGCTGTGGCCGCAGCGCGTGCCGATGTACGCCGAGCACACCGTGGTCGATCAGGCCGTGGCCGCCGCCCGCCAGCGGACACCGGCGGCGGCTGGCTTCGTCAACGCCGTGCTGCGCCGCTTCCTGCGCGAGCGCGACGCCTTGATCGCCGCTGTCCGCCACGACCCGATGGCGGCCTGGAACCACCCGGTCTGGTGGGTGCAGCGCCTGCAGGCCGACTGGCCCGGGCACTGGCAGGCCCTGCTGCGACAGGCCAACGAGCACCCGCCGCTGACGCTGCGCGTCAACGCCCGCCGTGGCAGCGGCGCGGCCTACGTGCAGCGCCTGGCGAGCCTGGGCATCGCCTCGCGGCTGTTGCCCGACCCGGCCCTTGCCGGCCAGGCCCTGGTCCTGGACGAGCCGCGCCCGGTCCAGCAGTTACCGGGATTTGCCGAGGGCGAGGTCAGCGTGCAGGACGCCGCCGCGCAGCGTGCCGCCGGGCTGCTGCTGGGCAGCGGCGACGCCGCGCTGAAGCCGGGCGCACGGGTCCTGGATGCCTGTGCCGCACCGGGTGGCAAGACGGCTCAGCTGCTGGAACGCGCCGACCTGGATCTGCTCGCGCTCGACAGCGATGGCCTGCGTCTGCAGCGCGTGCGCGACACCCTGGGTCGGCTGCGGCTGCCGGCCACGGCGGCCAGCCGGGTCGAAGTGCGCGCCGGCGACGCCCGGCGGCCGGCCACCTGGTGGGACGGTCGGCCCTTCGACGCCATCTTGCTGGACGCACCCTGCACCGCCTCCGGCATCGTGAGACGCCACCCGGATGTGCGCTGGCTGCGCCGTCCGTCCGACATCGCCGCGCTGGCCGCCACCCAGGCCGAGTTGCTGACCGCACTGTGGCCGCTGCTCGCCCCCGGCGGGCGGCTGCTGTACGCCACCTGCTCGTTGTTCAAGGCCGAAGGCGAGCACCAGATCGACGCGTTTTTGCAACGCATGGGCACCGCGGCGGTGCGCCGCGACCCAGCCTCCCCGGGTCATTTGCTGCCGCTCGCCGACAATTTGCAGCCCGCCGCCGCCGGCACCCCCGGGCTCGTGCACGACGGCTTCTTCTACGCCTTGCTGCACAAGACAAACACCACGGCCATGGCCGACTGAACTCCGTGAACGCCGCGCGCACCGCCCTGCAGCCGCCGCCCCTGCCGGGTCAGAGGCGGGGTGTTGGCGTGCCCATGGGCGCGTGGCTTCTGGCGTTGCTGGTGCTGCTGGCGATGGGGTCGCGGCCCAGCGCAGCCCAGGGCGTCGAGCTGACCACATTGAATCTGGTGCGCAGCGAGGCGGCGCTCGAGATCGAGTTCGCCGCCCGTGTGAAGCTGCCTCGCACCGTCGAGGACGCGATGCAGCGCGGTGTGCCGGTGTGGTTCACGGCCGAAGCGCAGCTGATGCGCAAGCGCTGGTACTGGCGCGACGACCGCGTCGCCCGCGTGTCGCGCCAGTGGCGGATTGCCTACCAGCCGCTGACCGGCACCTGGCGCGTCGCGCTCGGCGGCTTGAACCAGACCTTCGCCAGCCTGCCCGAGGCCTTGCTGGCGGCCTCGCGCAGTGCCGGCTGGAAGCTGGCCGACGCCGGGCAGATCGACCCCGACTCGCGCTACTACGTCGAGTTCTCGTACAAGCTCGACACCAGCCAGCTGCCGGCGCCGATGTCCTTTGGTCTTGGCGCCGGCGGCGCGGACTGGGTGCTTGGCGTGCAGCGCGAGTTGCGCGTCGAATGAGGCGCGGCGTGCCAGGGGCGCGGCGGTCGTCATGAGCCTGAGCAAGGGCGCCCGCTGGGCCTGGATCATCTCCGGCGTCGCCGCTGCCGGCGCGGCCCTGGTGCTGGCGTTCGTGATCGCCTTCGTCACCCAGGACGGCGGCTTCTACGAGCGGCACTTCGTGTGGCTGTTCGGCTTCAACGTTGCGATCGCGCTGACGCTGCTGGCGGTGCTGGCCTGGGTCGCCACGCGACTGATCTCGCGGCTCAGGCGTGGCAAGTTCGGCAGCAAGCTGCTGCTGAAGCTGGCCGGGATCTTTGCGCTGGTGGGCGTACTGCCCGGGCTGGTGATCTACACCGTCAGCTACCAGTTCGTCACCCGCAGCATCGAGGCCTGGTTCGACGTCAAGGTGGCCGGCGCGCTGAACGCCGGCCTGGGCCTGGGCAAGGGCACGCTCGAGGTCCTGAGCAGCGAGCTCGCGAGCAAGAGCCGGGTCGCGGCGACGCGCATCGTCGAGAGCACGCCGGGCGCCCTGCCGTTGACACTGGAGCGGGTTCGCGAGCAGATCGGCGCCAGCGAGGTCGCGATCGTCGCGTCGAGCGGGCGCGTCCTGTTCGCCGCCGGGGGCTCGGCCAACGCCGACGCACCGTCGCGAACCGCCGGCGAGCTGCTGCGCAAGCTGCGCGCCGGTGGCGACGCCACGCAGATCGAAGGCCTGGACGACGAGACCCTGGCCGCCGGCCGCGAGAGCCCGCGCATTGCGGCGCTGGTGCTGGTGCCGCGCAGCGACCTGACGCTGGCCACCGCCGACGACCGCTTTCTGCTCGTCGTGCAGCCACTGGCCCGGTCACTGGCGCTCGATGCCTTGGCGGTCCAGGCGGCCTACAGCGAGTACCAGCAGCGTGCGCTGTCGCGCGACAGCCTGCGCCGCATGTACATCGGGACCCTGACGCTGTCGCTGATCCTGGCCGTGTTCGCGGCCGTGCTGCTGGCCATCCTGCTGGGCAACCAGCTGGCGCGACCGCTGCTCGTGCTGGCCGACGGCGTGCGCGAGGTTGCTGCCGGCAACCTGACCGCCAAGCGCGTGCTCGCCAGCGACGACGAACTCGCCGGCCTGACGCGGAGCTTCGCCGCGATGACCGAACAGGTGGCCGACGCCCGCGCCCAGGTCGAGCACACGGTCGAACAGCTCGAGGCCGCCCGCACCCGATTGCAGACCATCCTGGACACGCTGACGCCCGGGGTCATCGTGTTCGACACCGAAGGCCGCGTCGACACCGTGAACCCGGGCGCGACGCGCATCCTGCGCCGTCCGATCTCGGCCTGGCACGGCCTGACGCTGGCCGAACTGCCCGAGCTCGGCGGCCTCGCTGCGGCCGTCAAGCAGCGCTTCGACCTGTTGGCGACAGCGCCCGAGCCCGGCGAGCGCGACCAGTGGCAGGACAGTTTCGAGCTGGCGCGTCAGGACGGAGCGACCCAGACCCTGCTGGTGCGCGGCGCCACGCTGCCCGGGGGTGCCGGGCTGCTGGTCTTCGACGACATCAGCGAGGTGATCTCCGCACAGCGCTCGGCCGCCTGGGCCGAGGTCGCCCGGCGGCTGGCGCATGAGATCAAGAACCCGCTGACGCCGATCCAGCTGTCGGCCGAACGCCTCCAGCACCGGCTGGGTCACAAGCTCGAAGGGGTCGACCAGGCCCTGCTCGTGAAGAGCGTGGCCACCATCGTGACCCAGGTCCAGGCGATGCAGACCCTGGTCAACGAGTTCCGCGACTACGCCCGGCTGCCCAGCGCAACGCTGGTGTCGCTGGACCTGAATGCGCTCGTCTCCGACGTGCTGGTGCTCTACGGACAGGCGGTGGACAGCGGGCGCCTCGTGGCCCGCCTGGCGCCCGATGCGCCGGGCATCATGGGCGACGCGTCGCAGCTGCGCCAGGTCATCCACAACCTGGTCCAGAACGGCCTGGATGCGGTGGCCCAGCGCGCCGACGGTCGTGTCGAGATCGCGACCCAGGTCGCGCGCAGCGAGACCGGGAGCATTCGTGCATTGCGCCTGATGGTGATGGACAACGGACCGGGCTTTGCCGACAACATGCTCAAGCGTGCTTTCGAGCCCTACGTCACCAGCAAGAGCAAGGGCACGGGCCTGGGTCTGGCGGTGGTGAAGAAGATCGCCGACGAGCACCGGGCCAGGGTCTCTTTGGCCAACCTGGGCGAGGGTCCCGGCCAGTCGCCGCGAGCCGCCGCCGGATCGGCCCCCGGATTGCCCGTGTCCGGGGCACGGGTTTCGCTATCATTTTCGATATTCGCCCCGGGTGTACCGACCGGCGAGGTGCAGGTGGCCTGATGGGTCGCTGCACCCCGACCGAGCACGACACCGGCACGTCAGACCACGCTGCATTCGCGGGCCAGCCTTCCTCCACACATGGCAACCATCCTGGTAGTTGACGACGAGTTGGGGATCCGCGCCTTGCTGTCGGAAATCCTCAGCGACGAGGGACACACCGTCGAGCTTGCGCACGACGCGCAGCAGGCCCGCGAACAGCGCGAGCGCTTCAAGCCCGATCTCGTGCTGCTCGACATCTGGATGCCCGACGTCGACGGCGTCACGCTGCTCAAGGAGTGGGCGGCCAACGGCCTGCTGACGATGCCGGTGATCATGATGAGCGGTCACGGCACGATCGACACCGCGGTCGAAGCGACCAAGGTCGGCGCCTCGGCCTTCCTCGAAAAGCCCATCACGCTGCAGAAGCTGCTGCGCGCGGTCGAGCAGGCGCTGGTCAAGCCGGCCCCGCCCCCACCGGCGTCCGCTGCGCCACGCGCGATGCTGGCCGGCACTGTCGCCCCCGGAATGGCCCAGTCCGACGGTGGCGAAGCCAGCGCCCGCGCCATGGCGATGGCCGATCCACGCAGCGACTGGCGCGGTGCCGAAAACGTTGCAGCCGCAGCGGGCGCCGCTGGCTCGCCCTCGGCGCTGCCGAACCTGCCTCCCTCGTCGCTGATCGCCACGGGCACGGCGGGCGTTCCCGAAGCCCGCTTCGACCTCGACCGCCCACTGCGCGAGGCGCGCGACGCCTTCGAGAAGAGCTACTTCGAGTTCCACCTCGCGCGCGAAAACGGCTCGATGACCCGCGTCGCCGAAAAGACCGGCCTCGAACG